>NZ_JBSUGC010000005.1:0-314310 GCF_054065485.1 Vreelandella sp. 2A-K22 | reverse complement strand
GTGTCGCCTTCGCCGGCGTCGCCGCCCACGCTGCCGGTGACGCTGATGGTCTGGGTGGCTTCTTCGCCGTTGATCACGTCGTCACCGGCGATGGTGTCGATGGTGATGGTGGCGGAGGCGTCGGTGTTGACCGTGATGTCACGTGTTTCGGTCGCGGTCTGGCTGTTACCCGCCGCGTCGGTGGCGGTCACGCTCGCTTCCACACTGTTGTCGGCGATCAGGTCGGCGGTTGCCACGGTAGTGCTGTAGCTCAGGTTGCCCGCACCGTCGTCGACCACGCTGGTGGTGTAGCTGTTGCCATTTACACTCAACGTGACTTGATCACCCGCTACCACGTCACCGCTCACCGTGCCGCTGACAGCTGTGAAGTTTTGCTCAGCCTCGGCAGCGTTGATCATGTCGTCACCGGCGATGGTGTCGATGGTGATGCCCGCGGCGATCTCGGTGTCGGCCGTGATATCACGCGTGGCGGTGGCGGTCTCGCTGTTACCCGCCGCGTCGGTAGCGGTCACGCTCGCTTCCACACTGTTGTCAGCGATTAGGTCGGCCGTGAGCACGTCGATGCTGTAGCCCAGGTTGCCTGCGCCATCGTCCACCACATCGCCGGTGTAGCTGTTGCCGTTCACGCTCAGCGTGACTTGGTCACCCGCTACTACGTCACCGCTCACCGTGCCAGTGATGGCGGTGTTGGTTTCAGCGGCTTCTTCGGCGTTGATCACGTCGTCACCGGCGATGGTGTCGATGGTGATGCCCGCGGCGATCTCGGTGTCGGCCGTGATGTCACGCGTGGCGGTGGCGGTCTCGCTGTTACCCGCCGCGTCGGTGGCAGTCACGCTCGCGTCCACACTGTTGTCAGCGATCAGATCCGCCGTGAGCACGTCGATGCTGTAGCCCAGGTTGCCTGCGCCATCGTCAACCACGTCGCCGGTGTAGCTGTTGCCGTTCACGCTCAGCGTGACTTGGTCACCCGCTACTACGTCACCGCTCACCGTCCCGGTGATGGAGGTGTTGGTTTCAGCGGCTTCTTCGGCGTTGATCACATCGTCATCGGCAATGGTGTCGATGGTGATGCCCGCGGCGATCTCGGTGTCAACCGTGATGTCACGTGTTTCGGTCGCGGTCTGGCTGTTACCCGCCGCGTCTGTGGCGGTCACGCTCGCTTCCACACTGTTGTCGGCGATCAGGTCGGCGGTTGCCACGGTAGTGCTGTAGCTCAGGTTGCCCGCACCGTCGTCGACCACGTTAGTGGTGTAGCTGTTGCCATTTACACTCAACGTGACTTGATCACCCGCTACCACGTCACCGCTCACCGTGCCGCTGACAGCTGTGAAGTTCTGCTCAGCCTCGGCAGCGTTGATCACGTCGTCACCGGCGATGGTGTCGATGGTGATGGTGGCTTCTAAATCCGCATCCGCGTCGGCATCAGCGTCTGCGTCAGCGTCAGCATCTGCGTCGGCATCAGCGTCTGCATCGGCGTCTGCATCCGCATCAGCGTCCGCATCGGCATCTGCGTCGGCATCCGCGTCAGCGTCGGCGTCTGCATCTGCATCCGCGTCGGCATCTGCATCAGCGTCAGCGTCTGCATCAGCGTCTGCATCAGCGTCGGCGTCGGCATCAGCGTCTGCATCGGCGTCTGCATCCGCATCAGCGTCCGCATCAGCGTCAGCGTCTGCATCAGCGTCTGCATCAGCGTCGGCGTCGGCGTCGGCGTCGGCGTCGGCGTCGGCGTCGGCATCAGCGTCTGCATCGGCGTCTGCATCCGCATCAGCGTCCGCATCGGCATCTGCGTCGGCATCCGCGTCAGCGTCAGCATCCGCGTCTGCATCAGCGTCGGCATCTGCATCTGCATCAGCGTCGGCGTCGGCGTCGGCGTCGGCGTCGGCGTCGGCATCAGCGTCTGCGTCTGCATCAGCGTCCGCATCGGCATCAGCATCGGCATCCGCGTCAGCGTCGGCATCTGCATCAGCGTCAGCATCTGCATCTGCATCTGCATCTGCGTCAGCATCCGCATCCGCATCCGCGTCTGCATCAGCGTCGGCATCTGCATCAGCGTCAGCATCGGCGTCAGCATCTGCATCCGCGTCTGCATCTGCATCTGCATCAGCATCGGCATCTGCGTCTGCATCGGCGTCTGCATCCGCATCCGCATCCGCATCCGCATCGGCATCGGCATCGGCGTCTGCATCCGCATCAGCGTCCGCATCGGCGTCGGCGTCGGCATCAGCGTCGGCATCAGCGTCTGCATCCGCATCCGCATCAGCGTCCGCATCGGCATCTGCGTCGGCATCCGCGTCAGCGTCAGCATCCGCGTCTGCATCAGCGTCGGCATCTGCATCAGCGTCGGCGTCGGCGTCGGCGTCGGCGTCGGCATCAGCGTCTGCGTCTGCATCGGCGTCTGCATCAGCGTCCGCATCGGCATCCGCGTCAGCGTCGGCATCTGCATCAGCGTCAGCATCTGCATCTGCATCTGCATCTGCGTCAGCATCCGCATCCGCGTCTGCATCAGCGTCGGCATCTGCATCAGCGTCAGCATCGGCGTCAGCATCTGCATCTGCATCTGCATCCGCGTCTGCATCTGCATCTGCATCTGCATCGGCATCTGCATCTGCATCGGCGTCTGCATCAGCGTCCGCATCGGCGTCCGCATCGGCATCAGCGTCGGAGTCAGCATCCGCATCAGCGTCTGCGTCGGCATCCGCATCAGCGTCCGCATCCGCATCGGCATCAGCGTCTGCATCCGCATCCGCATCCGCATCGGCATCGGCGTCTGCATCCGCATCCGCATCCGCATCCGCATCAGCGTCCGCATCGGCGTCAGCATCCGCATCGGCATCGGCATCAGCGTCGGCGTCTGCATCAGCATCAGCGTCCGCATCGGCATCGGCATCAGCATCGGCATCAGCATCGGCATCCGCGTCTGCATCTGCATCTGCATCCGCGTCAGCATCTGCATCTGCATCTGCATCTGCATCCGCATCCGCATCGGCGTCAGCATCGGAGTCAGCATCCGCATCCGCGTCGGCATCAGCATCTGCGTCCGCATCTGCATCTGCATCCGCATCCGCATCCGCATCCGCGTCGGCAGCCAACGCAACATCATCAAATTCAACAAGCTCAGCGGAGTCTAAACCGCCTTCAGCAGCCTCGAAACTTAATGGGTCGGTTTCTTCAGCAATACGTGCAACGCGAACGAAATCGCTACCGCCACCACCGCCGCCGGCGCCACCACCGGCAGCAGTCGCGTCAAGAAGATCGAGGAGATCTCCTTCTTCGTCGTCAAGAGCGGCAAGTAGCGCTTCAAGATCGTCGTCTTGGGCGCTGGCATCTGTGGCTACAATTGCGTCAACATCAAGCTCGGGCGTAACAGCAACTTCTTGGCCACCCTCGACAACGTTAGCGCCTGTTCCGTCGGCAAAGTCTAGCTCCACACGACCATCCTCAGATGTGATGAGCGTTTCGCCCTCCTGAAGAACGTCGCCAATGCGCAGTTCGCGCAAGTTGCCGTCTTCGTCACGTGCCCATGCCTGACCTGAAATCGCTGTAACCGTCGCCGTTGCCATGCGCTGTTCTCCACCCACCGTTTAATTAAAGAGGTCGCCGCTTTGCCAAGCCCTGTGAAAAATAGCTATTAGCGGCATTTTGGAACAAGGCTAGTCTTGATTAAGACAGTTGCATATTGTACCGGTGGACAATACGGGCAAAATAATAGGAAGAGTGTGTTGGTGAGGTTCGCGACTGTCGTGTCAGGGGGCACTTACAGCCAATTCACCGAACAAAAGAACAGAAATCGCTAACGCTAGCTGATCAAAGAAACTGATACAGGAGCTGATGAACAGTAGCTACCCTTTCTCCTAATTTACACTATGGTGCAAGCTGGCAATATCACGCCGCAGGGTAGAGAAAGAATGGCTATGATTGACTGCCTCATAAGCTTTAATAAGACCAGCCATCATATTGAGTGCACCAGAATCGTTATTAGCATGACAACGCTGACAAAATTCGTGCGCGCGTGCAGCCAATGCAACGTAGTTCGCAGCAGTGGCCGGGGTATCAAATTCAAACCAGCGTGGCTGAGTATTTGAACCCTCCCACTGGTTGCCAATCACTTCAAGCACTTCGGCATGCAGTTTTGCAGATAATGGCCAGAAAGCCCCAACCGTGTCGTATACCCAACCAAACCAGTCCATCAGAAGCATATGACCATCTATATTCGCCATGCGTGCACTACTCGGATTTTGCACCGTCAGGCTCTTGGGAATCCTTTCCACCTCAGCCACCATAAGTGGCCATAACCGCATAAAATGATCAATTTGAAAGCTTTCTTTATCCTCTTGCGTCAAATACGCAAAATGCGAAGCGTCTATTTTCTTCATACGCTCGGGTAAAGAGGCAAAAGTTGCTGTGTATTGCGCGATAAGCCGGTTAGGCAAAGGGACATGAAGCAGACATTGACGCAGCTCACTCATCCAGGGTTTTCGTTCTTCTGAGTTTTTCCACTGAGGAAATTGGCCACCTATCTCCAACAATACAAAAGAGCACCACGGCAACCTACCACTCTCCAGCAAGATAGGCACAGCGGGAATGACACCATGGTAATGGCCATTTACTTCGTTCAGCAGCGCGGTTTCATGCAGAGCTTCATTTTCTCGCGCTGAGACATAACACTTGAGCAATATATAACGTGGGACATCGCTGGCATCAGTATCACGAATCAATACCTGTGCTATAGATCGCCCATGAATCAGGCGGCACTGTAAAACATCAATGTCGCTATTGCAGTGCTTACGCTCAACCAACCACGGCAACAGCCACTGTTTGAGAGTCCTTTGTTCAAAACGTTGAACAAAATCCGTGGTTGAAAAGAGAGATATCTGTTGAGAGCGCGGCAAAAGCAACATGTTAATCTGCTGAAAACGCTTGATGATGCTCAAAAAGCTTACTAGCCCATTGACACTCGCCGCCATTAATTGGCGTACCCCCAGCAGCAGTATGAATAGCGTCAACAGTGGCCGCATAGTGCCATTAAGATAATCCAGCACAATGATCAGAAAACCCAGTACAAAACTGATATTGATCACTGTGAGAACATTGCCTTGAAGCGTATCCTGGATTTTTTGCACCCTTTCAAAGCGGTAGTAAAAGCCCACCACCATCACCAACCCAAGCACACATAAAACAGCCAATAGTGCTAGAAGAGGATGTAGAAGAGCGATCATCAGACAGAACAGTATGGCAATCACTGCTGATGATAAGGCGCCTAACACAACACCCAGTACACGTTTACCAAGTAATCGATGGTTGGCAACTAGCCGAGTTTTATTCAAGTGCTGCAGTATTGAAGCTGAAAGGCTGGCAATGGCTTTTTTAACTAGCCATTTAAGCAAGGCATAGGCGCAAAAACAGAGTACTGCCAATGCGATCAGAACCGCTATTTTTTCACTGTTGGCATCCGTCCAGAAAACCCATCCGTCGATGCGGCTACGGCCAGTTATCAACATTTGGAGCAGTTGCCAGGGGAGTACCAAGCTTGCCAACAGCATTACTTGAGTTGCGATCTGCATCAACAGGATAGTGGCCACGCGCCAGCGAAATGGCCACAGCACCTCGCGAGCCAGCGCCATCATTAAGTCACGAACCTGATCGCCATGGATCTCATTCGTCTCAGTCACCAGATTGCTCATCAATCAGTCATTGGCTCAATAAGTTGCATGAATACACGTAACTCTTCCGGCTGATCTGCTACCGACATATACGTTGAAACTGCATGATGCACTGCAGATAGGATGGCCTCATTGTGGCGCAGACTGCGCTGCTGTGCCTCTGCCCAGCTGTACACTGGCCATTGTTCTTGGGTCGCAAGGGCCTTCCCAGCCTCGTTTAGTGAAGAGAATAGCAGCGGCAGAAAGGCGCTCCCATAAAGCTCGGTCATCGCCACTACTTGGCTGCCATCGTGATAGCGTATATCTCGAAGCGCATCAGGAATGGATATATCCCCTTGGGGGTCAAGCAGGTAAAACAACCGCTGCCAAAATGGCGCTGCGCCGTAGCTCTCTTGCATCACCCTCTCAAGCGCCTCGATATTAGCGGGCAGGGAATCCCCCTGTTGTACATCCCCTCTCAACAGCGATTCCGACCAGCGAGCCAACCCTTCATGCACCCAACCTTGCTTGAACATCATGTGTGCGTTTTGGTATAGATGAAACAGTTCATGTGCAGGCGTTAAGCTCCGTGCTGCATTCACATGCCCACCCAGAGCCATGCGAATATGACAATCTGGCGAGGCAGCGCTGTGTACAACTTCGTCATAAGCCTGCCCGCTACGTGTTTGATCAGTACGTAAAACCACCATAATGAAGTGCGCACGCTGATAGCGTGGCATGAGCAAAGGTGGTGTGAGCCCCAGAACGTCGCGATAAAGCGCATCGGCAGCCGCCAACTGAAGCTCCAAGTCTTCAAGTTGCGTTGCGTTTAGCGCCGCACTCTGGTCAGGGCTCTCGACAAAGAAGTGAATGTCATCAAAACCCTTCGCAGGATTCGGCTCATTTGCCAACTCCTCGAGCGATCCATCACGCTGCAGGTAGTAGCATTCACCGGCTTCATGCTGCGGCTGAGCAACAGCAGGCATTAGCTTGCCTATCGCACAAAGCAATAGCAGAGAGCCCCACCAGCGTCGGCTTGACGATAAGTATTTATCCACGGGTCAGGTGTGAAAAAAGCGCGTGTAACCCAATACCATGGGATGCCTTAACAAGTACGCTATCTTGCGACATCATGTGGTTAGGCAATGCTGCTTCAAGTGCTTTGACATCCGAGAAATGAAACACTCCGGCGGCCTCCCCTCCCAGTAGTGGCGCTAACGCTTGGCAATGTTGACCGCACAGCAGTATTTGCCTGGCCGATAACGCGTTAAGTATGGGAACAAGCTCCAGGTGCAGCACCTCTGATTCTGAGCCAAGCTCCAGCATATCGCCAATAATCAATAGCTTGTGATCCGCATCGACAGGTAGTGCGGAGAAAGCTTCCAGTGCCATACGCATCGATAACGGATTGGCATTATAAGCTTCATCGTACACAGTGATCGCCACTCCGTGGTAATCAATGGCCCGCACCTCCCCCCTCCCTGCCACAGCCTGAAAAGAGGCTAGGCGAGCCATAACGGTGTCTAAAGGAAGGTTATCGTGCCTGGCCACTGCCAGCACGGCCATAGCGTTAAGCAGCATATGGCGCCCAGCGGCGCTCATGCATAGTTCATACGAAGCGCCATCGAACGTAATGCGCCCGCTATTGCCTGAAAACTCAAGCATGCGTATGTCAGCGTCAGCATGCTCGCCAAAGCTGACTACTTTTAGGTGGTAGCTCCTTGCCTGCTCAGCAAGATAAGCATACTGCGGCATATCACGATAGAGAATTGCGACCCCATTGGCTGGCATACCCTGAAAAATAAGCGCTTTCTTACGGGCAATTTCGTCCAACGAGTGGTGATACTCCAGGTGCGACGCAGCGATATTCGTAACAATGGCAATATCAGGGCGAGCAATATCCGTATTGTGGGCCATGGAGCCGATGGCCATTTCAACAACCCAGTATGGCGCCTCTGGAGGCATTGAAGCGATGTTCCAGGCAATACCAACCGGCAGGTTGGCACTGCCTTGCGTTTGCCCTACTGAACTGTTGTAGCTCAGCACATGGGCTAGCATCGCCACTGCCGTTGTTTTGCCTGCGCTTCCGGTAATACCAACGACACGACCTGCGTAGCAGCGCCGTTGCCACTGCCCTATGGCCAGTGTTGCTGCGCGAATATCGTCTACCTGTAACACGGGCACACCGATATCACGATATGCCTCGCCATCATCACAAAGCACTGAGGAAGCACCTTTAGTGACCAGTGATTTCACCGCCGCGAATGGCAAAAAACCTTTGCTCATCTCCTTGCCCCGAGCGACAACCACCTGCCCAGGTTGAAAGGATTTCGGCCAGCAGCATACTCCACTTGCCAACCATTTATCAGGAGGAGATGTTATCCATTCTCCCCCCGTTGCCGAGGCCATAGCCTCTGCATCAAGCTTATTTTCTAACGGTGGCTTGATACTGGCATATTTTCCCTTACACAGCAGTTGCTGATAGGCCACCAGCCCTGAAAGGTAGTGCTCTACATCGTCAATCCTTACGCGAAAACCGTGATGGCGAATAAAAAAACCATCCAGGATAGTAGCGGGTGACTTAAAGTACATCGCTACTTCCGGCCAGAAAAAACCATTCAGAAGATAGTTCGCTCTGGCGTGCAGTGCCCGATAAAACGCATTGATATCAAAACCGTTCAGCACATCGATTAAATCAGGGCGTGTCTCCAGCTTGAGCAGCGTCTTGTGAAACGCCATTGACAGCTCAAGCAGTGTTGGAAAAGTGGTCACCCGCTCGCGAATAAAATCGACATAACCTTCTATGTTGCGCACCGCAAACGCAAAATATTGTCGCTCTGGACAATGCGCCACCAATTCATTTGCGCAATAAGCAAGCCAATGGTCATGCGCCTTTTCGTGCCCGTTAGCGATAAAGTAGTCAAACGCTTTGACAACGCAGTCCAGCCAACGACTATTGCGGGTATGATCGTAAAGTCGCATCAGAGCAAAAGCGGCTTCACCATCGTAATAAATTATCCGGGTCTTTTCCTTAACCGATAAATCCGCAGCATTGAGTACGTGCACAAAGCTACCGTCGGCTTCCTGCATTCTTGAAATCCCTAGCGCCAGTGCATCCACCAAATCAGCATAACGATCATCTCCCATGACTTGGTGATACTTCACCAACGCAAGAATGGCGACCGCATTGGCTCCCAACTTGATGATATCGCCCCTATCCACCACATAGGCCGCCCCTTGGCGATGAACGACAAACTCGGAACATAAGCCCGAAAGCGCCCAAGATATCTGTTGGCGTACCAGCCCAAGCTGCTCATCACTTAAAAGCAGTTGATCAGAGCAAGCCTCATACCCCTCCAACAAAGCATAAGTACTGCTGGCGTGACGTAATACATTGTAAGTATTAATGAGGCGATCAAAACAAGGAAAATAGCCATATACGTATCGACCATCCTGGCCAACCTGTTTGCCTAAAAAGCGGGTCGAGCGGGCTATCAGTTCCCCTGTGGAAGCCACTGTCAGCGGTGGCATCTCCCGCCTACTCCAGCGCCTTGGTCGGGTTTCCAGTGCATGCACACTTGTTGTCTCACCGCTAACATCCACAAATATGCCGGTAGTGGAAAAACTCCACACCGTCATGTTGTCGGCAAAGTCCGGCATCTGGCTTGAGCCGTGACGCGCTTTCATGTAGCGCTCAAGGTGATGTTGGTTGACTTCAGCATGCTCAACATGCCCTCCTGCGTACAAACAGGCATTGGCGTTTAGCTCCATCTCAGTCAACAAAAGTCGCGGGAGCCTCTTACCAACAAAGGCTAGGCCGCTGCGAAAATAGCTGCGCTTATAGCGCTTCATCTCCTGTTTTAGCGCCTGCCACTGCCACTCTCGTACGGCAAAAGGCCATTCCAACCGACACCACACCAAAGGATGGGAGAACTTTCGCTCCAGTCTTGTCACTGCTTGCTTCAAAGTGGGTAATAACGCTGCCCAGTTGCCTGCCTGCAAGCTGCTCAAATCAAGTTGCACAGACGTGACTTGTGCACGCTCATAGCCATCGCTTACTGAAATCAACATTACCTGCGAAAATTCCGCAAACTCTGTGTGTCTGTCCAACCACATAGGCATCACGGTGTCGCCCATGCTATCCAACACATGCGAAATTTCCGCCGCTCGGGAGGAGTGTTCAGCACTCGACTTACTTAATGGAAGCGAGCAATACAGTGAAGAATCTTTAATACCCGGCATTAAGTTGCTCAATAATAGAGGCTAATGTGAGGGACAGAAATGTATTGAATAAGCGCTGCAACATATAGAGGCGCTGCTCGCGCTAAGTTATAAACATTAAAAGCGTTCTGGAATGCGTTCCACTACCGGTGCTAGCTTCAAAATAAGCTGTAAGCGGTCTCGAACAGCCAGCTTTTTGAAAATAGCGCTAAGATGCGCTTTTACTGTACGCTCCGTAATCTCTAACTGACGCGCGACTTCCTTATTTGTAGCACCGCGCACCACAGCAAGTGCAACGCCCCGTTCACGGTCGGTTAAATCTCCAAGCTGCTCTGTATTGAAAGAACTGCCATCTTCAGCCCTTTGCTGCAACGCTTTAAAAGAGCCTCCAAGCACTTTAGCAAGCAACTCTTGACCAACCCACACGCCTTGGTTAGTGACCACCAACGCCACTTGCTTAAGTACCTCGGGCGCAGCAAGCGTATGAACATATCCCCGCGCTCCCAGATCCAGTGACCTTAACGCCTCACGGTCATCCGGCGAGTAACTTAGTACAACGACAACAGCTCCCTTGGCAGTTACGGTACCGATAAGCTCTGACCACCCTTCAACAGTCGTAGACAGCCAAACCACATCATTAGGCTGTGTTTTATTAATAAACACATCTGGTTTGGAGGCTACCATCTCGGGAAACGCTTTTTTCCAACGCGCTTTTAAGTTTCCATCCGTCGTAATGAACCAATGCTTCATCAGCGTTCCCCCATGGAATCACGCCACGCTCTTAAGACAGGTTTCAGCATAAACTGCATCACTGTGCGCTTGCCCGTTACTATGTCCACTTGCGCCGTCATGCCGGGAATTACTTGTAGTTTATCGGCGACATTTTCGTTTTCTAAACTGCGCACCCGCACTTGATAGAAGGTATTACCGTCATCATCAGTAATGGTATCGGCGCTAATACGCTCAAGCTCGGCCTGTAAGCCACCATAAATGGCATAGTCATAGGCCGTCAGTTTGATAGTCGCAGGCTGCCCAGGATGCAAAAAGGCGATATCTTGCGGGGCGATGCGCGCCTCAACCAGCAGTTGGTCGTCAGTAGGCACGATTTCAACAACCTCTTCCCCTGGCTGAGCAACACCACCTATGGTGTTGATATGTATGCGCTGAACAATACCATCAACCGGCGAGCGAATTTCGGTCAGTCGTACCCTATCCTGCAAACCAGTTCCCGATTGTTGCAATGCATTTAGGTCGCCCAACGTTTGAGCCAGATCATTCCGCCACTCACTCCGGCGTTCGGCACCCAGCTCCAGCAGTTGCCCTTCTGCTTCTTCCACCCCGGCCTCTAAACGTGAAACAGCGGCATCCGCTTGGTTACGCTCCCCTGTGGCACTAGATACATCTCTCTCTAAGCGCAGCACTTCTACCTCAGACACAGCCCCCGAAGCCAACAGCGGGCGAGTCAAGTTAAGCTCTTGACTGGCCATATTGACTTCACGCTGGGCTGTATCACGGCGAGCTTGCGCCTCTCGCAGCTCTTCCTGACGCTGACGAATGCGGTCATTAAGCACATTTTCTTGTTCGCGCAACTCTTCACGACGGCTTTCATAAACCTCGCGCTCTTGCATCACAATGTCAGGCACTTCTTGACGGAGCTCTTCGGAAGGCTCAAACGCAGTGCCCGTTGCTAGCGCACGTAGCCTTTCAGCACGCGCCTGAAGCGCATAACGCTGGGCACGGTTTTCTCGAAAATCAGAAACAAAGCGCGTAGGGTCGATCTGCATCAGCACTTGACCTGCCTCGACGATCTGCCCTTCGCGAATAAAGATCTGTTCAACAACGCCACCATCAAAAGACTGGATACGCTGTAGTTGGCTTGCAGGGATCACTCGCCCTGCCCCACGGGTTACTTCATCGATAGAAGCAAAATACGCCCACACTAACAACGCAACCACAGTGAGCAGGACGGTATAGAGGAATAACCGTGCACGAATGGGCTCTTGCTGCATACGCGCCCAGTCGGTATCGCTTGCCCAATCGCGGTTTAGGTGGGCAGAGGTCACACGCTTGGCAAACAACCGATCCATAAAAGGGCGAAATGGTTTTTGGCCTTTTTCTGAAAAACGGCCAATGGCGTCAAAACCTTTTTGCTCGGTCGTGGAAGAGGGTTTACGCGCCATTACGATGCCCTCCCGATCTGGCCTTTACGCAATGCCTCTACCACTGTATCCCGCGGGCCATCCGCCACGACCTTGCCGGCATCCATGACAATAATTCGGTCGACCAATGAGAGGAGCGAGGTACGGTGCGTGACCACTAGGATGGTTTTGCCAGCAGCGACGTTTTTAAGGTTGGCTTTAAACGCTTCTTCGCTAGCATTATCCATAGAGCTTGTCGGTTCATCTAACAGCAAAATAGGCGGATCCTGCACTAGCGCACGGGCAATGGCGACAGACTGTTTTTGCCCGCCGGAAAGTGCTTGGCCGCGTTCACCTACTTGCAAATCCACGCCATGTGGATGGTTGTTGACGAGTGACTCTAGGCCGGCCAAGTCAATCGCTCTAAGCAATGCCTCATCCTCAACGCGGTCGCTACCGCCACCCGCCACAATATTGTCCCGCAGAGATCCTGAAAACAGGCTAACGTCTTGAGGAACATAGCCAATATGACGGCGCAGCTGCAGTGGGTCTAACTGGCGAATATCCACGTTATCAACCAGCACGGCCCCCGAGGTTGGCTGATAAAACCCTAGCACTAGCTTGTTTAATGAAGATTTGCCGCAACCAATGCGGCCAAGTAGCGCAACTTTCTCACCGGCTTTGACAGTTATCGATACATCCTTCAGCGCCTCGCGCTCTTCATTGGGGTAACGAAGAGTGACTTTCTCAAGGCGTATATTGCCGGCGAAGCTGGGCTTTTCTACATAAGCCTTGCCTTCATGGCGCTCAACCTTCTTATCCATTACCGCATTGAGTGACTCAAGCGCCGTGGAGGATTGATGATATTGCGCCAGCAGCGCTGCAGCCTGACTTATAGGTGCCATCGCCCGGGAAGAGAGCATATAAGCGGCAATCAACCCACCCTGGGTGAGGTTACCTTCGATGATTTGATATACACCGACGATAATGACGCACACCGCCACACTGTGCTGCGCCCACTGGGCCACGCTGGAGACTGAGGTGCTCACCATCTTAAGCTGCGCGCCAGTACGGGAAAGGAAGGCCGATGATTTTTCCCAGTGGCGCTGGATACGGCTTTCAGCCCGCAGGGCCTTAACATTTTCTAATTGGGAAATAGACTCTACCAACAGTGAGTTGCGCTGTGCGCCGACTTCCCAGGTAGTTTGAGAAAGTTCATGAAGCTTACCCTGAGCAGCCAGCGCGTAGAGCAGCACAAATACGATGCCCACCAATACCGGCAGCACTAGCCAGGGATTAATCAGCGCGATAATCGCCGCAAACATCAGTACGAACGGAAGATCGACAATCCCCAGAATGGTCGCAGAACCAATAAACGCGCGTACCGACTCAAAAGACTGGAGCGTCGAAGTGAACGAGCCGGTTGATGCGGGGCGCTCTTCTAAACGAAGGCCCAATGCTTTAGCCATGATTGAGGAAGAGAGCTTCACATCCGCACGGCTAGCGGCTAAGTCGACAAAGCTGCTGCGCATTAGCCTGAGTACCAAATCAAAGCACAGCACTATAAAGATGCCTATTGCCAGCACCCATAGCGTTTCCGTTGCCTGATTGGGCACTACTCGGTCATAGACGTTAAGCACGAACAGCGGCATGGCGATGGCGAACACATTGATCGCCACCGACCCCAACACGATATCGCGGTAGAGAGATCTATTTTCGCGAATGACGCCCCAAAACCAGTGCTGGTCGCGGCGCTTCTTGACGCCTGGTTCAGACGCGTTATCCACTAGAAACTTAGGACGAACGTATATAGCTTCACCGCTATAGCCCGCATAGAGTTCGTCTAGGGGCAGTTCAACGTTTGATTCAGATAGTTCAGGAAAAATGACGTTCGCTTTTTGCTGTTTGAGATCAATTCCCAACAGCACGCACGCCCTACCTGGTTCCAACAATAGAATAGCGGGGAAGAGCGCTGGGTTAAGCGCCGACAGCTTGCTTTTAACAATTCGCGCCGTCAGTCCAGCACGGGAGGCAGCCCTACCAAATACGGAAGGCGTTAGCTTGCCCTGCTCCAAGGGCAAGCCAGCTCTAAGGGCCTCTGATGACACCTCATGCTGATGAAATGAGGCAACCGCTTTCAAACATTCGAGTAACTCATCGCCTACTGGCTGCTCGCTAGCATTTGCAGCGGCCGGCCTTTCCAGCTTGGTTTGTGTCACAGAGACCTCATTCCCCTAATGCCTATTTAGGCATCTATTTCCCCTATGATTAGCGAAAGCCGCTAACCCTTCGCCGCCAAACGACGAATAACTCTGTTTCTGCACAGCAAACTATTCGAACACGTTAGCCGTTAGTGACCAGCACATCCTCGTGGCCCAATTGCAGGTACTGGGAAATCATGACTGGCTGCTCATTGGCGGCGTAAGACGACGCTAGCGTATCAGCGTGAGCGGGTAACGAAGAAATACCGCGCGTAAAGTCTTCTAAATTAAAGCCACGAGGCCCTTCCGTTCCACAGGCCATCTCAGCGCTAAGTGTGGCGTCGTCGTACCCCAATTCGTCAAGAGTGGGGATATCGTCACGCACCACTTCAAGGGTGTGCATAAGTTGCCCCATTGCTGCTAGCGTACGCGCTTGAGCCAAAGTTAAGTCAAACTCTGCATTCGCGTAGGCTCGGCTGGCTTCGAAGTACTCGTTTTCACTATCAAGCACGTCCAACAAAGTACGTTGACCAATATCAAACTGCTGCTGGTAAGCCCCACGAACCCGGTTGATCGATTGGCGATGATCATTCAGATAGCTCAATTGCTCACCCAAACGCTGGGTATCGTTATAAGCAATTTGCGTGGTTTGACGTACGTTTGTACAGGCCGTTTCGCGCTGATTGACGGCTTGTTCAATACGCGTGGCCGCCGCATCAAAAGCTGCACTATCAGAACCACCGCGATAGAGGTTCATGCTGGCGACCAGTTGAATACTGTGCTCATCACTGCGCCCAGCTATCGAGTCGTCTTGATTATTGGTGCCCGTACGTCCCTGTATATCCAGGCGGGGCATAAAGGCGGCCTTCGCAGCCTCTTGTTCCGCACGTTGCACAGCAATATTCTCAATCGCGGCATGGAACTCAGGGTTCCCCTCAAATGCCATTTCGATCGCTTGGTTGACACCAGCGGGTAGTTCATCGGCCAAGCTAGGTGCAGGCGACATATTCTGAGGAGGAAGTTCGCCTACGATACGCTGATAGCGAGCCGTTACATCGTGCAGGTTCGACGCCTCGGTCATCAAGTTGGATTCGGCTAACGCCAAACGGCCGCTAATTTGCTCTAGGTCAACGCCACGGCCCGCCCCGGAAAGCGCACGCTCTTCAATTTGCGAGAACACACGTTGGTGTTCGCGGTAATTATCTTGAGCTAAACGCACCATCTCGCGGTAGCGAAGCACATCAAGGTAGGTGCGAAAAGCTTCAAGCGTCACCTCTTCACTTGCACCCAGCAGCTCAAAATAGGCAATCAGCCGAGTGCGATCCAAACGCTCTACTTCGCTACGGGTGGCAAACCCATCAAACACCATTTGGGTGAGCGTGAGCTCAGCAAAGTCACTGCTATAGCTTCCGCGCCCATCATTTTGCTGGTCTTGCCGACCCACGCCCGCAGAGATATCAATCGAAGGCAAATAATTACCCTTTGCGACTCTGACATCGCTCCCAGAAGCGCTAAAGTTCGCCCATGCAGCGTTTACATCGGGATTAGTAATGATCGTTTGTTGAATAGTACTGGGAAGATCAGTGGCACCTGGCGCGTAGAGGCTAGCGGGTAGCGACTGCGCTAATGCCGTAAGCGGGACACACGCTAACGTGGTCATTGTCAGCGGCTTAAAAACATGGTGACAGAAGGTTTTTTTTAGTCTCGATACGGCATTTTTTTTCATCGTCAGCGTTCCCTATGATGTGGCACTCATTGCACGCAGCTCATTATTCGTGTGACCCATTGAGCCATGCTGCACTATTGCTTCAAGCGTAAGCTCGCGAAGTCTCATCCCGAAGTGAGCCTGTGTCCCTACGAGCGCCCAATTTTTGAAGTAAACACATGGTAGATAAAACTTAATTAGCTGAGCTTAGCCTAATTTAGTTAATTTCCTACTCATCCTGAGGCTATAAAACCAAATGTCACAAAAAATTACAATAAGAACACCATTAAAACACAAAAAAATATTCAGAATTATTCGTTTTTCTGTGCTTGTTGCAGCCCGAGCCCCAGCAGTATCAGCACTAGCCCAATCAACGTTGAAGGCAAAATAGGCTCTCCCACTACCAGGAAAAGTAACAGCAGTGATACAGGAGGTGAGAGAAAAATCAGGTTGGAGACTTTGGCCGTGCGCGACACTTTATGCACTGCCAACTGCCACAGAATGAAGGCCACCCCCATTTCAAATAGCCCCACATACACACCAGCACCAAAGGCAGGCCAACCGTGCCACTGGTAACCGGGGCCCAGTAATAGCAATAGGGTCAACACAGGTAGGCCAACGCTAAAGTTTTGCCACTGGCCAACAAGGGGTGGTCGGCTATCCCGCGCATTAAGCAGCCAATACAGCGCCCAAAGAAGAGTCGAAGCGAGTGCCAGCACGACCCCTAACGGGTCGGCAAAAGAGACATTTAAAACCGCGCCTCGTGTTGCTATCACCCATACGCCTGCGTAGGCGACCAGCCCAGCAACAATATCCATACGCGTTAAGCGCTGCCCGAGCAAAGGCACGGCCAAAAACGCCATCGCTAAGGCCCAGGTGTAATTTAGTGCCATCGCCTCTTGCCCTGGGAGACGGTCATAGGCGGCGAAGAGCACCAAATAATAAGCCACTGGGTTCATAAGCCCTGCCCACGCTGCTGTCTTCCAACCGGTGCGCAACGCTGTGGCGATATTTCCCTGCTTGATGACCAGCGCCCCCATCAGTGCCCAAGAAACAAGCGCTGCGAGCCACATCAGCTCTAGAGGGCTCATCCAAGCGAGTGCCACTTTGAAGGCCGTTGCCACCGTCGACCATAATGCGACGGCCCCTAAGCCAAACAGGATTGCTTGCCTATCCTGATTCATCGGTCGATATGCCCTAAATCTCGACCCGGCTCCAACTGGTCGCGTACACGCTGTTTAAGAAGCTTGATATCTGGGAAACCGCCATCGCGCTTGCGCTCCCATAACAGCAGATCATCACACCAGATCTCGAACGTACCCCCATGGGAAGGGGCTAATGAGACCTCGCTTAAACCTTCACCAAAGGTTGAGAGCAATTCCTGTGCATACCAACCACTGCGCAGCAGCCATTGGCATTGCGTGCAATAACGGATTTGAATACGTGACATCCCTGATCTCCCAGGCAAGTTAATGTGGCATTCTAAAAGGATATTCTGTCATTTTGAGATGGCTTGAGATAGGTCGATTAAGAAGGAGTCCCAATGGCCGAACATAACGTTTCACAAACTCGCCTGTATGAGTGGCTAACGGGCGATGACGACAGCCGCATGTGCGACGACATACCTGAAAGCGCCTGCGACGAACAACCGCGTAATTTTTTTCTACATATATGGGCCTCTTTGGGCAATAAACTGGCTGACGAGCTGTCGAGCGCGCGTTTAGTCTTACCCTGGCTGATGGGCATTATTGGCGCTCCCATCTGGATGGTAGGTCTGCTGGTCCCCATCCGAGAATCGGGTGCCCTGCTGCCGCAAATCTTCGTAGCGGGGTTTATTCGCTTAAAACCTAAGCGCAAATGGGTGTGGGTGGTCGGCGCGCTGACCCAAGCCTTCGCTGCCTTAACGCTTGCCGTACTGGCGTTGTTCGCCACCGGCACCTTGGGCGGAGCGTTAGTGCTCACAGCATTAGTTCTGCTCTCACTGGCACGTGGCTTATCCTCAATTGCCACAAAAGATGTGCTGGGCAAAACCATTGCCAAGCGCCGCCGCGGTACGCTAATGGGCTGGAGCGGCAGCATTGCTGGTGGTGCAACGCTGGTCGCTGGGACACTGCTAATGTTATTTGAGAGCCGACCCGGCCATTTAGTGGTGGCGATACTGCTGGCCATAGCTGCCTGCGGGTGGCTAATCAATGCCATCGCCGCCGCACGCATCAAAGAAGCCCCTGGGGCAGTAGAAGGCGGCGAAAACGGCTGGGACAGTATTAAACAGGGACTGTCGCTGTTAAAAGATGACCGTACTTTTTTACACTTCAACCTTGCCAGGGCGCTGCTGCTCTCAAGTGCACTCGCCCTACCCTACATCGCCCTGCTAGGGCAAAACCAAAGCGGCACCGACCTGGGAGGCCTGGGCATACTGATTGTGATGTCGGGGCTGGCCGCGATGGTAGCTAGCCCGGTATGGGGGAAACGGGCGGATCAGTCGAGCCGTGGCGTGATGCGCGATGCGGCGATCGGTACCGCCATTTGCTGCATAATGGGCGCTAGTTTAGCTTGGTTACCCGGCGAGTGGACACACAGCATATGGCCCTATGCGGCAGTTTATGCACTACTCGTGATTGTTCACCACGGCGTACGCTTAGGGCGTAAAACCTACCTCGTCGATATGGCCAGCCAAGATAATCGTGCGCTTTACGTGGCGCTCTCGAATACCTTAACCGGCGTATTAATGTTGATTGTAGGTGGCCTTATTGGCGCTTTTGCCCAGTGGTTTGGTAGCGGCACATTACTCCTCATGCTAGCGGCTACCGCCGTGGGGGCCATACTTAGCACCCATCAATTACCTGAAGTCGAGTGACGCGCCACCGGTAACCACGTGTATTCAAGCGTACTATCGAGAGCTCTACCTACATTAGCGTAGCGTTCGCGATTGCAATGCGTGACAACGCTCGCCATGATAGGGCCGAATAGCAGTGATGTAGTGGCGCCTTTGCTATGCTGCCTATAATAAGTGATTGGAAATTCCGTTAGCTCATGGCGAAAGCGACTGTGAACGACGGAAAGGATTGGAGCTGCAACAGGAACCCCTTGATGAAACGATCTCCATTGATCAGTCCAGAATTGCTCGAACGTATTGTTGACGCATCGGAAGACGGCATTGTCGTTGCCGAACAGGAAGGGGATGAAAATATCCTCATCTACGTCAACAAAGGCTTTGAGCGCTTGACGGGCTACAGCGCGGATGAAATTCTGTATCGCGATTGCCGCTTTTTACAGAACGAAGACCGCGACCAGGACGCGCTTGTCGCCATTCGAGATGCGCTAAACGAGGGCCGACCTTCTCGAGAAGTACTGCGTAATTATCGCAAAGACGGCACCATGTTTTGGAATGAACTTTCCATTACGCCGGTCTATGACGAAGCAGACAAGCTGATGTATTACATTGGCGTGCAAAAAGATGTAACGGAGCGTGTAGAAACACAGCTTGCGCTAGCGGAGTTACAAAAGCAGCGAGAAAACAGCTAATCATTAACTTTCTCACTAAAAAAAACTATAAAGCTTGAACTTCATCCCAACTGGCGTTATATAGCGGCAAGGCGCTTGAATTGCGCTAGGCGCTTCACTTTGCAGTTGGCATGTGTTTAATAAACTGCACATGTACTCGCGTGAAGCCGTTGTTACGCCGGCACGCCGGCTGGGTTGGAGGACATCACATGAGCCGTGATCCCCTAAGTCGTGAGACCCTAAGTCATGAAACTTTAGGCAACGAAACACTCGACTCAGATGAGTTCGAAAGCTTAGACGCCGTCAATGACGACCACTACAACAGAAGCAAACCGAGCAAAGCTGACAGCTTACGCGCGCGGCGCCAAGTCGAGGCGTGGTTGGAAGAGCGACGACTTCAGCGCGCCATCGAAGATGACTGGGACGAAGAAGAGTAATCCTTGAGCAGCTTGGCCTTCTCAGCAAATGAGCGGGCCTGGCTAGCCAACACCTCAAGTAGCCTAGCCTTTCCTGGTGCAGACCACTATCATCACGCTTCAGCCAGCAATAAGAGCCAGCAGCCTGCTGCTGTCGCTTTCTTCTTTTCAACAACTTAACGGATCTCCATGGCGCAATACGTTTTCACCATGAACCGGGTTGGCAAAGTAGTGCCGCCCAAAAAGCAAATTCTCAAGGATATTTCGCTCTCGTTTTTCCCTGGCGCCAAAATCGGCGTTCTGGGGCTTAACGGTTCGGGAAAATCCACACTGCTGCGCATTATGGCCGGTGTCGATAAAGAGTTTGAAGGTGAAGCTCGTCCGATGCCTGGCATCAATGTTGGCTACCTTCCACAGGAGCCGCAGCTAGATGACGAGAAAAACGTCCGCGACACCGTCGAAGAAGCACTGGGGGCGATCAAAGATGCCCAGGAGAAGTTGGATGGGGTGTATGCGGCCTACGCAGAGCCCGACGCCGACTTTGATGCGCTAGCCAGCGAGCAGGCCCGGCTTGAAAATATTATCGAAGCTGCTGATGCGCATAACCTGGAACGCAAACTTGACGTTGCTGCCGAAGCACTGCGACTCCCCCCCTGGGATGCCAAAGTGGGCAACCTCTCAGGTGGTGAGCGCCGTCGTGTAGCACTCTGCCGCTTACTGCTCTCCAGCCCCGATATGCTGCTGCTTGACGAGCCTACCAACCACCTGGATGCAGAATCGGTGGCTTGGCTTGAACGCTTCCTTCACGACTATAACGGTACAGTAGTGGCGATCACCCACGACCGCTACTTCCTGGACAACGTGGCGGGTTGGATTTTGGAGCTTGATCGTGGCCAAGGCATACCCTTCGAGGGTAACTACTCCCAGTGGCTGGAGCAGAAAGATCAGCGTTTGAACCAGGAAGCCAAGCAGGAAGCCTCGCGTCAGAAAGCCATCAAGCAAGAGCTTGAGTGGGTGCGCAGTAACGCCAAAGGCCGCCAGGCAAAAAGCAAAGCACGCCTCAACCGCTTTGAAGAGATGCAGTCTGGCGACTTCCAAAAGCGCAATGAAACCAATGAAATTTATATTCCGCCTGGCCCGCGCCTGGGCGATAACGTCATTGAGTTTCGTGATGTGGCTAAACGCTTCGATGACAAGCTGCTCTACCAGAACCTCTCCTTCACCATTCCCCAGGGTGCGATCGTTGGTATCGTCGGTGGTAACGGTGCGGGTAAATCGACGCTCTTTAAACTGATTACCGGTAAAGAGCAGCCGGACGAAGGCGAAGTCCTGGTGGGTGAAACGGTCGATATCGCTTACGTCGAACAGCTACGCGACGGCTTAGATGACAAGCAGAGCGTGTGGGAAGCCGTTTCGGATGGTCAGGATATCCTTAATATTAACGGCTACGAAGTCTCCTCGCGTGCCTATGTGGGTCGCTTCAACTTTAAGGGTAACGACCAGCAGAAGCGTTTGTCGGAGCTTTCCGGTGGTGAGCGCGGTCGCTTACAGCTTGCCCAAACGCTCAAGCAAGGCGCTAACGTGCTGCTGCTCGATGAGCCCTCCAACGACCTGGATATTGAAACCCTGCGGGCACTGGAGGACGCGCTTCTAGCCTTCCCGGGCTGCGCGATGGTGATCTCTCACGATCGTTGGTTCCTTGACCGTATCGCCACGCACATTATGGCCTTTGAAGGTGACTCTGAAGTGGTCTTATTTGAAGGCAACTACGCGGAGTACGAAGAGGATCATAGAAAGCGGGTCGGAAACGATACGCCTAAGCGCATGAAGTATAAGCGTATTGATGCTTAATCATTAGCATCACGCTGGCAGTCAATGCTGACAGCAAAAGGCCCCGCAGAGCGGGGCCTTTTAGTTTGTGTTTGCACTGACGCTAGCGCAAAGCCCTAACGTCTGCGGCCGGTAAAAAATGACACAAGAAACAAAATAAGAAACAGCACAAACAAAATTTGCGCAATGGTGGACGCCGCCCCGGCAATGCCAGAAAAACCGACCGCCCCAGCGATGATCGCAATAATTAAAAACAGCACTGCATTGCCTAGCATCTTCTTGCTCCTCTCCTTGGTAACGACTTCCCTACACCGCCACTTAACCCATTATGCAGCGTGAATATGTCTCAGAGATGATAGGCGCTTTTAGTCATTACCTTAGAGGCCAGCCGTATGCCCCACTTCACCGGTGCCGGAAAGCGAACGCCCCCCGCTTCTAAGGCAAGCTGAGCATGGTGAGCTTCATCAACTGCCATCTGGCGCAGTATGGCGCGGGAGCGGTTGTCGCCACGGGGTAGCGACTGTTGGTGTGAATCAAGATGCTTACCTACCTGCTCTTCGGTCGCGGCGACCAATCCCAAACTAATACGATCACTGACCGCCCCAGTGGCCACGCCAATGCCAAAGGAAGCGGCATAAAACAACGGGTTTAAGCAGCTTGTTCGGCTCTGCAACTGCTCTAGACGCTCATCACACCAGGCAAGATGATCGATCTCCTCTAGCGCCGACTGCTCCATCTGGTGACGCACATGAGGAAGTTTAGCGGTCACGCCCTGCCCCTGATACAGCGCTTGAACACACACCTCACCAGTATGGTTGATACGCATCAAACCTGCTGCATGGCGGCGCTCTTGATCGTCGAACGTTCCCTCAGCCACACCTTCAGCGGGGCTGGTGCGCTGTGGTGAAGCAGCGTGTGGCATAAGCGTTCGTAAAACGGTATCGAACTGATGTATCAGGCGATCTGAACGACTCTGTTGACGATCCATGGCAACACTCCGTTGACTTGCGATAGCGATCTGCCGAACTCAACCGGCAGGCCATGTGAATGCACGCCCACCGAGTAGATGCATATGAATATGGTAGACCGTTTGTCCGCCCATTTCGTTGCAGTTCATCACCACGCGGTAGCCATCTTCAGCAAACCCCTGCTCGCGGGCAAGCTTGGCGGCGGTAAACTGAAGCCGCCCTACTGTGGCAATATCAGCCTCATCGATATCATTGAGCGTGGCGATATGCTTTTTAGGAATGATTAGCTGATGAGTAGGCGCCTGGGGGCCAATATCATTGAATGCCAACACGTGGTCATCTTCATAAACGATATCAGCGGGAATTTCACGGTTAATGATTTTACAAAACAGACAATCCATACAGCTCTCCTTTATTAACTACTTGCCACTTAAGTGTCGAATTATCTCTGCCAGTCTGATGATTGCACCGATGAATTGCACCGGTGAGAGGTAGCTTCAAGCCCGCTACCTTTTAACGAAAGCGTCTCTGGGAAAGAAGATGCCTAACCAAGGGGGCAAGAATCAACTCCATCGCCAGCGACATCCGCGCCCCCGGCACCACCAACGTGTGCGGACGGGTCATAAACGAGTCCTTAATCATCGCCAGCAGCCAAGGGAAATCAACGGTGGAGGGATCACGAAAACGGATGACCACGAACGACTCAGCGTCGGTGGGAATATCCTGCACTTCAAAGGGGTTAGAGGTATCGACGGTGGGCACACGTTGAAAATTGATGTGAGTACGCGAAAACTGCGGTTGGATGTAGCGCACATAGTCATCCATCCGACCCAGGATAGTGTCAATGACCGCTTCTTGTGAGTAGCCCCGCAGCTTGGTATCACGGTCGATCTTTTGAATCCACTCAAGATTCATGGTTGGCGCCACACCAACCAACAGATCTACATGGCGGGCAATGTCATACTCCTCAGTGACCAGCCCACCGTGCAAGCCTTCATAAAACAGCAGGTCGGTACCACAGGGCAGCGACTGCCACTCGGTGAAAGTACCTACCCGGCAGCCTGCTTCAATTTTCTGCTTATCTTCAGCATGGATATAGTGCCGAAAAGTACCCGAACCGTGTTCGCCATACTCACTAAACAACCCTTCCAGACGATCCAGCAAATTCGCCTCTACGGCAAAATGCGAAAGTTCGTCTTTGCGTTCTGGCTCTTCTCGGAAGATGCGGTGCAGGTCATCACGGGTATAGCGGTGAAAGGCATCGCCATCGACCATTGCTGCATGCACATCTTCGCGCAGAAACATGCGCTCAAAGCTGCGCTTCACGGTGGTGGTACCCGCCCCTGAGGAACCGGTTACCGCGATAATCGGATACTCCCGAGACATCAGCCATACCTCGCGTGGGAAAGCGCTTGTTTAACCTGCTCGGGTACTTCGACAGGACGCCCAGTAGCACGATCAATCAGTAGCTGATTGATCCGTGCGGTAGCGACTACCTGCTGAGAATCTGCCTGGTAGATGCGCTGATAGATCGTCAACGCTTTGCCTTGGGGCTCGGGTACAGCGGTGGCAATCGTTAGGCCATCGGGCCAGCGCGCTTCACTTTGATACTGAACGGCGAGATCAGCGACCACCGAAGGGTATCCATGCATATCCCACTCAGGCAGATCCAGGGCAGCAAAGGCTTGAATGCGCGCCTCGTGGAGCAGTGATACCAGCGCATCATGCCCCAAGTGACGGCCGTAGTTCATATCGGTTACCCTCACGGTCAAGGGGTGACGATGTATGACCGCCTCAGCGGGAAAGTCCAGCTTGACACGCTCCATGCCTGTTTCCTCGTCAGTATTCGCTTAGCGTAAGGCGTGCTTACTCCTCTCGGGCAATCGCCCTGAAGGCGATATCACGGCGACACTCGACGCCATCCCAGTGAATAGCATTAACGCCTTGGTACGCTTGCTGCTGCGCCGCGGAGACGCTATTGCCCAATGCCGTTACACACAGCACACGGCCACCTGCCGTAATAATCTCGCCCTGGGAATCCTGCGCGGTACCGGCGTGAAACACTTTGCAGCCCGTTTCTTCAGCCGCAGCTAAACCGTGAATCACGTCACCCTTGCGGTAGCTGCCAGGGTAGCCTCCGGCCGCCAGCACCACGCCCACCGCTGCACGGGAATCCCATTCGCAGCGTTGCCCATCCAGCTTGCCCTGGGCACCCGCTAAGCAAAGCTCAGCGAAGTCAGAGGTTAAGCGCAGCATGATTGGCTGAGTTTCAGGATCACCAAAGCGGCAGTTGTACTCAATAACCTTGGGGTTACCCGCCGCGTCGATCATCAGGCCTGCATATAAGAACCCTGTATAAGCATTGCCTTCTGCAGCCATGCCCCTCACGGTGGGCAGAATGACCTGCTCCATGATACGTGCATCAACCTCGGGCGTGACCACAGGCGCTGGTGAATAGGCGCCCATACCGCCGGTATTAGGGCCGGTATCACCATCATAAGCGCGTTTGTGGTCTTGGCTGGTGGCCATGGGTACCACATGCTCGCCGTCCACCATGACAATAAAGCTCGCCTCTTCGCCCTCCAGAAACTCTTCGATAACCACGCGAGCGCCTGCACCGCCGAAAGCATTGGCCTCCAGCATATCGCGAATAGCAGCCTCAGCTTCGGCTTCACTCAGCGCCACGATGACGCCTTTGCCCGCTGCTAGGCCATCCGCCTTAATCACAATGGGTGCGCCCATTTTGCTTAAATAGGCAAGCGCAGAGTCTACGTCAGTAAACGTTTGGTAGTCAGCCGAAGGAATATCATGACGGGCCAGGAAGTCCTTGGTAAATGATTTTGAGCCTTCTAACTGAGCAGCCGCCTGAGTAGGGCCAAAGATAGTCAGACCGGCCGCTTGGAACCGGTCAACAACACCTTCAACCAAGGGAGCCTCCGGCCCCACCACGGTCAAGCCAATCTGCTCATCACGGGCAAAAGCGACCAGGCTGTCGAGATCCGTTGCGGCAATCGCTACGTTGGTCAGCTTCGCTTCCGCCGCGGTGCCGGCATTGCCGGGGGCGACAAAGACCTGCTCAACCTGGGTAGATTGCGCCAATTTCCAAGCCAGGGCGTGCTCGCGACCACCGCCGCCTATCATCAAAACCTTCATGTGCATCCTTCTCAAACGGGAGAGCGTATATCGGCGGCATTATGCCACAGCGCAGCACCAAGTGGGGTCAGGAGGAGGGTTTGTTATCTTTGCTGGTATCGTTGCTATCGCTCTCAGGCTGCTCAGCATCACTCGACTCATCGGCTTGACCCGGCTGATTCAAGGTATTTTGCCAAAAGCGCATGTTCTCTTCGGCAAGCTCACGCATAAATTCTAACGGCGTGTTGCGCATTGCCTGTTTCCACTGGCTCTGCAAACGTTTCTGCTGCTCCAACATCAGTTGCGTACCCTGTTCGAGGTAACGCGACAGCGGCAACGGTGAGGTCATATCGTAAACCCGGATAAGCTGCGCTAGAAGATCGTTTGAAAACACTTCCGCTTCGCTATCCGCTTGCTCCTGCTCAATAATGATAGAGAGCAGAATAGTCCGCGTCAGGTCTTCTCCGCTTTTGGCATCTTCCACCCTGAACGGCTCTTCTTCGATGATTAAACGACGCAGGTCTTCCAGCGTCACATAACGACTCTGCTGAGTATCGTACAACCTGCGGTTTGCATATTTGCGAATTACGCGCACGGCGCATCTCCTTAAACGCGATAGGGACTTTTTTATTCCCGTTACTGGTTCCGTTGCTGATATTGTGCCTGCACCACGCGCCTATGCAAGCCACCTTAATAGTTTAGCAAGGCGTACCGTGCCTGCTTTGTGACCAATAGACCATCATTATGAATTTGATTCTGCTCAATCCCAACGATCTCACCAATGACGGCCACGTCTGCATCACCGATCCACGCCGACTAAAACACCTTCGTGATGTCCATCGATCGGCACCTGGCGACCGGCTCACCGTGGGTGTGCAAGGCGGCGCCATGGGCAAAGCGATGCTAAAAGAGCTCAACGCTGAGCGCGCGTATTTCCAATTAGAAAACCTTGATGAGCCACCGCCGCCACCGTTACCCGTACATTTGGCATTGGCTCTGCCCCGTCCCCGTATGTTGGCGCGTACGTTAGAGCATGTGACGGCACTAGGCGTCAAAGAGATCACCCTGCTACATACTAAACGGGTTGAGAAGAGCTACTGGCAATCCCCTGAGTTACGCCCGGAGAAAATCTACCAGCACTTGCTACTCGGCTTAGAGCAAGCCCGCGACACCCAGCTACCATCGGTCACCCTGAGCAAAGGCTTTCGTCCTTTTTTGGAGCAGCAACTGCCTGGCTTACTCAGCGAACGCCGCGGACTCGTAGCCCATCCTGGCATGCCCAACGCCTGCCCAAGAGGCATAAGTGAACCTACCCTGCTATTGGTAGGCCCTGAGGGCGGTTTTATTGCTTGGGAGGTAGAGCAACTAATGCTAGCAGGTTGCGAGGGTATGCATCTAGGCCCGCGCATTTTACGCGTTGAAACAGCCGTGACCGCGCTTCTATCACGGCTGTTTTAAGCGTTGATCGATAGGTAAGTTAGGACTGTTCATCTTCTGGGTCGTGGGGCACAACGGTGGCGTTTTCCCCACACTCGGGCTCCTGCAAGAAGGTTTCACGCACATCCAGCAAGCCAAGGTGGCTAATGGTACGACGACCGAGCAGCAGCGGATAGTTCATTTCTTCACGGTCACGTAGACTAAACTGCTCTTCGTAAATGGTGTCGCCCATACACACTTCCAACAACACCACTGGACGCTCGTCGCGGCCGCCTGCTCCGCGAACAGCCAATTCTCGATAAAGCGGCCGCTCAATTTGGTCGCTGAATACGTCTCCGCTTCCTTGATCTTCAAGCTTCAAACGAAAGCGCACCCACTCCTCGTCATCCTGCTCGAACATCTCTATATCGCGAGCATCTAATGAAGAGGTTAATGCTCCGCTATCGAGCTTGGCTTTTACCTCGATATCCCAGGGTTGCAGGGTGGCTTTTTCAACCCAGCCGAATACCTGGTCATCATCTGCCATCGCCATGGAAGCAGACAGACCAGAACCTAACAACACGGCACCTAACAACACGGCACCTAACATCACTCTGTTAAAAAACATCTTACCTATCAACTGCATAACATCATCCTTGGAAAGTAGAAGCACCCTTTTAACACTGCTTACTGCGAACGCTGGCGTAGCTGTTCAAGTAGCTCCTGGGTCGCAAACCCATCCGGTATCAACCCTTGATCACGCTGAAAGTTCCGCAAACCTTGCCGGGTGTTGGGCCCCATAATGCCGTCCGCGCCGCCTACAGAGTATCCTACCCGGTTCAATGCGCGCTGAAGTTCTTGAACATTGTCACGGGTAAGTGGCGCTTGATCCCGGGGCCAGCTGTGCTGAATGCCCTCGCGTCCAGCGATCGCATCGCCTAACGTCGCAACGGCCAGTGCATAACTGGTGGCATTGTTATAGCGTAAAATCGCACGGAAATTAGCACCTACCAAAAATGCAGGGCCATTAGCGCCAGCGGGTACCACGATAGCGGCGCTATCGAAGTTCGGCAATTCGCCCTGCTGCGCCTGTACGCCTTGGTTGCGCCACTCGGCACTGCTGCGGCGTTCGGTCTGGGCGTAATCAAACCCTTCGGGCAGGCGTACCTCAATACCCCAGGGTTGACCGGTTTGCCATCCGGCTCGGTCAAGATAGTTGGCCGTTGATGCCATGACATCAGGGATGCTGTCCCAAATATCGCGCCGACCGTCACCGTCGCCATCGACGGCATAGGCTTCGAAGCTACTGGGAATAAACTGAGTATGTCCCATCGCCCCAGCCCAGGAGCCCTTCATGTCTTCAGCAGCGATATCACCTTGATCAATAATCCGTAACGCCGCGAGCAGCTCACCTCGAGCAAAGTCACGGCGTCGACCATCGTAAGCCAGCGTGGCCAGGGACTCCAAGGTCGAAAAATCGCCAAAATTACTGCCATAGTTACTTTCGATGCCCCAAATGGCGACGATTATTTCTGCTGGCACCCCATAGCGCTGCTCCATTTGCTGAGCAGTGTCACGGTGATCAGCCAGCTTTTCTTGACCGTTAGTAATACGCGTGGATGAAACCGCGGTATCCAGATACTCCCAAATAGGGCGAACAAATTCGGGCTGGTAGCCGTCGAGTTCAATCACACGCTCACGATAACGAACGCCATCCAGGGCGTTGCTTAATGTGGCTTCGCTGACCCCTTGGCCTGCAGCGTACTGGCGAAAATCTCGAAGCCACTGCTGAAAATTAGCATAGCTAACCTCAGAAGCAGCCTGGGTATCGACTTCTGACATTAGCTGAGGGTTAGCGACCGCTACGCTTGACGCGAAAGGAGCGCTTAGCGCTGCGACTATGGAAACACACAAAAGAGGGCTGCAGCGCCGCCCAATAGAGAAATTACCAGACATTATATCGATCCTTAGGCAGTCCTTGGCATATCTGGAATGATGGCCTAGAAAAGAGGTAGATACTAGGGTCTGGCCGAAGGTGATAATTACTTTATAACGCTCTCCACGGCGGACGACTCAGCTAAAGTGCCTACTTCACAGCGAGGAATTAGCCATCGCTCCCACTGCTCGGGCACAACGCAGGGAGCATCAAACCTCAAGGGGTCTGCACGCCACGGCTGATGGCGCTCAAGGCCATTGGGCAGTGTTTCGAGCTGCTCCAGCCAGTGAGCAACATAGAGCCCCTGGGGATCGTAATGGCCCGCCTGTTTGAGCACATTAAAGTAACGATCTTGGCGAGGATCGCGCCCAACACCAGCAATATAGCGCCAATTGCCCCAGTTGCTGGCCACGTCATAATCAATCAGGCAGTGCTCGAACCATAACGCCCCCAAACGCCAATCTACCTTTAAGTCTTTAACTAAAAAGCTGGCCACGTTTTGCCGGGCACGATTGGATAGCCAGCCAGTGTGGCGAAGCTCCAGCATAGCGGCATCCACAAACGGCAACCCCGTGGTGCCGTTACGCCAGGCATCGAAAGCGGCACACGGCTGGTCAGTCTGGCGTGAGCCAAACATTTTCGCCCCTTCCAACTGAGCGGCACGGATAAAATACTCCCGCCAGAGCAGTTCGAAGCTAATCCAGTAGCTTGACTCATTACTGCCGTTTTCCGCTTCCCATGCTTTCACAGCCTCATCGACTTGACGAGCTGACAGGCAACCTCGCGCCAGCCAGGGTGAAACGCGGGTTGAAAAATTAGCCCCCAATAGCCCGTTGCGGGTTTTCTTGTAGGTTTCACCGCCCTGTTGACGCCACAAGTAATCCTTCAGACGCCCATGAGCCGCTGACTCTCCTCCCCTATAAGCGTAACCTTGGCGAGGATCGGGCTGCCAGGTAGCGCTCTGCTCACAGACGGCTTTTAGCGGCGGAAATCCCCTTGCCGCCTCGGGCCAAGGGGGCAACGTTATTGGAGCGCAGCGGCTGGCAGGCACAGCACATTCGCTCTCCACACTGCGCCTAAAGGCAGAAAAACTCCCAGGCAGCGCTTCCCGCTCAAAAGGCAGCGCCTTTAGATCAATGAGTCGCCCACTCTCTATGCAATTGAGGGCCGTTTGACTAGGCAGGCCTTGCTCAACCGCCTGAATATGCGCGAATTCCTCAACCCCTGCATGGTCAGCAACACGCACCTCTCGTGCGTTTAGCTTTGACGCCAACTCAATCACCACATCACTAGGCTTGCCAATGCGCACCAGCAGATCGCTGCCACGCTTTAGGAGCTCACCACGCAACTCCATTAAGCTTTGCCATAAAAAGCGCAACCGCGCAGGCCCAATACGCGGCGTTGATTCGCCGTCAAATAATGGCAAGAACCATCGCTCATCTAACACGTAGATACACATCAGATAACTAGGAGGAGAGGCAAAGTGTAAAAGAGGATTATCAGCAATACGCAGGTCGTCTTGCAGCCAGACAATATCAATCGTGCTGTACATGCTTGTGCCTCCTAGGGGTACATTCCTGCCCAGAACTTGGTGCTATCACCGTGGCTTGCTTGGCTACTTGGCACTACGACGGCACCGCTCACTGCAGTAGCGCACCTCGTCCCAGCAGCGCGCCCATTTTTTCCGCCAGAGAAACGGTCGCTGGCATTGAGCACAGTCTTTCTGTGGCAGGTGTTGTTTGCGTCGCATGGTCACGTTTAATCACATTTCTGCGGGGCATGGGGTGAAACATGAACGCATTATCTTATACAGTACAATTATTGTACATGATTTTTTATTGTACATTATTTGTTAAGGGCGAACTAATTACTCGTGTCTTAATACACCCCATCTCCAGACGCAAAAAAACCACCCGAAGGTGGCTTAGCAGCGGTTATTCAATGGCTACTACGCTGTGGTTTGCTCTAGTCAAGCCTAGTCAGGGTCAGTCTCGCGGGGTTGGCGCTTGGCGTTTTCCTGGGTTTCCAGGCCGCTTTTAAGCTCATGGGTTAAGGGATCATAGTTCGGGCGCAACTCATCCTTTACGGTACCGCTCCACAGCTTCGAGCCAACAAAGTACCCGGCACGGCCAATCACGTGGGCCGCCACGGGGGCGGTCATCAGGATAAACACGATGATGGCAAATGAGCGGGCCACGATCCCCACTTCAGCAAAGTGCATGGCCGCTGCCAACATAATTAAGATAACGCCTAACGCCGCGGCCTTGGTAGTGGCATGCATGCGGGTTAACAAATCGGGCAACCGCAGCAATCCGACTGAGGCAAGCAGTATAAATAGTGCACCACCAATGATTAACGCGCCCTTTATGAAATCAATCATCCCTTGGGCCTCCCCTTTCCAAAAAGCGCGCAAACGCAATTGCCGCTAAGAACCCCATTAATGCGATCACAATGGCGGCATCCAGAAAGCTAGCCACGTCAGACTTGATGGCATAAACCCCGACCAATCCCACCACGGTGGTAGAAAAAAGCTCTAACGCCACCACCCGATCAGGCAAACTCGGCCCGCGCACTACACGCACAAAAGTAAAGATAAGCGCCAGGCTCATGATGACTTGGCTTATTAAAATGACGGTATCCATTAGCGAAATAGCTCCAAAGCCCGGTGCTCCATCTCTTTTAAGTTGCGCCGTAGCTCCTCTTCATTGTCTAAAAACATCGCGTGGATATACAAGACTTTACGGTCATCTGATACATCCAGGCTCAACGTTCCTGGTGTCAATGAAATCAGATTGGCTACCAGAGTAATTTCCATTTCGGTACGCGCGGAAAGCGGCATCGCAATGACCCCAGGCTTCATATGCCAAGGGGGGGTGACAATATCAAAAGCGACACGCAAGTTGGCTTGAACAAGTTCTTTTAGAAAAAAACCAATAAAGCCGATAAAACGCGGTACTCGCGCAGGATAGCCTTTTAGGGAATCAAGCTGAGGTTCGATGAGTATCAGCGTAATGTAGCCAAATATTAGCCCGACAAGGAGGTTTAAGCCGCTAAAATCACCGCTTAACAGTACCCAAGCAAGGCCTAGCAGTAGGTTCCAAATGGCTCCGGTCATCGCGCTGTCTCCCCGGCGTCCGCCTCAGGTTGATCTTCTGCCGCCCCCGTTGGCTGCAGCAGAACATCGTCTGCACTGGCTGAAGCACCCAATACGGCTTCGATGTACCCCGAAGGTTCAAACAGTTGATCACCAATACCCATCATCACCCACATAATAGGTTCTGCAAGCACACCAATGAGCAGAGAAAATAACGCCAACACCATAACGGGCGAATACATCATCCACAGGCTAGGCTTTAACAGACGACCGTCGTCACCAGTTGGCGTGGCAGTCGCAGGCACGTCGTTATCTTCGGGTAACGACTTCCAAAACACTTCATTCCAAATTTTCACCATGGAATAAAGCGTCATCAATCCCACCGCCAGTGCAATGCCGGTCACCACATAGGCTTCAACTTCCAGGCCTGCACGCACAATCACGAATTTGGCAAAAAAGCCTGACAGCGGCGGCACCCCCGCCAGCGAGAATGCAGAAAGAAAGAACGCCACGGCAAGCCAAGGGCGATCTCGGTACAGCCCGCCCATTTTTTTAAGCTGGTAGGTTCCCTGCAAACGGTGGGTGATACCACTGATCAAGAAGAGATTGGTCTTCACCACCATGTTATGCACGATGGCAAACACGCCACCGGCGATCGCCAAAGGTGTGTAAAGAGCTAAGCCTAAGATCATATAGCCAATCTGGCTGACGATATGAAACGACAAGATTCGCCTAAACTCATGCTGGGCGGCGGCACCGAGCACGCCTGTTACCATAGTGAAGGCAGCACCCCAGAGCATAATCTCCTGGAGATAGCCCATGGTTTGATCGAACATCAGGGTAAAGACACGGAACATCGCATACACCCCCACCTTGGTGAGCAACCCGGCAAACAGCGCCGAAACAGCGACCGGTGGGGTGTGATACGAGGCTGGCAGCCAGAAAAATAGCGGAAAGGCGGCGGCTTTGATGCCGAAGGCCACCATAAACATGACCGCCAGCACTTCCACCATACCGGTGTGCTCTGCCTCATCCATGCGCAACGCAATGTCGGCCATGTTGAGTGTACCCACCATGCCATAGAGTAGCCCCACCGCGGTCAGGAAGATGACCGATGCCAACAGGTTCAAGGTGACGTACTTAATCGCCCCTTCCATCTGCGCGCGTTCTCCCCCCAGAATCAGCAGCGCAAAAGAGGCCACCAGCATTACCTCAAACCATACATAGAGGTTAAAGATATCGCCGGTTAAGAAGGCCCCCATCACCCCGGCGAGCAGCAGGTGCATTAACGGATAGTAGCCAAATTTTTCGTGGCCGCGGCCAGTGGTGGCCAGCGAGTAAACACCCATTGCCAAACCGATAATAGCCGTCATTAACACCATCACCGCACTTAACAGATCGGCTATTAAGGTAATCCCGAAGGGAGCTGGCCAGCTACCCATTTGCATGGTGACATAGCCATCTGACAACGTAGATACAAACAGCCACAGGCTAACCATGAGTAGCGCAACATTACCTGCCACCGCCAAAAAGCGCTGCATGGGGGGCGCGCGCCAAAACAACAAGGAGACTGCCCCGGTTAGCAGGGGCAAGAGGACGGGAAGAGCAACTTCAGGCCTCACGTATCAGTATCCTTCATCTTATCGAGATCATCAGCCTTAACGACTTCGTAGGCGCGTCGAATCAATACCACGGCAAAGGCAAGCACCCCAAAGGCAATCACAATGGCCGTCAGCACAACCGCTTGGGGTAAGGGGTCGGCTACCCCGCTGGGCGGCAGCATCATCCCCTCAGGGATAAGCGGAGGTGCTCCACGGGTCATGCCCGCCGTGGTAAAAATCAGTAAATTGGCGGCATTAGAGAGCAGCATCAGACCAATCACCAGTTTGACGATAGAACGACGCAACATCATAAAAATAGCCGTCGCATACAGCAGGCCAATCGCCACTGCCATTAATGGTTCCATGCTGTGCCTCCTGTTAACTCAAGGTTCATCCTTGTCGACCTCCATAAGCGTCATCACCATGCCGGTGACCGAACCCAGCACAGCAAAATAGACGCCTACATCGAAAATCAGCGGCGTGGAAGCTTTAAAGTCGATAACCGGGATAGTCCACCACTGGGCTGTCAGAAATGGCTGCCCCATAAACCAGGCAGGCACTACCGAGATCATTCCCAGCAATAGCCCAACCCCAATCAGGTCTCGGGGGTCGACCATGCGCAGCACTTCTTTGGTGGCACTTACACCAAAGGCAAACAGATACAGCGTAAACGCCCCTGCCGCTACCAAGCCGGCAATAAATCCTCCGCCCGGCTCGTCATGCCCTCGCAGCAATAGGAAAATAGAAAACATCAGTTGCAGCGGCATTAAAAACCGTGCGGCGGTATTAAGAATAATCGTGCCTGACTTAACCATCGTAAGGCTCCTTGGCAGCTACTTTACTGCTGTCGGTGGTTTTGGTGTTATTGCGTAGCTTTAACATGGCGATCACGCCGATGGCGGCAAGCGCTAACACGAACATCTCACCTAAGGTATCCAGGGCACGGTAGTCGACCAAAATGACGTTAACGATGTTGCGGCCATACGCCAAAGGCGCGCTGTTCTCAATCATGTAGGTCGAAATGGGCTCAAACTGTTGAATGCTCCAGGAGGTCATAATCAGTAGGCAGATCAAGATACCCACCATAGCGGCCACCACGCCGTCGCGTATGCGCTCCAAGCTGGTGGAAAGATTCGAGAAGCGTGGCAGGCGAAACAGCACCAGTACCAGCAAAATAACCGTTAAGGTCTCTACCAGCAGTTGGGTAATCGCTAAATCTGGCGCACTGAACAGAACAAAAATCAATGCAATGGAAAAACCCATGATGCCCACGGAAACCACTGCCCCCAGCCGCGATCGAGAAATGGTCGCAAACAGTGCCCCCATCACCATAGTGCCAGCCACGACTACCTCGTGAAAACGCACATCCAGGTCAACGGCAAACACAGGCGAATGGCGTAATAGAATTGAATTACCGATCAGTGCAATAAGCGTCGCTAACATCACTAAAATGTAGTTACGCATATAGCCGTTTTGGAGCAGCCGAGTTTGCCACTCTGAGAAGTGCACAATGCCATTCATCATGCTTTCATACCCAGCCTCGGGGCCATGGCGCATCACCGGTGCCAATACAGAGAGCTTGCCACGCACGCTGTCCCAACGCCTAAACAGCAAAAAGCCTAAACCAAGGCTAACGATCGACATTATCAACGCGACGTTAATGCCATACCAAAGCGACAGCGCCACTTCTACTGTTTGCCCGGATATAGCAGTGGCGGTTGCCGTTAACAACGCATCAGCACCCAGCACAGCGGGCATCAAGCCTAACAGGAGCGACCCTAGTGCGAGCAACGCGGGCCCAAGCAGCATACCAGGCGGAGCTTCATGTGGTTCAAGCGGGGTTTGGTGACGCTTACCGTAAAAAGGACGTAGCGCCACAATGAAAGCAACGGCGATAGTTAAAATAGATGCCAGAAAGGCGAACAGCACCAGTAGTGTTCGGAAGCTATCGGCACCGAGAACTGATTCAAGCATCAGTTCTTTACCGATAAAACCGAGTAGCGGCGGCACACCGGCAAGCGAAAGCGCAGCCACCAACGCAATGGTGGCAGTCAGCGGCATCACTGAGCGTAACCCGCCCATCTGGGTGACATCTTTCGTGCCGGTCTCATGATCGAGAATACCGGCGACCATAAACAGCGCCCCTTTATACAGCGAGTGCGCGAGCAGGAAGGTAACAAACGCGGTCATCGCGTACTCGGTGCCGATGCCCAATAGCATCGTCAGCGTGCCCAGCGCCATAATGGTCGAGTAAGCGAGCAGCTTTTTGATATTGGTGTGATGAATCGCTAAAAACGCACCCACCAGCATAGTGGTTGCGCCGACCACGGAAAGAACGCCAACCCACATCGCAGTGCCACCCAGCTCCGGGTGTAAGCGCGCCAGCAGATAAATACCCGCTTTCACCATGGTGGCCGAGTGCAGGTAAGCCGAAACCGGAGTCGGCGCGGCCATGGCGTTGGGTAACCAAAAGTGAAACGGAAACTGAGCCGATTTGGTGAAGGCACCCAGTAGCAAACAGATCAGCATAGGCGTGTAGAGTGCATGTTCACGCAGGTCAGCCTCCTGATCAAGAATCTCCGCCAGCGACCAGCTACCGCTGGCAATCCCTAGCAGCACCAGCCCAGCCATTAATGCTAACCCACCCGCCACGGTAACGAATAAGCCCTGCCGCGCTGATTTACGTGCATTGATATCAGCGTGGTTAAAACCAATCAGCAAATAGGAGGTAATGCTGGTCAATTCCCAAAAAACGAATAGCGTTAATAGGCCGTCAGCTAGTACCAGCCCCAGCATCGACACCATGAAGGCGACCAAGGCGATGTGAAATCGGGCAAGATCAGGGTGATCTTTAAGGTAGCCGCCGGCATATACCAGCACGCAGGCCCCCATAACGGTAATCAATAACCCAAAGAGTAACGATAGACCGTCCAACAGGAAGGTAAGGCTGATTCCCAGAGAAGGCACCCACTGCCACTCTAAAAGCAGGCTACCGTTCTCAATGACCTCAGGGGCTTGAAGTGCCAACCACGCCGCCAATCCGGCAGGAAATAGAGCCAATACTAGGCTGGCACGCTGGCCGAACCAGTGGTTTAACATTGGCGATAGCGCCGCCAGTACGAACCCCATTAAAACGGCAAATTGTATCAAGCGAAACCTCCTGAAAAACGAAAGGCTCACCACCAAGACAGCCGCTAGCGGTTAGACACCTTACTTTGCCAATAATATGCCAGCGTTGAATAATAGTGATTCTAAAGTTGTACACCATATAACAGGCAGTTTTGACTGACCAGTCAAACGCTTAAACGCAAACAGCCGCACAGCGATTAATTTCGCAGGGCGGCTGCTATTAGCTTTCAGTTATGACGAGTAGCTAGCTAAACGCTAGGGTTTGGGGCCGATAGCCATCCTGCTAATTCATTGTTGATGACTGCTAACAGTGCCTCAATATGGTCATCGCGATCATTCAGGCAAGGTATATAGCTGAACGTTTCGCCACCCGCTTCCATAAAGCTATCGCGAATCTCCTCTTCGATCTCTTCCAAGGTTTCAACACAGTCGGAAGAGAAGGCAGGCGACATAATCGCAATGTGCTTATGCCCCTGCTCGGCGAGTTCTGCCACATGCTTAACGGTTTGTGGGCCGACCCATTTTTCAGGGCCAAACTGTGACTGGAAAGCGGTATCCACTTCCTCTTTGCTAAAACCAAGCTTCTCACGGAGCAGGCGCGTCGTTTTCTGGCACTGACAGTGGTAAGGATCACCCTCCATCAGGTAGCGCTCGGGAACGCCATGGTAGCTGGCAACCAGCTTGGTCGGCCGGGTCGAGAAACCGTCGTAGGCTTCTTGTACCGAGTTGGCCAACGCCTGAACGTAGGCAGGATGTTCAAAATAAGCGGGCACCGTACGTATATAAGGCTGCCACTTCATCTTCATCAGGGTGCGAAACGCCTGATCATTCGCCGTCGCCGTGGTGGGCGAACCGTACTGAGGGTATAGCGGAAAAAACACGATTCGCTCGCAGCCCTTCTCTTTTAATCGCGTCAGCACGCTTTCCGTCGAGGGATTACCGTAGCGCATGCAGAAATCGACCTCGACATCGTCACCATAAAGCGCCTTTAACCGTGCGGTCATCTTCTCGGTCTGGGCGCGCGTCGTTGTTAGCAGCGGGCTTTCGTTTTTCTCGTTATTCCAGATCCCCCGGTAGGCCTTGCCCGATGAGAAGGGACGCTTGGTCAAAATAATCAGTTGTAGCAACGGTTGCCATTTCCAACCGGCATAGTCAACCACGCGCTTATCAGAAAGAAACTCATTGAGGTAACGACGCATTGACCAGTAGTCGGTGGCATCCGGGGTTCCCAGGTTTGCCAGCACAACACCCACCTTGGCTCGCGCTACCGGTGGATGATCGCTGGGTGCATGGGCCAAGCGGCCCTCGCCCGGCTGATCCTTGACGACATTCTCGGTCATTACTCATGCTCCTGAAAAATAACGATGGTACTCAGTACCTCTATCAATTGATTAAATCCTATCACTTTTCGGCAAAGTGGCGGTATAAAGTTATACTATCGGCATCATTTGTATAATTACAGGCTAACTCATGTCCAAGCCTTTGCTTTTGGTGCTCGGCGACCAGCTCTCGTTTTCACTCACAACGCTGCAAGACGCGCCCGCCAATGCCGTGGTTGCCCTGTGCGAAGTTGGCGAGGAAGCGCGCTATGTTCCCCATCATATCCATAAAATTGGCTTCTTTTTGGCTGCCATGCGTCACTTTGCCCAGGCACTGTGCGAAAAAGGCTTTCAAGTGCACTACAGCGCGCTGGATGATGCAGATAATTGCCACTCCCTTATTGAGGAAGCCGAACGCATCGCGCAACAGTACGGCTGCAATGAGATACGCGTTGCCCGACCTGGCGAATGGCGGCTATGGGAGACGATGCAGCAGCGCGAAAACGCAACGATTCCGTGGCGACTACTTGAGGATGAGCGCTTTTTCACCACACCCGATGACTTTAGCCAATGGGCAAGCGGACGCAAACAGCTGCGCCTTGAGTACTTTTACCGAGAACAGCGCAAACGTACCGGGTACTTGATGGAGGGCGACGAGCCCGTTGGCGGCAAATGGAATTTTGACCACGACAATCGCCAGCCTATCAAAGCCAAACTGGATTTCCCTGAGCTACCTCAACATCGTCAGGATGCGATCACCCAAGAAGCGCTAAACGATGCCAAGCGCCATTTTGGCGACCATATGGGGTCTCTGGATAATTTCAACCTGCCAGTCACTCGTCGACAAGCGTTGGTGGATTTACACCATTTTATAGACCATGGATTGGCTGATTTTGGCCGCTATCAAGATGCAATCAGTGACTCTGCACCTTATTTGTATCACTCGCGCCTCTCAGCTGCGATGAACATCGGCCTGCTGTCGCCCCATGAAGTCTGCGAAGCCGCCGAGCAGCGTTACTATGGCGGTGACGTGTCGATCAACGCCGTGGAAGGGTTTATCCGCCAAATTCTTGGCTGGCGTGAGTATGTGCGAGGGCTCTACTGGACGCAGATGCCCAGCTACAAAGGGTCTAATCAGCTAGGTTTTGAGCGCGACCTGCCAGCGTTTTACTGGGACGCGGATACCGATATGCGCTGCTTGCAGCGCGCTATTCAGATGACCATCGACAATAGCTACGCCCACCATATTCAACGACTGATGGTGACAGGCAATTTCGCCTTACTATGCGGAGTTAAACCTGAGGCGCTATGCGACTGGTACTTAGCGGTTTATGCAGATGCCAGTGAGTGGGTAGAGCTGCCTAACACCCTAGGGATGGTGCTCCATGCCGACGGCGGCTTAATGGGCTCAAAGCCCTACTGTGCGTCGGGCAAGTATATCGACAAAATGTCCGACCATTGTCAGCACTGCCGTTACTCACCCAAGCAGGTCACGGGGCCAAAAGCCTGCCCTTTCAACAGCCTTTACTGGCACTTTCTCGAAACCAACGCTGAGCGTCTGAGTAAGACCCCTCGCATGAAGCTGATTTACGGCTCCCTCAACCGCATGGCCGACGAGAAGCGCGAGGCTATCCGCCAACAGGCTGAGCACTTTTTGGATCAATTGGAAACATCGCCTGGCTACGGGCAGCCCTGCCACACAGCAGGTTATTCGGCCAATACCAACCAGGAGTCACCATGAGCCGCTACACGCCACTACATGCTGCACCGCCAGTTACGCTATTTCACGATGGTCACTGCCCCTTTTGCCAACAGGAAGTCGCGTGGCTGGAAAAGCATCGCCATCGGGAACACATCGCGCTGATAGATATTCAGGCCCGTGATTTTAACGCTCAGGCGTATGGGCAAGAATTTAACGCCATGATGGGCCAGTTGCACCTGCGTGATAGTCAAGGGAGATGGTACATCGGCATGGATGCCAGCCGTGCCCTCTATGCAGTGTTGGGCTATCGGCGGCTGGTGAGGTTTTCGTGCTTACCGGGAGTACACGGCATAATGAATGCCGGTTACCGATTTTTTGCCCGTCGCCGAATTCGGCTTGGGCAGTGGTGGGAAAAGCGTCAGGCTAAACGTTGATGGGTGAGAGCAGCGTTAAAAAACAAGCGGCATACGCGATGTGAGCGGCTCACTATAGTGCGCGTCGCGGCCTATCACTTCATCGTGGGGCACATGCTGTACCAGGTAAGCGCGATGAATCCCGGCGCGCTTGAGATCCATATAGGCATCATCTAGCGAGCGAAACAGCATTGGCTTGGTACGCTGCGTCAGCATATGACGCTCGCCTTCAACGTCTTCCAGCTCAACCTGATAAAAACGGCTGCCCGAATGGGTAATCACGCGAATTTCAAAATTGTCGTGATTGGCGACAAACTGCTTAAGATCCTTAAGTTCCATGGTTCCCTCCTATTATTTGGCTATTTCATACGTTATGTCAGACGGCATGTCATCAGGGCACAGCATGACTGTACCCCATGACACTTCTGTTGCCCCGTCATTGCAATGTAATGACAACAAGCAATAACTAGACATTAATAGCTAGGAGGTCAATAGTGCAAGAGAGTTCCTGACCGGAAGGTCAAGATATCAATTGATTATTGATATTCAGAGGGGTCGATCGCTTTGCCAAGCGAATTGCGGTCAATCCAGTTGCCGCCTTTAGTCTCTTTGTAGCGGAACACGACCTTATCTCCCACCGTCACAGGCAGCTCACCATCTTCAGTCTGGTAACTATACTTCTCGCCTGCGACCACTAAATGGTAGCGATAAAGATCCGGCATACCTAGCCACTCTTTAAAAGGGCCTTCGCGCTCTATCGCCTCTAGCTCACCGCGACCTTCTAACTTAGGAAGACGCTGCCGGTTACCGCGCCGAAATCCACCTGCCATTTGCTGCTCCCGTTTTTACATATCGTGGGTGAGGCATTATACGAACTCGCCCCCCATCCTCAAGCTACTTATCACTAGCCTGTCATCACAAACCAGTCATCATTAACTTAGTCGCCGAACGCTTGGCCGTAACTATCCGGAGCCAAATCCTCAAAGCGGGTATATTTGCCGATAAAGGCCATATGCACCGTGCCGATAGGACCATTACGCTGCTTACCGATAATTAACTCAGCAATCCCCTGATTGTCGGGATTATCTGGATTATAGACCTCATCGCGATAAACGAAGGCAATGACGTCGGCATCCTGCTCGATCGCACCAGATTCCCTCAGATCCGACATAACCGGGCGTTTGTTGGGGCGCTGCTCCAAGGAGCGGTTCAACTGAGAAAGAGCCACCACAGGGCAGTTAAACTCTTTCGCCAACCCCTTCAAGGAGCGCGAAATCTCGGAAATCTCACCGGTGCGGTTTTCGCTAAAGCCAGGGATCTGCATCAACTGAAGATAATCGATCATGACCAGTGCGATATTGCCATGTTCACGCACCACACGGCGCAACCTTGAGCGCATTTCGTTAGGCGACAAGGCCGCGGTGTCGTCGATAAACAGCTGTTTGTCTTTGAGCAGATTAACCGCTGAGGTTAAACGCGGCCAATCCTCGTCCTCCAGTTGCCCGGTACGCACACGGGTTTGATCGATTCGGCCCAGGGAAGACAGCATCCTCAGCATGAGCGACTCTGCGGGCATCTCCATGGAGAACACCATGACTGGCTTGTCGCTGGAAATCACCGCATGTTCAACCAGGTTCATAGCGAAGGTCGTTTTACCCATCGAGGGTCGACCGGCGATGACCACCATATCGGATGGCTGCAACCCGGTGGTCATTTCATCCAGATCACGAAAACCAGTGGAAAGCCCGGTCATTTCACCTTTCAGATTAAACAGCTCATCAATACGATCCACCGCCTTGGTCAATAGATCGCTCATGCCAATGGGGCCGCCCGTTTTGGGGCGCTCCTCGGCAATCTGGAACACTAACCGCTCGGCTTCGTTAAGCAATTCATCAGCCGGGCGCCCCTGGGGAGTAAAGGCACTATCGGCAATTTGATTAGCCGCACGGATCAGCTTGCGCAGCGTTGCCCGCTCACGCACGATATCAGCATAGGCGCGAATATTACTGGCAGAGGGCGTGTTACGAGCAAGCTCTGCCAAAAACGCCAGGCCGCCTACGGTATCCAAGTGATCACGCGCTTCCAGCGCTTCAGAAAGCGTCACCACATCCAGCGGCTGACCGGCTTCAGCCAGATGAATCATCACGTTGAACACCAAACGGTGCTCATAGCGGTAGAAGTCATCAGCGACCAACCGCTCTGAAACGTTATCCCAGGCCTGGTTGTCTAGCATGAGCCCGCCTAGTACCGACTGCTCCGCCTCTAATGAATGCGGCGGCAGTTTTAGCGCTGCCGTTTCTGTATCAGCAGAAGGCTGGTCCTGCATAGCGAGCTCCTTTAAACACTACTGCGTAGCCGGTGAAGATGCTTATCTTAGCCGCATGCGGTGCGACTACCAACATGATCAAGGCGTTGTCTTAAAATACCCAGCGGGGGATGGGCTGGATAGTTTTGGCAACGCCCAAAAAATAGCGAATATCCAGAACTAGCGGATACCCGGAAAAACAAAAGGCGCGGGAGAAACCCCGCGCCTTTTGAGGCAGCTGTATTAGCTGCCGTTAGTAACGACTTTACGTCGTTACTAACTTAACTACTCGCTCAATTACTCTGCAACTACCACTACGCGTACAACGGCATCCACTTCAGCGTGCAAGTGAAGAGTGATGTCGTATTCGCCAGTTTGACGAATTGGGCCATTTGGCATGCGGACTTCGCTTTTGGCAATATCGATGCCAGCAGAGGAAATCGCGTCGGCCAGGTCACGCGGACCAATAGAACCAAACAGCTTGCCTTCATCGCCTGCTTTGGAAACCAAAGACAGTTCGATGTCGTTTAGCTGCTCAGCGCGCGCTTCGGCTTCTGCCTTACGCTCAGCGGCTTGCGCTTCGAGCTCAGCACGCTGTGCTTCAAACGCTTCGATGTTGTCTTTGGTGGCCGGTACGGCTAAGCCGTAAGGCACCAAGTAGTTACGACCATAACCAGGCTTCACGGTGACCTTGTCACCCAGGCCGCCCAGCTTACCAATGTTGTCGAGCAGAATGACTTCCATCTCGTAAACCTCTTGTCAGTTGCTGCGGGCAAGGCGTGCGCGAACGTTCGCGAATGTATCAATCAGCCCCAACAGCAGCACAATGAGAATCGTGGGCCAGGTCGTGATCAGTAGCACATAAAATGCTACCAGCCACAGCCCGTTCATCCCCTTTATTCCAATAAACCCGTGCACTAACGCAACGCCAGCTACCAACAGCGGAATCCAACCAAGCATCGCCAGCGCATGAGCGCCTAGCAGCATACCTATCACCCCAATGACGACCAGCACGGCCAGTTCTTTAGGGGTCAAGCGCAGTGCGTGAAACTCTTCGCGAAAGCCACCTGGGTTGTACAACCCAGCTTGCCAACTCCGCGCAAGTGCCAAGCACACTATGGCTGCCAACAGCACCACAAGCCCGGTTACTCCACCCACCACCAGTGCGGCAATGGTTTGAGTATCGTAGCCTTGATTGGCAAATTCCGTGAGCATGCGATCCACTTCTTCTGAACCTTCTCGCAACTGCTCAAGCATTAGCTCAGTGCCACCTGGCGGACTGAAGATGCCGAGTTGAACCATGACAGAGGCGACCAACGTCCCCACAATCAAGGTTTCTCCCCAACGCATCCTCTCGCGCAGGATAACGGCCATCAGCGTAACCAGCAGTATGCTAGCAAGCGGAATCACATCACCCTGAGCCCACCACCAACCGGCTGGTAGTGCTGCGGCGATGATGACCGGTAGCGCAGGGGCAAAACCTCTGCGCAGCGTCATCAACGCAGCGATGGCTGCTCCTAACCAGAACAGCCAAGGCACTAGCGTTGCCAAGGCCGCCCCGCCTGCAGCGTAAGGCGTGCCCCGCATTAGCCATCGGGCTAGTGCCAGCATCACGTTAAACGCTTACTGGTGGCTATCGGAGTAGGGCAGCAGTGCCAGATAACGCGAACGCTTGATAGCGGTCGCCAACTGACGCTGATAGCGTGCTTTGGTGCCGGTAATACGGCTTGGAACGATCTTGCCGGTTTCGGTGATGTAAGCCTTCAGCGTGTCCAGATCTTTGTAATCGATCTGCTTGATGCCTTCAGCGGTGAAGCGGCAAAACTTACGGCGACGGAAAAAACGTGCCATGGACTAGCTCCTTAAAACGTGCAGTGAATAAAATCAGGCAGTTTCTTCTTCTTCAGCGCGCGGTTTTTCTTCGCGACGCGGACGTTTTTCTTCTGCCGGTTTCATCATCGGGGAAGCTTCAGTAACAGCTTCTTTGCAGCGAACAACCAGGCTGCGGATAATGGCGTCGTTGTAACGGAAGATGTTCTCGATCTCGTCGAGAGTCTCGCCGCTACATTCAACGTTCATCAGCACGTAGTGGGCTTTGTGGATCTTGTTGATCGGGTAAGCCAAGTGACGACGGCCCCAATCTTCTAGACGATGCACAGTGCCGCTGTTTTCGGTAACGATGCTGGTGTAGCGCTCGACCATTGCCGGCACCTGCTCGCTTTGATCCGGGTGGACCATAAACACGATTTCGTAATGACGCATGGGATCTCCTTGCGGTTTGACAGCTTCCTTTGTGTGCCATTGCTTAACGCAATAAACGACGACAGGGAAGCAAGGAGTTAACTGAAGTGCTCCGCCACCGCGCTAGGCGGCCACAGGGGCATCAAACAGAACTTTTCATTTCAGCAAAAGCTAATACTTCAACGACAGCTAACACCCGCTTGCAGACAAACGGGCGCGTGTATCTTAGTAGCACGGCGGTTAACTTGCAAGCTGGCGCTGACGGACAGCCTCGAACAGGCAAATACCAGTAGCCACCGAGACATTAAGGCTAGAGACCTCCCCCGCCATGGGAAGCTTGGCAAGATTATCGCAGGCTTCGCGAGTCAAGCGCCGCATGCCCTTGCCTTCCGCCCCCATCACCAGCGCGGTGGGGCCGGTCATATCAATGTCAAAAACGCTGGCCTCAGCTTCACCAGCCGTACCGGTTATCCAGACACCGGCATCTTTTAGCTTGGCCAGGGTGCGAGCCAAGTTAGTCACTTGATAAACCGGCACCACTTCGGCGGCGCCACAAGCGACTTTACGCACCGTTGCATTGAGCGGTGCGGCTTTATCTTTCGCCACAATCACGCCGTGGGCACCGGCGGCATCCGCGCTACGCAGGCAGGCACCAAAGTTATGCACATCCGTCACGCCATCCAAAATCAGCAACAGCGGTGGTGTATTCGAGGGCCAGGCGCGTAGCTTAAGCCAGAGCGACTCTTCACCTTCAGGAGTTAACGGCGGACAAAACGCCACCACTCCCTGATGAGCCGCCCCCTGGGTTAGCTGATCAAGCAAATCCCGGGGCTGCTCTTTTACTCGAGCACCATGCGCCTGGGCCTGGGTAATCAGCTCTTTTAAGCGGCTCCCTGCCCCCTGCTGCACCCAAAGCTCTCGGGGCGCTTCGCCTCTGTCTAACAAGCTTTGCAATGCATGAACGCCATATACCTGATCCAAACCATCAGGGGTCTTGGGGCCCCGCCGTGAAGACGCCGACTTCATACTCAGCCCTTATTCGGTGATGGTTTGCGTGGGCCATTTCGCGTACGGCGTGGGCCGCGACGCGTAGCAGGCTTCTCGCTATTGGATGGTTTGTTACCAGATGCCTTAGCACCACCACCTTTAGCACCAGCGCCCCCTTCCCCACCGCGGCTCTTACGCGGCTGGCGGCGTGGGCGCGGCTTTTCATCACCCAGCCCAAAGTCAATCTTACGATCGTCCATATCAACACGCGCCACTTGGACGGTAAGACCATCACCCAAGCGGTAGGTCGTGCCGGTGCGCTCACCTTTAAGACGGTGCTTCTCAGCTTCGTAGTGGTAATAATCCGAAGGCAGCGACGTCACGTGAACCAAGCCTTCCACGTAGAACTCATCCAAACGCACAAACAGACCGAACTGAGTTACGGAGGCGATGGTACCTTCGAACATCTCGCCGAGCTTGTCGGACATAAACTCGCACTTCAGCCAGCTCTCTACATCACGAGTGGCCTCGTCGGCACGGCGCTCAGTCATTGAGCAGTGTTCACCCAGTTCAAGCATCTGCTCGAAGGTATACGGACACCACTTGCTGGGCGGCTCAACCGGCGCACCTTCTACGCGCAGCACCGTGTTGGTCTGGCGCGGACCGCGGATCACCGAACGAATAGCGCGGTGTACCAGCAGGTCGGGATAGCGGCGAATCGGCGAGGTAAAGTGGGCGTAGGCTTGGTAGGCCAAGCCAAAGTGGCCTTCGTTTTGCGGTGAGTAGACCGCCTGATTCATTGAGCGCAGCATGACCGTCTGAATGATATCGAAGTCAGGGCGGTCGGCAATCGTTTCACGCAGTGCCTGGTAGTCCTGCGGAGTGGGCATATCACCGCCGCCGACAGCAAGACCTAACTCATTCAAGAACAGACGCAGCTTATCAAGCCGCTCCGGCGTCGGGCGCTCATGGATACGGTAAAGCGCTGGCAAATCATGCTTATCCAGGAAGCGCGCAGTCGCCACGTTGGCCGCCAGCATGCACTCTTCAATTAACTTGTGAGCATTGTTACGGCTACGTGGAACGATTTTTTCGATTTTGCGCTCATCGTTAAAGATGATTGCTGTTTCAGTGGTGTCAAAATCGATCGCACCACGCTCGGCACGCGCTTCGCGCAACAAGTAGTAAAGCTCTTCCAGATTTTTCAGCGGCTTAACTAGCTCGCTGTGCTCTGCCCTTAGCGCCTCACCGTCTTCGCTCTTATCGTCGAGAATCGCGGCCACCTTGTTATAGGTCAGGCGAGCGTGGGAGTTCATGACGGCTTCGTAGAAGCGGTAGCGGCTAATCGCACCGGTTTGCGAAATATTCATCTCGCACACCAGCACCAGCCGATCCACGTGTGGGTTCAGCGAACAGAGTCCGTTGGACAGCAGTTCCGGTAGCATGGGAACCACTTGACCAGGGAAGTAGACCGAGTTGCCCCGTGTGCGGCCTTCGTCGTCCAACGGCGTGCCTGGGCGTACATAGTGGGAAACGTCCGCGATGGCGACGAGCAGTTTCCAACTACCGGATTTGGTTTTCCAAGCACACACAGCATCATCGAAGTCTTTGGCAGACTCATCGTCAATGGTAACCAGCGGCACGTCACGCAGGTCAACTCGGTGCTGCTTATCCTCTTCCAACACTTCAGCTGAAATGCCGGCGATCTGGTCGAGCACTTCAGGCGGGAATTCTGCAGGAATATCGTAACTGCGAATCGCAATATCAATTTCCATACCGGGATCCATACGCTCACCCAGCACTTCGATTACCTCACCTACCGGCTGTACACGGGTGGCCGGCTGCTGAACGATTTTGGCCGAGATCACCTGGCCATCTTTCGCGCCACCGCAGGCGCTATGAGGAATAATCACTTCCTGAGTGATACGCGGATTTTCCGGTATTAGAATGCCAAACTCAGGCGTATTACTACGGTAAACGCCGACGATAGTTTGCGTGTTGCGTGCAATCACATCGGCAATGGTCGCCTCATCACGACCACGGCGATCGCGTCCGCTAATGCGCGCCAGCACGTGGTCACCGTGAAAAACACGGCGCATTTGGCGCGGGGGCAATACCAGGTCTGGCTTTTTGCCATCATCGCGCAGCAGAAAACCAAAGCCGTCTCGGTGCCCCAGCACCTTGCCTTTGACCAGATCGAGCTTGTCGATCAGCGCATAGGCGCCTCGCCGGTCACGCAGCACCTGACCGTCGCGTTCCATCGCCGCCAAGCGGCGCCTGACGGCTTCTATAAGTTCTTCGTCTTCCAGCCCCAGCATGCGGCTCATATTTTCGTGAGTGATCGGCTTGCCATAGCTTTCTAAGGCTGCAAGCAAATACTCCCGGCTTGGCGCTGGGTTGCCATATTTATGCGCCTCGCGCTCGGCGTGCGGATCATCACTTAACGTCCAATACTTCATGCGATCAACATCCTTGATGGCGTCATTTGCGAGAGGCATAAAAAAGGCGCAAACGCGTTGCGTTGCGGGCTAGATATTTCAACGCTTGATAGGCTGAAATGAATAGGGTTTTGTTTAGTCATAGGCGCAGTATAGCGCTGCACGTTCAATCACCCAACCGTCTTAGACGTTGTTTATACAATTTGCGTTATAAAAAGCACGTTAGGGGTCTTGCATTTAACCATCACCCCGGTATTATACGCGCCACTTGCCCAGATGGCGGAATTGGTAGACGCGCTAGCTTCAGGTGCTAGTGTCCGTATGGACGTGGAGGTTCAAGTCCTCTTCTGGGCACCAAACTGCTTTTATGCTATCTATTGGTATGAGCAGTACGGTGTTAAGCAAGGCAAGGTTTGTGTTCGCCCAGGTGGCGGAATTGGTAGACGCGCTAGCTTCAGGTGCTAGTGTCTGTATGGACGTGGAGGTTCAAGTCCTCTCCTGGGCACCATACGAACACAAACAGTAAGTAGTTAATCCAAGCGTTAGATGATGCGCCCAGGTGGCGGAATTGGTAGACGCGCTAGCTTCAGGTGCTAGTGTCCGTATGGACGTGGAGGTTCAAGTCCTCTCCTGGGCACCATGACTTACATGGGCCGTGTCCGCATCATCATAGTATCTTCAGATTTTCTGCCACTCTCACTACCCCCCTTTTTTATCCCCTATACATCCCTTTATCTCCACCGGATTTAAGTCGCCTCAAATCCTGGCTTCCTGATCGCGCATATCTTAGATTTTAACTCCAAGCGTTTGCTGTCTTTAATGACCTGCTAATCCATCGGCGGCCCATGCATTCAGCGCATACCCCCATTCCGAGTCTTCGCTTTATGTCAGGACTGGAATGGCGTTAGGTTGTTATGCCATGAAATTCATGCATAGCAATAACGATAAAGGGAAAACGGTATGCCGATGAAATCGCTGCGACCGTTGGTCTTCTGGCCAACATTTCTTGTTCTATTTGCTGCAGTCATTGCCAGCTATATCAATTTAGAGGCCTTTCTAGCCGTTGCGAGTGGACTAAATGAAGCAATCCTGAATAATTTTTCATGGCTGTTCAGTCTAGGTAGCCTTTACCTTCTCGTTATGGCGGTTATCGTTTATTTCTCTCCAATCGGCCATGTTCGTATTGGGGGTTCTTCCGCAAAGCCTCTTTTATCACCTTTACGCTGGTTCTCGATCACCCTTTGCACCACCTTGGCCGTCGGCGTTCTATTTTGGACCACCGCCGAACCGCTTTATCATTTCATGAGCCCTCCCAGCTTAAGTGGGCTGGAAGCTGGTTCAAGCGATGCCATGGTGTTTGCGATGTCGACCATGTTTTTACATTGGACGTTCACGCCTTACGCTATTTATGCCGTACCTGCATTGATCTTTGCCCTAGCGTTTTACAACCTGCGTCTTCGCTTCTCTATTTCCAGCATGTTGGAGCCGCTTTTCGGCCCAGGAATCAGACGCTTTGCAGGACTTATTGATGCGGTTTCTCTCTACGCCCTGGTAGCCGGCATGGCTTCTTCGCTGGGCACCGGCGCCCTGACACTTTCGGGTGGCGTAGGCCAATACATGGGTGGCGAAACCAGCCCTCTACGGCTTGGCGTTATCGTTGCCATTATCGTGACCACGTTCGTTCTTTCTGCCGCCAGCGGGCTGCAAAAAGGCATTGCTCGATTTTCATCACTTAATGCTGTCCTGCTGCTTATTCTGGGTGTGTTCGCTTTCATCGCAGGCCCCACCATTTTCAGTCTGGCTCTCGGGGTAGAGTCGTTTGGTGTGTTCATCGATAACTTTTTCACTAAGAGTCTGTTTACCGGCACGGCGGGGGAAGATCAGTGGCCACAATGGTGGTCAATATTTTATTGGGCCGTTTGGTTCTCCTGGGCTCCCGTCGCCGCCCTGTTTCTCGGTAAGATATCCTGCGGCTACACCGTGCGAGAGTTTCTTCGCGTCAACCTACTCTACCCCGCACTATTCGCCAGCGTCTGGATTCTAATCTTTTCTGGAACTGCGCTTTACTATCAAGCCCACACCGGGGTCGATCTTTACACCATCCTCAATGACCGCGGAGTGGAAAACGTTCTTTATGAGCTGTTCCAGCAGCTACCCCTTTCAGGGCTATGGATACCAGTACTGCTGTTCATTGCGTATATCTCTTATGTGACGGCTGCCGACTCTCAAACCGATGCCATTGGCAATCTCTGCACCCGTGGGCTGACAGCTGATTCAGACCTCAATGCAGGTATTACCATGAAAGTAACCTGGGGGGTGATTGTCGGTATCGTCGCCTGGGTGATGGTGAGTTTTGTCGGCATTGATGGCGTCAAGATGCTGTCTAACCTGGGCGGACTTCCTGCACTTTTCATCGTGCTGATAGCAACCGGCTCGCTTTGGGTCTGGCTAAAAAATCCGGACCAACTTAGTCGTGTTCCAACACTCACCAGCAACAAGCGTGACTCATGATTATCAAGCAGGATTTTCCGCATCGCACCCGCGAAATAGACAACATTTGGATCCCACTGGCTGACGGCACACGCTTAGCTGCACGCATCTGGTTACCGGTTGATGCTGAAGCACACCCCGTTCCAGCCATCCTGGAATATCTCCCTTACCGAAAACGCGATGGCACCGCAATTCGCGATGAACTAACCCATCCCTACTTCGCTGGCCACGGCTATGCCTGCGTTCGAGTAGACATGCGTGGAAACGGCGAATCAGATGGCCTGATGGAAGATGAGTACGCCCCTCAAGAGCAGGCAGATGCCCTTGAAGTGATCGAGTGGATTGCCAGCCAGCCTTGGTGTAACGGCCAGCTCGGCATGATGGGAATATCCTGGGGTGGTTTTAACAGCCTGCAAGTAGCCGCCCTGCGCCCCGAACCGCTCAAAGCCATCATCACGCTCTGCTCAACCGATGACCGCTACGCTGATGATATTCATTACAAGGGCGGCAATATGTTGCTGGAGAACCTAGGCTGGGCGGCCACTATGCTAAGTTTTTCTGCGGCGGTGCCAGACCCCGCACTGGTTGGCGACAAATGGCGCGATATGTGGATGTCTCGCCTCGATAATATGCCGCTGCTAGCTGAAACTTGGCTCTCTCACCAGCATCGTGATGAGTATTGGAAGCATGGCTCTATCTGCGAGGAGTATGCCGACATCGAAGCGGCCGTTTACATGATAAGCGGCTGGGGCGACTCCTATATCAATACGATCCCTAGAATGATGGAGCATCTTCAATGCCCGAAAAAAGCGCTACTGGGCCCTTGGATGCACAAGTATCCACACTTTGCACTGCCTGATCCGGCGATTGGCTTTCTGCAAGAAGCGCTGCGCTGGTGGGATTACTGGCTCAAAGGTATTGAGACCGGCGTAATGGACGAACCTACCTGCACCTTTTACCTTCAGGATGGCGTTCCGCCCGCTCCAAAGTATAAGGAGCGGCCGGGACAGTGGGTTCGCACTCATGGCTGGCCAGTCCCGGACGACGAGGGTGAATCCATTACCCTAACCATGGGTGACCATGGCCTTTTACCCAGCACCCGCCTCAGCCAGGATCAACTGATTGCATCGCCACTTACTACTGGCGCACTGCAGGGAGAGTACATTCCGCTCTGGTTTGGAGCCGACTTCCCACCCGACCAGCGCCGAGACGATGCGCTGTCACTGACATTTGACTCCGAACCTTATGCACATGGGCTCGATATCCTGGGGCAGCCTTGCGTTTCACTGACGCTGGCAAGTAGCGAGGCGTGCGGCCAACTGCACGCACGCCTATGCGACGTATCACCTAGCGGTGAAAGTGCCTTGATCACCTACGGGACACTTAACCTAAACTTGCGCGACGACGCGGGCACAGTTACCCCTCCCATACCTGGTGACCCCATGCAGGTAAGGCTTGCCATGGACCTTATTGGCTATCGGTTGCCCAAAGGCCACCGTTTGAGGGTTGCTCTCTCCAGCGCCAGCTTCCCATTAGTGTGGTCGCCTAAAAAGCGCGCAGATCTGACCCTCAAGGCAGGTACGCCTAGCCTAGAGCTACCGCGATCCAAAGCGCCCTATATTTCCATGCCTTTCGAGCCGCCAGAAAGCGCCCCTCCCTGCCCTGTGAAGACACTGCGTACCGGCCATCCCAAGCGCACGATCAGCGAAGATGTGGGCAGCGGCGAAGTCAGCGTCATCATTGAAGATGACATGGGAGATATTCAGTTTCTTGAACACGGCTTGCAGGTTGAACAGTACGCCAAGGAGACTTATACCAGTCATCCTGACGATGCTACCCGGACACGTGCAGATATCGAGTGGGTGTACCGCGCTCGCCGTGAAGGAGAAAAAAACAGCTTTGCCGTCACCGTATTTAGCCGCTATCACCTGCGCTGCGATGAACACATGTTTTACCTGAATGCCGAACAGCACGCTTATGAAGACGATAAGCTGGTGAGCGATAAATCGTGGCAGCGAGAGATTCCTCGTACGGCCGTCTAGCCTCTGCAACCCGGCCGGGCAGCAGCCGCCGCTCGGCAGTGGTATGCTTGAAATCACTGACTCCCTGTTTTAAGGCTTGATCCATGCGTGATGCTTTACCGCCGCTATCTTGCCTGCGCGCCTTTGAGGTTGCCGCACGATACTGTAGCTTCACGCAAGCTGGAAACGAGCTAAATCTCTCGCAAAGCGCGATTAGTCGGCAAATCAAACGTCTTGAGCATGACCTAGGGCGCCTACTTTTCGAGCGTCATCATGAAGGACTGCGACTCACCCCAACCGGAGAGCACTACTTTCGAGTCGTGCAACGCCTTCTTCGCGATTTAGGCGATGAAACTGCCCGTCTCAGGCGACGTGGAGACGACAGACAATTAACCCTCGCCTCAAGCCCGACCATTGCGTCGATCTGGCTGGCGCGCCAATTGCCCGACTTTCAGCGCGCGTACCCTAACATCGAAATTCGCATATTGACGGTAGAAGACCCACATCGCCTTGACCTGGCGGAGTTCGACCTGGGTATTTATTACCATGTGCCCAATGAAGTTGATCCACCGGGCCTTGTAGCTGACGCCATTTTTGAACATGAAAGGGTAGCAGCCGTTTGTAGCCCCATTTACCTGGAACGCCATGGCAATAGCATTGATCCTGCGCATCTGCTGGTGAATCACACACTTATGGTGGTGGAAGATCATTACCACGACTGGCTAAGCTGGGAAATATGGTTCCGTGAACTAGGCCTGAAATGGCAGCCTCCCCTGCATACGCTGCGCGCCAACAGCTTCCAACTACTGATGAATGCTACGTTGGCCGGCCAGGGAGTGACCCTAGGCTGGATGCGGCTTTTAGATGCCGAGCTTCGACAAGGCAACCTTGTTCAAGCACTGCCACTCACCATACCCAGCCGAGGAAAACTATCGCTTTTGACGCCACAGCACCGACACCTGACAGAGCCCATGCGCGCCTTCCGCCATTGGGTGTTGGATACAAGCTAAATCCCAGGCATGCCAGCCACTATGTACTTAAACGGCTATTGATACCGCCCCGGGCGCCTTGCCACCTCGTCAAGTGCCCACCCCTGTGTACGCAACTCCCCTTCCAATACAGACTCTACTTCCGTTGCTAACTCTGGGAAGAAGTTAAGCCCTGTGCGTGCCTCAATCTCATCAATGGTCACCAAATAGTCATCCAGCGGCTCATTGCCCTGAACGTCTTGTGGCATGATAAACGCCAACGCTAATGGTGCCTCGTTGTGCGGCGCTACTATGATCTTGTAAAAAGCCGAAGGCACTTCGACCAATCCTACCCGGTTGAACACGTTATCCATAAAGTGTTCTGGGTAAATGGGGCCGGTAATCACCTGCAACCGGTCAAAGCGCGGCGCAAAGTGATCCATCACTGCTTCTTCTAACCGCTGCCAGAGCTGCCGATTCAGGTTGGGCCGTTGCGGGGACATATTGCTCATTAGGAAGGTATCGACCTGAGCGCTGCGCCCATGCACCGCTGCAATGGCGTAGTTTGGCGCTAAATGGCCCCGGTCGTAACCGCTACCGGCGTAGCTGTCGGTGCCTATCGGCCATAGCGTGCGCCAATCGGCTTGAAAATTTGGCCTTGGGCCGATGCTCGAGTCGTCTACTGCTTCAACCTGATAACTTACCCATAGCGGATTGACCCGCACATCGGACCAGCCTACCAAGTAGCCATCATTGCGCAGCACTCGGTGCATCGTAGTGGGGCGAAACTCCTCCCACGTTGGCACCCCCATCCAGGTGTAAGCATCTTTATGCTGGCGCTCCTGAAACTCCCACAGCCCTGTGCCAACTACCACAAAAAGCACAGCAATGCCCAGGCGTCGCCCCTGTCGACGCCAGCTCAAAAGCGATGTTCCCAACAGACTTTCCCCTTGTTAAATGCTTACATTAGCGCTTTTTCATTTTCACTGCGTTCGTGAACGCTTTGCGTGTAACCAAATAATAAAGGGCTACCAACCCAAAGAGAACATGGTTTCAAGATCGTGGCGGGAGTGAACCTGCATGGCATTCAGGGTTTCTGTATCGCTGATACCTTCTACGGCGTTCAGGCGCTCAGTCACCAATTCAGCCAAGCTTTCAAAATCACGGGTGCGAGCAATGGCCACTAAGTCGTAGCGGCCGCAGGTGGAGTACACCTCGCTAATGCCCTCTACATCGGCCAAGCGCTCGGCCACGGCCTTGACCTGGCCTTTATCGGTATTGATTAAAATGACTGCGTTTTGCATGGCGCGCCCCTTAAGAGAAAATGGTCATAAAAGTAGTGTCAAAGCTGGGCAGAGTATAGCAGCGACGAGGAAGCGAGCGCAGCACCCGGCGACAGCGTGACCAATTGTCGCTATTCCAGCAGCACTATTCGCACAACCCTTATACATCCGCTAGCATGTAGTTTAAGAATAGGGTTGAAAACGGCTGGCCTAAATTGTAGTAGGTTGAAAAAAATAGTAGGTCGAAAATACAACTGATTGAAAGATGTAGCAGAGAGCTCCGGCTTATAAGACTACGCGGAGCACAAAGAGGTGGATAACCACCCAACAACGTGACCAAACGTCAGACCGTGACGATAAGGAGAAATCATGGCTAATAAGAGCCGTCGTGACTTTATGCGCAACAGCATGTTGGGTCTTGCAGCCCTTCCACTGGGAGCTGGCATTCTTTCTAAAACTGCTTTCGCCCAAGAGCTGCCGCGCCTTGATCCTTCCGCAAGCAACGCCCAAGCGCTTAACTATGTAGAAGACGCCAGTGAAGCCAGCGATCATCCCGCTTATGAAGAGGGCGAACGCTGCGATAACTGCATGTTCTTTAATGCAGACACTGAGGGTTGCCAGCTATTTCCAGAGAATAGCGTAGCACCCGCTGGCTGGTGCCAATCCTGGACTGCCCAAGCTTAAGCATTTAAAACTTGATAGCCGTATAAGCACCTCTACCCCGCCATTTGGGCGGGGTAGTTTTGTTTAAGACACGCTAGCAGCTAAGAAGCCGGGCTTTCATCCTCTACCGGCCAATGAAAACGCCGCGTTACCCGTCCTTCTTCCAAAGAGACAAGATGAACAGGGAAGCCCCATAGCTGCTGTAGATGGCGAATCACCGGATAAACACTGCGGCCTAATGGGCGGCGACTATCCTGCACGTGATGGAGTGTTAGCGAGCGATCCCCACGAATGGCCGCTTCAACCACTTGAATATTGGGTTCGCGGACAGAGAGCGCGTACTGAGTGGCAAGCGCTTCCCGAACCTGGCGGTAGCCCTGTTCGTTATGAATCGCTGCGACTTCAAGGGTCTCCACCTGATCGTCATCCACCACCAAAAACAGTTTATGGTCACGCATCACCTTCGGTGATAAAAACTGCTGAATAAACGACTCATCCTTGAAGTTGCGCATCGCAAACTCCAGCGTTTCCCGCCACGGAGTGCCTGCAATATCAGGGAACCACTCGCGATCCTCATCGGTGGGTGCGTCGCAGATCCGCTTAATATCCATAAAGATTGCGAAGCCAAGAGCATAGGGGTTAATCCCACTGAAGTGAGGATTATCAAACGCTGGCTGGTTAATGACCGCCGCGTGAGACTGCAGAAACTCCAGCATTAATCCCTCATCGACATTGCCATCGTCGTAGAGCCGGTTCATCAGCGTGTAGTGCCAAAAGCACGCCCAGCCCTCATTCATTACCTGGGTCTGCCGCTGAGGATAAAAATACTGCGCCAACTTGCGCACAATCCGCACGATTTCACGCTGCCAGGGCGCCAGCAGCGGCGCATTTTTTTCAATAAAGTAGAGCAGGTTCTCTTGAGGTTCCGGAGGATAGTGGCCGCCGCTGTGCAAGCCCAATGGGTCATCGTCAGCATGCAGGCCCCCCGTTGACAGCGGTGAATCGCTGATAGGTGCCTCAGGAATGGTACGCCAGAGCATATTCACCTGGGTTTGCAGGTAGCTTTCACGCTCCTCCTGGCGCTTCGCTTCTTCCTCGGCAGAGATCGGCGAGGGCCGCTTGTAACGGTCGACCCCATAGTTTTGTAGCGCATGGCAAGCATCCAGTAACTGCTCAACGGCCTGCACGCCGTGGCGTTCTTCACACTTGGCGATATATTTACGCGCAAACACTAGGTAATCAACAATTGAAGAGGCATCGGTCCAGGTGCGAAACAGGTAGTTACCCTTAAAAAAGGAGTTGTGGCCGTAGCAGGCGTGAGCCATCACCAACACCTGCATCATCAGCGTATTCTCCTCCATTAAATAAGCGATGCAGGGGTCGGAATTGATCACCAGTTCATAGGCTAAGCCCATCTGGCCACGCTTGTACGCCTGCTCGACGGCTAGAAACTGCTTGCCGAACGACCAGTGGTGATAGCCCACCGGCATGCCTACACTCGCATAGGCATCCATCATCTGCTCGGTAGTGATGACTTCTATCTGATTAGGATAGGTATCTAGCCGATACTCATCAGCGAGCCTGGCCAGCTCCGCATCAAAACGCTCCAGTACACTGAAGTTCCAATCGGAGCCGGTGGCAATCGGCTTACGCTTGCGGGTCGCACTCATAGCCCCCTCCTCTACACGCGGTCACTAACCTGTATACAAGGTCACTAGGACTGGCTTAAGCGGCGCTTAAACAGTTCACGAAAGACCGGATAAATATCGCCCGCCTCCACAATTTGGCGCATGGCAAAGCGCTCGGGGAACTCTTTCACCACACTTTCGTACTCATGCCACAGTGACTGATGGTCATGGGGCGTGATCTCAACGTAGGCGTAGTATTGCAGCTGCGGCATCAACTGTTTGACCAGTAAGTCGCGGCAAATATTCGAGTCATCATCCCAGTTATCACCATCGGACGCCTGGGCCACATACAGATTCCATTGGCCAACGGGATAGCGCTTTTCGATGATTTTATTCACCAGGTTCAGCGCACTGGAAACAATCGTACCGCCGGTTTCCCGCGAGTAGAAAAACTCCTCTTCACTGACTTCCCGAGCAGCCGTATGGTGGCGCACAAAAACCAACTCGACCTTCTCGTAGTGCTTCTCCAAGAACAGATAGAGCAGCAGGAAAAACCGCTTGGCGATGTCTTTGTGGTTTTGGGTCATCGAGCCGGAGACATCCATAACGCAAAACATCACCGCTTGATTGGAAGGCTGAGGCTGTGCGCTTAGTTGGTGGTAGCGCAGGTCGTAGGTGTCAATAAACGGTACGCCCGCGATGCGCTTCTCCAGGCGCTCAATTTCGGCTTTCAGCTCGGCAATGCGGGTGGGATTACGCAGTACCGTGTCCTTGCGTTCTTCGGCCTCCAGGGCATCAATCGCCTCTCTTAACGCCCGTTTAATCGGTGCGCGCATAGCAATGCGCCGAGCATAGGCTTCGCGCATAGAGCGGGTAATGCTAATCCGCGACGGCACGCCGTCCCGGGAGAGCCCCGCCCGCACCATTTTGACCTCTTCAAGCGATTTCAACGGTTTGCGCTGCAAATGGGGCAGCTCTAAACCGTCAAAAACAAACTCCAAAAACTCTTCGCGGCTCAGCGTAAAAGCGAACTCATCGACGCCTTCACCCTGATTAGAGGGGCCGCCCTCGCCTGCGCCACCACCGCCCCCCTGCCCACTGGGGCGGCGGATTTTATCACCGGCGACAAACTCTTTATTACCGGGTGAAACGATATTACGCGCCCCACCCGGGCCATGCTGGAAGACCGGTTCGGAGATATCCTTTGCCGGAATCGAAACGTTCTCACCACGCTCCATATCCGTAATCGAGCGGCGGTTAACGGCCTCTTCAACCGAGCGCTTGATATGCTTACGGTAGCGCTCCAAAAAGCGCTGCCGGTTCACCGCGCTTTTATGTTTCGCGTTCGGCCTTCGATCAATAAAGTAGGTCATACGACCTCCTTAAACGCTCATCTTAAGCACACCATCCATTACTGGGACTTGCGCACGCGCAGATACCACTCGGATAGCAACCGCACCTGTTTTTCGGTGTAGCCGCGATCGACCATCCGCGCCACAAAGTCTTCGTGCTTTTTCTGATCCGAGCGAGAAGCCTTGGCATTGAACGAAATCACCGGCAATAGCTCTTCGGTATTGGCGAACATTTTGTGCTCGATAACGCCCTTGAGCTTTTCATAGGACTGCCAGCTCGGGTTCATACCGTTGTTTTGCGCCCGCGCCCGCAGCACAAAATTGACCACCTCGTGGCGGAAGTCTTTGGGATTCGAGATACCCGCGGGTTTTTCGATTTTCTCCAGCTCTTCGTTGAGCGCCTGGCGGTCTAGCAACTCACCGGTCTCATGATCACGATACTCTTGATCCTGAATCCAGAAATCTGCGTAGGTCACATAGCGGTCAAAGATATTCTGGCCATACTCGCTGTAGGATTCGAGGTAAGCGGTCTGGATCTCCTTACCAATAAAGTCCACGTAACGAGGCGCCATATATTCTTTGATAAAGCCCAAGTAGCGCTCAAACACTTCCGATGGCAGCTGCTCACGCTCCAACGCCTGCTCAAGCACATAAAGTAAATGGACTGGGTTAGCGGCCACCTCGGTGCTGTCGAAGTTAAATACCTTAGAAAGAATCTTGAATGCAAAGCGGGTGGAGAGACCCTGCATACCCTCGTCAACGCCTGCGGCGTCGCGGTACTCCTGAATCGACTTGGCGCGAGGGTCGGTGTCTTTCAGATTCTCACCGTCGTAAACGCGCATTTTCGAGTAAATATTGGAGTTTTCCGGCGCTTTTAGCCGTGACAGTACCGAGAACTGGGCCAGCATGCGCAGCGTGTCCGGTGCGCAGGGCGCGGCGTTAAGCGAGGAGTCTTCGAGCAGTTTTTGATAGATCTTGATCTCTTCGGTAACCCGCAAACAATAAGGCACCTTGACGATATAAACCCGGTCAAGGAACGCTTCGTTATTGCGGTTATTGCGAAACGCCTGCCATTCCGACTCGTTGGAGTGGGCCAGGATCACGCCATCAAAGGGAATCGCCCCCATGCCTTCGGTGGGGTTGTAATTACCCTCTTGCGTCGCGGTAAGCAGTGGATGCAGCACCTTGATCGGCGCTTTGAACATCTCCACAAACTCCATCAGCCCCTGGTTAGCACGGCATAAACCGCCGGAGAAGCTGTAGGCATCCGGATCATCCTGGGAGTAAAGCTCCAATTGGCGAATATCGACTTTACCCACCAGCGACGAGATATCCTGGTTGTTCTCATCCCCTGGCTCGGTTTTGGAAATAGCGATCTGGTTAAGCCGTGATGGGTACAAACGCACTACCCGGAACTGGGAGATATCGCCGCCGTACTCATTCAGCCGTTTTGCCGCCCAGGGCGACATTACGCTGCGCAAATAGCGCTGTGGGATACCGTACTCTTTCTCGAGCAGTTCGCCGTCCTCTTCGGGTGAGAACAAGCCAAGCGGCGACTCGTAGACCGGCGAGCCTTTAATGGCATAGAACGGAATCCGCTCCATCAGCAGCTTAAGACGCTCTGCCAGCGACGACTTACCGCCGCCCACAGGGCCAAGCAGATAGAGAATCTGTTTGCGCTCTTCAAGCCCTTGAGCCGCATGGCGGAAGTAGGAGACGATTTGCTCAATGGCCTCCTCCATACCGTGAAACTCGGCAAAGGCTGGATAGCGACGAATCACTTTATTGGAAAAAATACGTGATAGACGCGGGTCTTTCGCCGTGTCGATCACTTCAGGCTCGCCTACGGCTTCCAGCATGCGCTCGGCGGCGCTGGCATAAACCTTCGGATCACGGCGACAAAGCGCCAGATACTCCTCCAGGCTCATGTCCTCTTGCTGAACGCGGGAAAAACGGTCTTGAACGTGATCAAAGATGCTCATGAAACTCTCCTGTGGCCCATCCCCAGGCAGTCACCGTCAAGCCAAATGTTTCGCAACGGCGTGCCAAACGAGGTGTCGCTTTTTTAGCGTAGTCAGCATTAGCAAAAAGTGATGACTAAAACCTTCAACGCAGCAGCGATATAGATAAGAGAATTATTCAGACGAATAGTTGCGTTAGTCCAAGCATCTCAAATAAACGCAAAGCGCTAAAGCAGTGATGTCGCTGCTTTAGGCAGCGACATCACTAGGTCAAAAGCGCCCAACAGCGGCAAAAAAGAGAGTAACTGACGGCTTTAACGCTCAAGTACCGCGCGAATATCGGCCAATAGACCATCCAGCAATTCAACGGTGGTGTTCCACGCACATACAAAACGCGCGCCACCTGCGCCAATAAAGGTATAGAAGGTCCAGCTTTTAGCTTTCAACGCTTCAATAGCGTGGGGCGGCAATTCAACGAACACGCTATTGGCTTGGGTAGGGAACATTAGCGATACGCCGGGTAGCGCTTGCAGCCCTTCCGATAGGTAGCGCGCCATCTCGTTGGCGTGCTGTGCGTTGGTTAACCAGGCACCACTTTCTAGTAGCCCTAACCACGGCGCTGAGACAAAGCGCATCTTGGAAGCCAACTGCCCTGCCTGCTTGCAGCGGTAGGAAAAATCTTCGGCTAATTCACGGTTAAAGAACAGAATCGCTTCGCCAAACGCTAAGCCGTTTTTGGTACCCGAAAAACACAGCGCATCCACTCCCACCTGCCAGGTAATTTCTGCGGGAGTGGCATTTAGACTGGCGCAAGCGTTGGCAAAGCGGGCGCCGTCCATGTGCAAGCGCAAGTCATGTTTATCGGCAATGGCACGAATCGCCATGAGCTCTTCCCGGGAGTAGAGCGTGCCCACTTCGGTGGCTTGCGTGAGCGATACCACTTTAGGTTTTGGGTAGTGAATATCGCTGCGCTTGGTGACCAGCGCCTCAATGCCTTCCGGCGTTAGCTTGCCATTGGCACCCGGAGAGGTCAGCAGCTTCGCTCCGTTAGAGAAGAACTCCGGACCGCCGCACTCGTCGGTTTCGATATGCGCCAGCTCGTGGCAAATAACGCTGTGGTAGCTGCGTCCCATTGCAGAGAGTGCCAGGGAGTTAGCGGCGGTGCCGTTGAAAACGAAGAAGACATCGCAGTCGTAGTCAAACATCTCGCGAAAGCGATCCGCGGCACGGGCTGTCCAGAGATCATTACCGTAGGCCAAGTCATCGCAACGATTGGCTTCTAGTAGATATTCCATCGCCTCCGGGCAGATACCGGAGGTGTTATCACTGGCTAAAAAACGCGGGCTACACTCCGAGGTCATGACGACAGTCCTTTTATCTGGCGATCGAACGGCGCGAGCTGGGTGCCACTCGCGCCTTTAATATCTAGCTATTCTTAATAACTAGATTAGTCATTTAGTCTATCGCCATTTATGGGCTAACGTCACCCGCTCAACTCACCTACACAGAACTATCTCGGGACACGTCGGTGGCCGAGGGCAGGTTTCCGCGAGGGCGCTGTGAATCCGTCCATGGACGCTACTTTCGCCATCCATGGCGAAAGACCCTCGCTTCAACCTGCCCTCGAACATGGTGAATGGGGATTTATGAAATTTACTCTATATCCAGCCTATAGGCTAGCGGCCAATCGAGTGCCCTGCTCAATTGCCCGCTTGGCATCCAGCTCGCTGGCTTCATCCGCGCCGCCGATTATATGTACCGCCGCCCGCGAACGCTCCAGCGGCGCCAGCAGATCACGCACTGACTCCTGCCCGGCGCATACCACCACGCTATCCACGGCAAGTACTTGGTCAACGCCATCGCGGCGAATATGCAGCCCTTCGTCGTCGATTTTGAGGTATTCGCAGCCGGTGAGGGTTTTCACCCCCCGCTGCTTAAGCGATGCGCGGTGAACCCAACCGGTGGTTTTCCCCAGATACTTGCCAGGCTTGGAAGTTTTACGCTGGAGCATGACAATTTCACGGGGAACCACGGGCGCTGTCGGCGCTTTTAAACCGCCCCGCTCGCCGACTGCCAAATCAACGCCCCACTCGTCGCACCAGTCGGCTATGTTCAACGCAGGATGACCTTGGTGGGCCAGCAGTTCGGACACATCAAAACCAATACCTCCCGCGCCAATCACCGCTACTTTACGCCCAACACGCTCGGGAGATTCAATCGCTTCGGCGTAGCTCAACACCTTGCCGTGGTCGTGACCTGGAAGATTGAGTTCCCGGGGCTTAACGCCGGTGGCCATGACCACCTCATCGAAATCGGCGAGGGTTTCTGCGCTTGCCGTAGTGTTTAGACGTACTTCTACCGCATATTTCTCCAGCATCACCCGGTAGTAGCGCAGGGTTTCATTAAACTCCTCTTTGCCGGGGATCTTACGCGCGTAGTTAAACTGCCCGCCTAGCTCACTGCGCTGTTCGAACAGCACCACGCTGTGTCCGCGGCTAGCGGCTGTCACGGCCGTTGCCAGACCCGCGGGCCCACCGCCCACCACAGCGACACGTTTAGGGGTTTGCGCGGGCTCTATAACCAGTTCGGTTTCATGACAGGCACGGGGATTGACCAAACAGGAGGTCAGCTTTCCGGCAAAGGTGTGATCTAGGCAGGCCTGGTTACAGGCGATACAGGTATTGATCTCTTCTGCCAGCCCCTCTTCGGCTTTGCGTATCCAGGCGGGATCTGCCAGGAAAGGCCGCGCCATGGAGACCATATCCGCGTGGCCCGCCGCCAGTACGCGCTCGGCTACCTCAGGCATATTGATGCGGTTGGTGGTAATCAACGGAATCGATAGTGCTGATTTGATCCGCCGGGTCACCTCGGTAAAGGCAGCGCGGGGCACGCTGGTCACAATGGTGGGCACCCGCGCTTCGTGCCAACCGATACCAGTGTTGATCACGTTCGCCCCGGCGGCTTCGATCGCCTGGCCCAGCGTGACGACCTCTTCCCAGGTGCTGCCCTCTTCGACCAAATCAATCATCGAGAGGCGGAAGATAATCACAAATCGTTCACCCACCGCTTCGCGAACACGGCGCACGATCTCAACGGCAAAACGCATCCGGTTTTCAAACGCCCCGCCCCACTCATCGTCACGCTGGTTGGTACGCTGACAGATAAACTGATTGATCAGATAACCTTCTGACCCCATGATCTCAACGCCATCGTAGCCCGCCTGTTTGGCTAAGCTTGCGCAGCGAACGTAGTCAGCAATTTGTTGCTCAACCTCATCGCTAGAAAGTGCTCTAGGCATAAAGGGATTGATCGGCGCCTGGATAGCCGAAGGTGCTACCAAATCCGGCGAGTAGGCGTAGCGCCCGGCATGAAGAATCTGCATGCACAGATGACCGCCCTCAGCATGCACCGCGTCTGCCACCTGGCGGTGTTCTGGCAACTGCGCCTCATCAACGAGCGCGTGGGCGCCCTGGAATACGGCGCCTTCCGCATTAGGGGCAATACCGCCGGTGACGATCAGGCTAACCCCCTCCCGCGCACGCTCGGCATAAAATGCCGCTAAGCGTTCAAAGCCATTGGGCGCCTCTTCCAAATTGGTATGCATAGAGCCCATCAAAACGCGGTTGGGCAGCGTCAAATGGCCAATGGTCAGCGGGCGGAAAAGGTGCGGATAGGCGGGCGCACGGGTCATCACGGTACTCCTTGGTATTATTAGTAACAGTGTTAAAACGCATTCAAACAAGCGTATGACATACTCGCTGCAACGTACAGACCTTTACCTATCTGAATATTGCCAGGTTTGCCGTTCTCCCCCTTGCCCAGTGTGCAAATTCGCGTCACATTACCCGGCTAACGATAAGGAACCGTTGCTATGCCCTTGATGTATTTTTTGCCGCCACTCGCCACCGTGCTTATCTGGTCGGGCAATATGACCATTAATCAGCTTAGCGTAGGCGCCATCGCGCCAAGCAGTATCGCTTTTTTACGCTGGCTGCTTGCCCTTGCGGTGATGACCCCGTTTGTACTCCCTGCAGCGTTACGCCACCGCGACGAAATTCGCCGTCAGTGGCCTAAGCTAGCGCTGCTTGGACTACTCGGCATGGGCCTATGGCAAGGGCTGGCCTATGTGGCGGCAGAAACGACGACCGCTACCAACATGGGGATTCTCGCCGCCATGGTGCCGTTGTTAACGGTACTGCTGAGCGCGCTGATTCTTCGCGAGCCGCCGACCCTGGGCGGCATTGTGGGCGGCGTGCTGGCCTTCGTGGGGGTTACCGTTCTGCTAGGGCGTGGTAATCCGCTCTCGCTGCTACAGCTAGAGGTTGCCCTTGGTGATGCGCTGATGGTGGTAGCAGCCACTTGCTACGCGCTATATGGGGTGATGCTCAAACGCTGGTCGATGAATTTACCGCCCTGGGTCATGCTTTACGCCCAGGTCTGTTTTGCGGTGCTGTTCTTGTTACCGCCTTATTTGATGGGGCCAATGACACCTATTGATAGTCAGAATATCGGCCTGATTGTCTACGCGGGCATTCCTGCCTCGATCATCACCACCTTTTTGTGGATGCGCGCGGTTCGCCAGATCGGTGCCAATCAATCGAGTATTTTCATCAACCTAATGCCACTGTTTAGCGCACTGATTGCGATGGCCTTCTTGGGTGAACAAGTGGCAGGGTTCCACTTTACCGGTGGGCTGCTGATACTGGCGGGTGTCATTATGGCGCAAACGCTGACACGCCCGTTAGCACGTGGTTTAACCTCGGATAAGCCGAGCAGCGCCCGATAATGCTAGAATGGCCGTCGATTTCTAACGCTGGGAAGCCCTGATATGTCCCTGGAAGAACTGCATCTTAATCTGCGCAACCTAATGAGCGATGACTACGATCAGCTCAAGGCATTGATGGACGCCGTCTATCACGATATCGGCGGAGCATGGCCAAAGCGCACCATTGACAAATTAATTCAGGAATTCCCCGACGGCCAAATCGCGATTGAAGACGATGGCCTTCTGGTGGGCGTAGCACTCACCGTTCAGGTGGATTACGACGAATTTTCCAACCCGCATAAGTACGATGACCTGATTGGCCATCGCGAGATCATCCTCAATGACGAGGATGGCGACGCCATGTACGGGCTGGATGTGCTGATTCACCCAGATTACCGCGGTTATCGCCTGGGCCGCCGCCTTTACGAAGCGCGTAAAGAGCTATGTCGCTCAATGAACCTACGGGCGATTTTAGCTGGTGGGCGTATTCCGGAGTATCACCAGCACGCCGATGAACTTACGCCTGCCCAATACATTGATAAAGTCTCGCGCAAAGAGATCTACGACCCGATTCTCTCTTTCCAGCAGGCCAATGATTTTCAGGTAAAGCGCCTACTGCGCAAATACCTGCCGGAAGATGAGCAATCGCGTGGTTACGCCACCCTGTTAGAGTGGAACAACATTCTGTTTGAGCCCGCTGCCAGCGTGCTCGACAACAAACCGACCCAAGTGCGGGTGGGCGCGGTGCAGTGGCAGATGCGTGAGTTTTCATCGGTTGAGGCCGCCCTACAGCAGATCGAGTACTTCGTAGACGCGCTCTCCGACTACCAGAGTGACTTTGCCGTTTTCCCAGAGCTGTTCAACGCGCCGTTGATGGGCCTCCAAGACCGCGCCGCCCAGCAGGATCAAATGGGCGCGATTCGCTTTTTGGCCGGCTTCACCGAGCGTTTTAAGTCTGAACTGTCGCGTATGGCGGTCTCTTACAATATCAATATTGTCGGCGGCTCGATGATTGAAGTGGGTGACGATGACCGACTCTACAACATCGCCTACCTCTTCCACCGTGACGGCACCGTTGAGCGCCAGGCCAAGCTGCATATTACGCCTCAAGAGCGTCGCGACTGGGTGATCGAGGGCGGCGATGAGCTACAGGTGTTCGATACCGACGCTGGCCGCGTGGGCATCCTGATCTGCTACGACGTGGAGTTTCCGGAACTGGGCCGACTGCTGGCCGACCAGGATATGGACATTCTGTTTGTGCCCTTCTGGACCGACACCAAAAACGGTTACCTGCGCGTGCGCCATTGCAGTCAAGCGCGGGCGATCGAAAATGAGTGCTACGTGGTGCTCTGCGGCAGCGTCGGCAACCTGCCTTCGATTGAAAACCTGGATATCCAGTACGCCCAATCAGCGGTGTTCTCGCCGTCTGACTTCGCGTTTCCCCACGATGCAGTACTGGCGGAAACCACACCCAATACCGAGATGATCTTCTTCTCGGACTTGGATCTCACTCGCCTAACGGTGGTACGTGCCGAGGGTTCGGTGACCAACCTTAAAGACCGCCGCAAGGATCTGTTTGATCTACGCTGGCGCGACTGGTCGTGGAAATCGGGTGCTAATTTGGAAGAGTGAGGAGTTAAATATACGATAACGCCGCCCAATTGGGCGGCGTTGTTGTTTCTAAAGGCGTTTTATATAGGTTAATCAGGCCAGACGAGGTGCGCAGGCACTCGGCCTTTGGCATCGAACAACACCCCTTCATCGCGTAGCTTACGATGCTGGCGTTCGGCGCCGCCGTGATCGGCAAGCTTCAAAGACGATGCGATCACGCGATGCCAAGGCAACTGGTGGCCATCCGGCAGGTGGCGCATTGCCGAACCTACCATGCGTGGGGTAGCACCTTCGGTCATGGCGGCAATGCGGCCATAGGTCGTCACCCGGCCCGGCGGAATTTGATCGACAATAGTGTAAATCTGTTCGAGTAATTCCGGCCGAGCCATGTGATTATCCTTCTATGCTTTGAGATATGCCTTGAGAGCGCTTCTAAACGCGCTTAAAGCCCCTCAACCAATTGATCGATCGCTTGAAAAGCTTCTTTTATTGCAGCTTCGCGCTGCTGCTCACCCAAATTCAGCCCTTCAGCATAGACCACGTCAACCTCTTTAATTCCCATCAGCCCCAGCATGGCTTTCAGGTGTGGTGTTTGGCTGTCAAATTCCGTACCCGCGTACTGACCACCCCGCGCGGCCAGAATAATCGCTCGCTTGCCTTCTACCAACCCTTGCGGGCCGTTTTCGGTATAGCGGAACGTTTCACCGGCACGCAAAACACGGTCAAACCACGCCTTCAGCTGTGAAGGAATACCCAGGTTATACATCGGTACCGCAATGACCAGCACATCATTGGCGCGTAGCTCAGCCAGCAGTTCGTCCGAGCGCGCGGCTAACGCCTGCTGCTCAGCGGTACGCTCTGCGGCCGCCACCTGCCAAGCCCCCAGTTCGCTAATATCCAGGTGAGGGAGCGAGGTTTTCACCACGTCACGCTGAGTAACGTTTACATCGTTGCGGGTGCTCGCCTGCTCAATAAAGCGATTAGCCAATGCAATGGATTGGCCGTTTTCAGCCAGAATCGAAGAGGTAATTACCAGGGCACGAGTCGTCATTGAAAGCTCCAAAATGTACAGGGAAGGATTGGAAGCTATTCTACGGCGCTTTCCAAGAAGCAAAAGCGCAACGTTTTACGACTTGTATTCGATTAAATCGAATCATGTGACGGCCAATAAAAAGCCCCGCGACGCAAAATGCGAGGCGGGGCGCAGCTAGTGGTTTAAATGGCTATAGCTCGTTTACTTAAGCTTGATTACTTCTTGGGCCAGGCCTTGGGATCGACTTTATTAACCAGCTTGGGAAAAAGGCTGGGATCAAACACAGGCTCTTTGCCCGCTTTCAACTGCGCTTCGTAGTCGCGGAAGAGTGCGAAAGCTACTGGCGAGAGAAGCAGAATAGCGACCAGGTTAATAATAGCCATCATACCCATAGAGAGGTCGGCGAAGTTCCAAATCGCCCCCAGGCTTGCCACCGAGCCAATCATAATCATCGCCAGCACCGCTAAGCGGTAAATAAACACGGCAACCGGGGCGCGGCGCCCGGCCAGATACTCAATGTTGGACTCGCCGTAGGAGTAGTTGGCAATCACCGAGGTAAACGCAAACAGCAGAATCGCCACCGCGATAAACATACCGCCCCAATCGCCCACATGGCTGGAAAGCGCCATTTGGGTCAACTGAATGCCGTTGTTCTCATCGCCCGCCATCAGCTCCGGCCCCGCCATAATGATGATGGCCGCCGTGGCCGTACAGATCACTAGGGTATCCAGAAACACCCCGAGCATCTGAATAAAGCCCTGGGCAGCAGGATGATCTGGCCGCGTAGAGGCCGTGGCCGCGGCATTGGGCGCTGAGCCCATCCCCGCTTCATTGGAAAACAGCCCGCGCTGAATGCCGTTCATAATCGCCTGGGATACCGCGTAGCCTACTGCCCCACCGGCCGCCTGCTCAAAGCCAAATGCACTGCGCACAATGGTCATGATCGCTGCGGGCAAGTCACTGATATTCAACCCGACTACCACCAGCGCCAGAATTAAGTAGAGCAGCGCCATGAGCGGAACCACCAGTTCAGCCACCTTGGCAATCGACTTCAAACCGCCGAAGATGATCGGCGCCACAACAGCCATCAAAACTAACCCCATGGCCCAGGTGGGAATGGCGAACGCCTGTTCCATGGCCTGGGCGATAGAGTTGGCCTGAACGCTGTTGAACGCTAACCCAAAGGCAATGATCAAACAGATAGAGAACAGCACAGCCAGCCAGCGCAAGCCCAAACCACGCTCAATATAACGCGCAGGGCCGCCGCGGAAGGTGTTGTCGCCGTGGTCTGTTTTGTACGCCTGAGCCAGGGTGGACTCCACAAAACTGGTCGCCATCCCAACCATTGCGGTCATCCACATCCAGAAAATGGCCCCAGGGCCACCAAAATAAATAGCCACCGCGACACCCGCCAGGTTACCGGTACCGACTCGGGCCGCCAGACTGGTTGAGAGCGCTTGAAACGAAGAGATACCGCCGTTTGATTGTCGGGAGCTGCCCAGCAGCTTAAACATATGGCCGAAATAGCGCAGCTGAATACCGCGTGTCATCACAGTAAAATAGAGACCCGCGCCAATCAGCAGATAAATCAGCGCGCTGCCCCAGAGCAAGCCGTTGCCGCGATCCACCAGCGATGTCAGCAACGGAGGGAGAGTAAAGTCCATGAAGATCACGCCTTTTTAAACAATGAAAGCGCATCATTTTTCACGGCTGCACCAAAATGGCAAGGAAATTGGTGAAAAGACTTTAAAACAGCAATAACCACTTATCACATTGAATCGCAAAGCCCCCGCCATACCAGCTCGGATTCGTCGCTAACGTGGCGCCGGCTAGGGCGAACCAACCAGAAGCGCTCATCGCTGGGCACACTGAGCTCAAAAGGCGCCACCAAATCGCTACGCTGCTCCATTAAGCGTCGGTGAGTTAACGCAACGCCACCGCCCTGGCTAGCAAGCGCCAGTGTCATCACCTGGTTATCGCAAGTGAGCGACCAGCACTGCGCTTCCAGGTGAGCAACCCCCGCTTCCTGCAGCCACCCCGGCCACCCCACGCCAAAACCGACAGCGTGCAGCAGCGTATGCCCAGCCAGATCGCTCGGCGCAGTAAGCGTGTCCGCTAACGCCTGCGAGCAAACGGGCAGCAGTTGCTCTTCGCCTAGCGGCTGCATTTCAACGCCCGTCCACTCCCCTTTGCCATAGCGAATCTCGATATCCGCCCCTTCGGGGCCAAAGTCATCGGGCCAGATAGCACTTACTACACGAATCGACACCTGGGGATGAGCCCGGTGGAAGGCAATTAAACGCGGCGCCAGCCACGACTGCTGAATAACCGGCGTGGCACGCAGCGTCACTGGCTGCTCAGAGGTGCTGCCAAAGACCTCCAGGGTGCCCTCACTAATACGCACAAACGCATCGTGAATGCTCGGCAGCCACGCCTGCCCAGCGGGGGTAAGCGTTAAGCTGCGTGCATGACGAACAAAGAGCTTTTGCCCCACCCGGTCTTCCAGCAGCCTGACGCGCTGGCTGATGGCCGCTTGGGTAACCCCCAGCTCATTGCCTGCAGCGGTAAAGCTTAAGGTACGCGCCGCAGATTCAAAGGCTTGTAGCCATAACAATGGCGGTAATTGGCTCATGAAAAAGAGACCTATAAATTAAATGATGTCTTAGGGGTCAGATTAATCGTTTGTCACTGCTGCGGCTACTCCGCATCCTGGTTGGCACAAACGCACACCCCTACGTAATGCCACAGAGGGAGCGAATCGGAGTTTTAATGAACAGCACAGCAGAGACCACCTTAACGCCCCCCCATGCAAACACCCCTGAGATGGGCGAATTAAGTCCTTATCAAGCGGGCCCGGTACTCACTCAAGCGACGCTTGCCCACAATGGCATTGCCCTTGAGTGGCTAGATGGTCAAAAAACTACTCTGCCCCTGCTCTGGCTGCGCGACCACTGCGCCTGCCCGGCCTGCCGGCATCCGCAGACCCGGGAAAGGCTCTACCTGCCGCTTGACCCAATCACTGAGCCACCCAGTGTTGCTCTGCTAGATGGGCACTTACACCTGCAATGGCAAGATGGTCATGTCAGTGCCTTTCATAGCGGCTGGCTTTACCAGCGCCGCCCGGAAGCCGAGCTGACTTCTGCGGTACCCAACGCTAAGCCTTGGGTCGATAACTTCACTCCCGAGCACATCAGCCATAGCGATTTTTTAACCCCTCAAGGCGAGAAAGCCTGGCTAACTGCCATGCTACGCGACGGGCTGGCACTGATTACCGACGGCCCATTGGTAGAAGAGGAAGTGAGCCGCTTAGCTGAACGTATTGGCCCCCTGCGCGCCACCAACTTTGGCGCCCGCTTTGATGTGCGCTCCAAACCCAATCCCAACAACGCGGCGTATACCGCGGTCGGGTTGCCGCTGCATATCGATTTACCCAACTGGCGCCAACCGCCAGACATTCAGTTGCTCTACTGCCTGCAAAACAGTGCCAGTGGCGGCGAATCGTTATTTGCTGATGGCGCTCGGGTCGTAGAAGCTCTGCGCCAGGAGTCTCCAGAAGCGCTGGCGATTCTTAGCGAAACACCGATTGATTTTCGCTTTCAGGATGAAACCCACGATATTTCAATGCGGGCGCCGGTGATCACTCTGGATAGCGCAGGCAACCTGGTTGAGATGCGCCTGAATAACTGGATTCGCGACGCCCTTCACCTACCGGTAGAGCAGATGGACGCCTGGTACAGCGCCTACGCTCTATTGTGGAAGCTGTTCCACAGTGAAGTGCACCAGCTAGAGTTCACCCTTCGCCCTGGTCAAATGGTCGCTTTTGATAATCGTCGCGTACTCCACGGACGGCGCGAGTTCGATCCCAACAGCGGCGCACGCCATTTACAGGGCACCTATTTAGACCGCGACATGCTGGCTTCACGCCTCCGCGTGCTGGCCCGTAACGTTTAGCGGTATTCAATAATCACTGTTTAACAACAACACCTATCAGACAAAAACCTAGCAAGGAGATCCTATGACACACCTCAAGCCTCTCGCCTCAGGCATTGCCCTCGCCACTACCGCGCTATTTGCCTCGGCGGCTCACGCCGACGACCAAACCCTTGATTTCGGTGTGCCCGCCTGGCCCGGCATTACAGTAAAAACGGCCATCGCCGAACAGCTATTAAACCCACTCGGCTACGAAACCAGCACCCAGGAAATCGGCCTACAGGTGATTTACCAGGGTATCGAAAGCGGCGATATCGACGCCTTTCTAGGGGCTTGGCTGCCCGCCCAGCGTGAGATGTTCAATCCTCGCAAGGAGTCGGGTGTACTGATTGACGTGGCGAATAACGTCGATGGTGCGCAAATGACCCTGGCGGTGCCGGAATATCTGTATGAGAGTGGCATTCAGAGCTTTGCTGATCTAGACGAGAATCGCGAACAGTTCGAGGGTGAAATCTATGGCTTCGGCGCAGGCTCTGCTGCCAGTGAGATTCTTCACAACGCCATTGACAACGACACCTGGGGGTTAGGTGATTGGCAGGTAGTCGATACCAGTGAAGTGGGCATGCTTTCCGCTGCACGTGACGCCATCTCCCGTGAGGAACCGATTGTCTGGGTAGGCTGGACGCCCCACTGGATGAACCTTGAACTGCCCATGCGCTACCTGGAAGATCCTGAAGACCTGTTCGGTGAGAACAACGGTGAAAGCGATGTGTTGACGCTACTGCGCAGCGACTACGCTGAAGCCACCCCCAACGTAGTGACCTTCTTTGAGCAGTTTACCTTTTCGGCTGAAGAGCAGAGCTGGATGATTCAGGCGTTTGGCCAGGAAGAGCAAGACCTTGCCGACGTCGCCGAACAGTGGATCAACGACCACCCAGAACGCATTGAAGCAATGTTGGCAGACGTCACCACCACTGACGGCGACCCCGCTTGGCCGGTCATTGAAGCCCAGCTCAACAACTAAGACACCGCTGATTAACTATTGCGCTTAATGTAAACGCGCCTTCATCCCATCGGACAGCTAGCGTATGCTAGCGCTTTTTTAGCCGATGGGAGTGAGCATGTCGCGGACATTGGGCAAGGGCGTAGGCCTGCTGGTAGTCGTCGTGCTGCTGGGCGTCATGTGGCAGTTACTACAGCGCTACGACCTACTTACCCAGGCGCGCCTTAGCGAATTTATCGCTTACATTCGCCAGTGGCGTACCGCGCCCTGGATGTTTGCCGCGGTAATGGCCACTTATGCCAGCGCCCTGCTGGTAATATTTCCACTTAGCCTACTGGTGGTGGTGACTGGCTTACTGTTTGGCCCAATATGGGGGCTAGCGTACGCCACGCTAGGCACATTGACCTCCTCGATTGTGTCTTACTGGGTAGGCCACTGGTTAGGCCGTGAGGCGCTTATGCGTTATGGCGGGCGCCATCTGCGCGGCCTATCGGGTTACTTATCCAAGCGCGGCATTCGCACCATGACGGTGATTAACCTGCTACCACTCGCCCCGTTTACGCTCACCAATATGCTGGCGGGCGCTTTTCACCTTAAGTTTCGCGACTATATGATCGGCTCCACCCTGGGCATCGTACCGGGGCTGGCAGCGGTGATCTTATTGGGCAGCCAGCTAGGCGCACTGTTCACCGCTGCCTCGACCAAAGAAATCATCTTAGCGGCTGTCGGGCTAGCGGCTGGCGTTAGCTTGTTAATAGGCCTTAAGCGCTATGCTAACCGCCGCCAAGCGGCAAAAAAACAGCCTCACCGCGAAGGCGAGTGATATTTGGCCAGCACTTCGGCGTAAAAGCCCGCCACCGCTGAGGCAAAGTTGGCAATATCAAACTCCTCAGCAAAGTGGCTGGCCTGCTTACCCAACTCCCGGCGTCGCTCAGCGTTATCTTTTAACTCAACCACCCTTTGCCCCCAGGCCTGACGATTTTGCGGTGTTTTGAACCCATTGACCCCTTGGCGCACCACATCATCGATACCGCTGGAGCGCACCGCCACCACGGGCAGTCCCGCCGACATCGCCTCAAGGATCACCATGCCCTGAGTTTCAGAGGTGGAGGCAAACACAAACAGATCGCCAAGATGGTAATAAAGCGCCATGCGCTCCGGCGGCACCGCTCCGACCAGGGTGACCTGCGAGGTCAGTTTCAAAGTATCGATTTGGTTTTGAATCGCCTCCCGGTCTGGCCCATCACCAATCAGTAGCAGATGAAGATCATCATGCCCCTGTGACTGAAGCTCGGCGAGGGCTTCCAGCATAAAGCCAATGTTTTTCTCCTTACTAATCCGCGAGACGCTGATCAATATTTTACTTGCAGGGTCGATAGTTAATTGCTCGCGCAGCGCTTCCAACTCACTCTCCTCAACGTGAGAAAAGCGTGCCACATCTATGCCTGTGGGCTGCACCAGCGAGGGAGTCTTCACTCCAATCATGCGCAGATACTCCTCGGCGGAATAAGTCGGCACAATCACTCCTTGGCAGCGATTAGAGAAGCGCTTGATCAGGGTATGGGAAATCAAATTACGAAACAGCGCACCGGGCAACGGCACGAAATGGGCGTAGTGCTCCAGGCGGGTGTGATAGGTGTAGATCACTGGCACCTTGAGCCGACGCCCCATAAACAGGCCCATGGAACCGAGCCAAAAGGGATGATGAACATGAATAACATCCGGCTTAAACCCACGCAGGCAACGACGAAAACGCGCACTGAACGGATTGGTTAACCGGAACTCGCCCTTCTGCCCAAATGCCATTAGCGTGGGGATGCGTTTTATTGAGCTGTCGTCCTGCCACGTTTCTCGGTAGCGCGGCACTAACAGTTGGATGGTGTGGCCTAGATCACATAAGCCATTGCGCAGGCGATCCACCGAGACCGATACCCCCGATACAAAAGGAAAGTAGTTATTAGAGATCATCGCTACGCGCAGAGATTTACCCAGGAAAGGCGTTGGGTCGATATCAAAATCAGGATAGTAGTCGCGATCTTCGAAAATTAGCCGATATAAGCGCAGTGCGAGCAGCGTCAACATACCCACAATCAGCAAAAACCGCGTATAGCTAACGTAGAAAAACGCATACACCGTGGAAGCCACACTACTCACCATCCGCCACCAGCCAGGGCTATCCACATTTAATCGCACCGGCGCAATAGCGACATTCTCACCCTCTACATTGACGATGACGTAGTGGTGAAAGCTACTATCGGCATCAATGAGGATGCCTCCCGCGCCTCCGGTGGTCACGTAATCCACGCCATTAATCGTCTGCTGGGAAAAGAGCGTTAAGTTGGCGGAAAATACGGTGTCAACGTCATGCTCCTCTGCCAGCGCCATAATGCCATCGGCTAAGCGAGAATCATTGAGATAATTGTCCGCTTCAAACAGCGGCGCGTCGCGCACTACGTTGTGCAGCGGCAAACCAACAAATAGAAACCGATGCTGTGTTTCTGAGGCCGTAAGCTCACGCTCCAACCAATCAAGCTGCCAGGAGGTAGAGGACTTGCCGGTACCGTCAAGAAAGATAAAGTGGCTATTGCCCGCTACAAACGAGTAAAAATGCGGCCCAAAATATTCGTAAAACAGATAGCTACCGAAATCACTATCTTCATTTTCACCGTAGGTGAGTAAGTAAGGGACATTGAGCTGCTCCAGACTCTGATAAATCGCCTGGTAGCTCTCCTGCTGCCCACTATTGACGGCATTCCCAGCGGAAATCAGGAAGTCGATGCCGCTCTGATTGATGAGCGGCACAATCTCCTTTTGAAACACGCTCACCGAGTTATTGATATTGCCCACCACCGCAAAGCGATAGTCGGTTCGCTCCTTCAACACCTCGCGAATATTCGCCACTTCAAGGGTATGCACCGACTCAAATTTGGGTTCTGCTACATACAACCAAATTTGGTGAGCAATTAGCCCAGTCACCAGAGCAAGATTAAGAAAAAAGAACAGCCGCAACCTGCGCTGTCGGGAAAGGCGAAGAAAGGAGCGTCGTGGCATTTAAAAGCGCTTTTTCAAAGATAATATGAGGTTATTAACCACTATACAGCAACGCTGAGTCGAGGTGGCGCGCCAAGCTAGCGCGCTTCACACCCGTTTAGGGTGGCCAGTAATCGACGTGGCCCAGCCTGATTGCGGTGTTCTCCCAGCCATATGCCCTGCCAAGTACCTAAAGCCAGGCGTCCATCGCGCACCGCCAGCGTTAGCTGTGTACCCAGCAGGCTGGCGGCTACATGGGCGGGCATATCATCAGGCCCTTCCAGGGTGTGGCGGAAATAGGGTAAATCTTCGGGCACCAGTCGACGCAGAAAAGCATCTAAATCGTGGCGCACATCCGGATCAGTGTTCTCATTGAGCGTTAACGAGGCAGAAGTGTGCATCAGCTGTAAATGCAGCATGCCAGCCTGGCAGTCACTTAAACAAGGCAGTGCGCGGGCCACATCATCCGTAATCAAATGAAAGCCGCGCGCCATTTCGGGCAAATGAATCTCTTGTTGGCACCACATACACACTCCTTTATTTGTTATGTAAACGAAAACACTCCATCACCGCCTTCTCCTGCTGTATGGCAAAATAGCAACAGATAGCACTAACCATAGTCGATCACCCGCGAATCATCGCCAAGGAGCGCGTTAATGAAAACCCTGCTAGGAAGCAGCATCGTTAGTATGACCCTACTCACCGGCTGCACTGGCATTCCGGATGGCACGCAGCCAGTAACAGACTTTGAGCTAGACCGCTACCTGGGCCAGTGGTTCGAAATTGCCCGCCTGGATCACTCCTTTGAACGCGGTCTTGATTGCGTGACCGCCACTTACAGCCTGCGCGATGATGGCGGTGTTCGAGTAATCAACCGTGGTTACAACCTTGAAGAACAAGAGTGGGATGAGGCTGAAGGCCGCGCCTACTTTATTGACGATGAAAGCGTTGGGCGCTTAAAGGTAAGTTTCTTTGGCCCCTTTTACGGCGGCTATAACGTCCTTGAGCTGGATGAGGAGTACCAATGGGCGTTGGTGGCAGGCCCTAACCGCGACTACCTGTGGATACTTTCACGCACAGAGGAAATGGATAGTGCGACAGAAGACCGTCTGCGCCAGCGGGCAGCCGAGCTGGATTTCGCTACTGAAGAGCTGATTGATGTTATCCAAGGCGAGGCTTGCCCTAGCCGATAAGTAGCTTCTGATTAGTTCCCTTCCGGCAATCTCGGCACTCGCCCCGCTATCTCTCGTTGAACATAGTCAATAAAAGCGCGCAGCCGGGCGGGCACATGGCGACGTTGTTCAAACACCGCATAAAAATCTGCCCGCACCCCCTTCCAGCCTGGCAACAGCGCTACCAATGCGCCATTGGCAAGGTGCTCGTTAACGTCCCACCAGGAGCGCAGCATGACACCGTGGCCGTCCAAGGCCAGGCGGGTAATGACCTCTCCATCGTTGCTGGCTAATCGACCGCTGACCTTTATCGACTGTGTCTGCCCAGGCAGTCCTTTGGCAGGCTGAGCGACTTGTTCAAAGCGCCAGAGGGGGAAATCACTGTCGTTCTCGCGAATCACCAAACAAGCGTGCTGCTGTAAATCTGCCGGTACTTGCAAAGACGGCGCCTGGGCAATGTAGGCAAGCGACGCACAGAGCACCCGCCGATTGGCCAGAATACGCCGAGCGACCAAGCGCGACTCCGGTGGCTCGCCCACGCGAATACCAATATCAAAGCCGTGATCGCTCAGATTGAGCGGAAAATTGGTTAACTCCAACCACCCTTCCACCTCGGGGTGATCGGCACAAAAGCGGGACAGCAGTGGCGCAATATGGCGGCGCCCAAAGCCAAAAGTGGCGTTTACCCGCAAACGTCCGCTAAGCGCCTGATCGACTCCCTCACCCAGTGAATTTTCCAGCTCATCCAACTCATCTAAAATCAGCGCGCCACGGGCCAAATAGCGCTCACCCTCTGCGGTTAGCGTCAATCGCCGCGTGGTGCGAGCCGCGAGCTCTACTCCCAGGCGCGCCTCCAACTGTTTTAGCCGCTTGCTTACAGCCGAGAGCGATAGCCCCAGCTCGCGAGCAGTCGCCGTCAGGCTTCCCGCCCGCGCCAAGTGCTGAAAAAACGCCAAATCATCCAGGTGCGCCATATCGCTCCTCAGTCATTCTGCACTTTCACGCAACAATAACTTGAATGGTAGCCTGATTATCTCCATCAAAATAGCCGCTACACTCTATTTACTATTCACGACTCACGACTCACGACTCACGACTCACAAGCATAAAAAGTAACTAACAAGGTAAGGAACCACTATGACCCACCGTATTGCCATTATCGCCGGTGACGGCATCGGCACCGAAGTCATGCCTGAAGGCATCCGCGCCCTTGAAGCGACCGCCAAGCGCTTTAATCTTGATCTTGAGTTCACCACCTTTGAGTTTGGCAGCTGCGACTATTACCTGGAACACGGCAAAATGCTGCCGGATGATTGGTTTGAGCAGTTAAAAGGTTTTGATGCGCTGTTTTATGGCGCTGTGGGCTGGCCCGACAAAGTACCCGACCATATTTCCCTGTGGGGCTCACTGCTGCAATTCCGGCGCCGCTTTGATCAGTACATCAACCTGCGCCCCTGCAAGCTCATGCCCGGCATTAAAAGCCCGCTAGCAGGCCGTAAACCCGGGGATATCGACTTTTACGTGGTGCGTGAGAACACTGAAGGCGAGTACTCAAGCGTTGGTGGCAAAATGTTTGAAGGCACCGACCGTGAAGTGGTCATTCAAGACACGGTCATGACCCGCACCGGCGTAGACCGCGTATTGAAATACGCCTTTGAACTGGCCCAAACTCGCCCGCGTAAAAAGCTCACCTCCGCGACCAAGTCCAACGGCATCTCAATCACTATGCCGTATTGGGATGAACGTGTGGTCGAAATGGCGAAGGGCTACCCTGAAATCGCGGTGGATAAATTTCATATCGATATTCTTACCGCCAACTTCGTTCTCCACCCGGATTGGTTTGATGTCGTCGTGGGCAGCAATCTGTTTGGCGATATTCTTTCTGATCTCGGCCCCGCCTGCACCGGCACGATAGGCATTGCCCCTTCAGCCAACATCAACCCAGAAGGCAACTTTCCGAGCTTGTTCGAGCCAGTACACGGCAGCGCGCCGGATATCGCCGGTAAGGGTATTGCCAACCCTATCGGTCAAATCTGGTCAGGCGCCATGATGCTGGAGCACCTCGGTTACAAAGAAGCCGGTGACGCAATAGTCACGGCCATTGAGGAAGTATTGAGCGAAGGGGATGCCACCGTACTTACCCGCGATGTGGGTGGAGAAGGCACCACTGCAAGCCTAGGCAAGGCGATTGCCAACGCTATTTCGCACTGACACACATATGGCATAAAGATTGGCTGTCTGGTTGAATCCAACCGGGCAGCCAATGTATGTTTTTTAATCGCTTATGTTCTACATTTGTCCTGAGGGTGGAAGAAACATCAGTTTCACTTCGCTCATAACAACATCAACAAACAACCATCAGGACAATGCTATGAAACTTGGACGCCGTCAGTTCCTTTCGGCATCGGCCGCCCTGGCCGCTGTTGGCACATCGCCCCAGCTTTTTGCTTTGCAGAGCTCACAAGGTTCCACCCCGGAACGATACCCAATCGATGCCTGGAAAGTCGAAGATTCCCGCTTTAGTGATTACATGATTTTTAACAGTCCTCTAGAACGCCACTGGAGTGGAGGTCTGTGGACAGAGGGGCCAGCATGGAACGCCGTCGGTCGTTATGTTGTTTTCAGCGACATACCTCGTGCCAAGCAGATGCGCTGGGACGAATCCACTGGTCAAGTCAGCGTATTGAGAGACAATGTCGGCCACTCTAACGGTAATACCTTCGATCATCAGGGGCGGCTAATTGCTTGCGAGCACTATCCCTCACGCGTTTTACGCTACGAGTGGGACGGCAGCACAACGGTGCTCGCCGAGCGCTATCAGGGCAAACCGCTCAATGCCCCTAATGACGTGGTGGCACTGCCCTCGGGTGGAGTGATCTTCACCGATCCAGGCTATGGAGCTCACTTCGACTACGAGGGCAAAAAACGAGACCTGGAGCTAGAAACGGCCATCTATTACGTCGATGACAGCCTGGATGAGCCCATCATGCTGACCGACGATATTTATAAGCCAAACGGCATTGTATTAACGCCGGATGGCGAAGGGTTCTACGCCAGTGACAGTGCCCCCACCCATTTCGACGAACCCGCGCGAATTATTCGCTGGTCGCTGGGTGAAGATGGTCGCAGTGTCAGCGACCGGCAAGTTATCGTGACCAGCGAAGACACTATTTTCGACGGCATGGCCTGTGACGTGGATGGCAATATCTGGTCAAGTGCCAATGGTGGTGAAGGTATCGACGGAGTAGTGGTTTTCTCACCGGAAGGCACCTTGCTGGGCCGAGTATTGCTACCCGAAGTCTGCTCGAACGTGTGTTTTGCGGGCAAGAGCCGCAATCGACTATTTATGACGGCCAGTCAATCCGTCTACACAATTTACACGGCGGCACGCGGAGCATAGTAAAACTATAATCCCAGCCACAATATCCCAACCCCAAAAAAAGCCTCGCCGGATATATCCGGCGAGGCTTTTACTTGGCTGACTCGTATATGTCTTGGCTAGTAAACTAATTAACTGGCCAGTTTAGCCGCCGTTTTTGCGACCAACTCGCCTTGGAAACGGGCGATTTTCAGCTCACGCTCGTCAGGTTGGCGTGAGCCATCACCACCAGCAATGGTTGCGGCGCCGTAAGGCGTACCGCCGCTGACTTTGGAAATATCAAACTGCTCTTCGAGACCGTAACCAATCGGCACGATGATCATGCCGTGGTGGGCCAGCGTGGTCCAAGTAGAGGTAATGGTCATCTCATCGCCGCCACCAGTACCGGTAGAGGTGAACACGCTAGCGACTTTGCCACGCAGAGCACCGTTCGCCCACAGGCCACCGGTCTGATCCAGGAAGGTACGCATTTGACCGGCCATATTCCCAAAGCGGGTGGGCGTACCGAAAATGATCGCATCGTAATCGGCAAGCTCTTGAGGCGTCGCTTCCGGCGTGTCGTAATCCTGCTTACCGCCTGCATTCTTGAACGCCTCTTCAGGCATGGTTTCAGGAACGCGTTTCACCGCCACCTCAACACCGCTCACACCCTTTGCGCCTTCTGCCACAGCCTGAGCCAGCGTATCAATATGGCCATACATGGAATAATAAAGTACCAGTACCTTTGTCATTACTATCTCCTTCACTTATGAATAGTGCAGTTATGAGTAGTGCAGTGAGCGTCGCCTAAAGTGGGCGTCGCCTAATAAGTAGTAAACACAACATAGCGCACTCAAGCATAGAAAAAAGCGAATGTTTTCGTCCGTGGGCGTCGATTTCATCGACGAACGCCATCTTGCACTTTACGCCAACCACCACTAGCTTTTGACTTGCCTACATCAAACGTATCCAAGGAGTCTGGAATGACGATTTTTGAAGCCCTGCGCAAGGATCACGATATTCAGCGCGACCTGCTCGCCCGCTTAGTTGAAACACATGGAGACAGCGATGAGCGAGATAAACTGTATCAGCAGGTACGGGCAGAGCTGCATTATCACGCCGCTGCCGAAGAGCGGGCGCTCTATATCCCAATGATGTCAATCGACCTGACTCAGGAAAAAGCCCGCCATAGCGTTGCCGAACATCATGAAATTGATGAGCTTTTAGAACTGCTTGATGAAACTGACTACAGTGCAACCCACTGGTTGACCCACGCCAAACAGCTCCAGGATTTAGTCACTCACCACCTGGATGAAGAAGAGCAAGAGGTTTTCCAGCTGGCGGGCCGTGGCCTGCAAGATAAACAAAAGACATCGCTTGCTAGCGAGTACCAGGAAGAAATGCAGCGCCAGCGTTCAGCGTAACGTGATGAACAAATTGAAAAACGCTCATGCACCCCATGGGCGTTTTTTGCTGTTAGCGATTAAATAAAGCCACTTTTCAGCTTTCGCGTGTTTCATGAAGACGCTTTTTCACGAATACGCTAGGCTTTTACACGCGAACGACCTGCGGGCTTGTGGCATACGCCCAGCGTGGTAAACCTAGGCTCGCTTTTATACTGACAACGATACTCAAAACAGTTAACTGAGGAGCGACAATGCTAGGCCAATGGCTCGACTGGTCGCTTGATGGGCAACTCCCCACCGCCAGCCAAGGCGTCTTCGCCAGCGGCACTTATCATTTGCATGCGCCTGGTATTTTGGAGCTCACCCCTAACACGGTAAGCCAAAGCGCCCACACGTGCATTTTTTCAGCGGCGATCCATGGCAATGAAACCGCACCGGTTGAACTGGTGGGTGAATGGTTAAGCGGCGTAGAAGCGGGCAGCATATCGCTCGGCGCTCCTGTGCTGGTGATTTTAGGCAACCTGCCCGCGCTTAAGGCACAGCAGCGTTTTCTTACCACCAATTTAAACCGACTGTTTAGCCGCGAGCTAACTGCGAAGGGCGAGGAGCCAGATCGCGCCAGAGAATTAATGGCCGCCGTGGATAGGTTTTATGCTCGCCATGCCGAACTCCCCAAACTGCACTACGACCTGCATACCGCAATTCGGGATAGCCGCTACCCCCGTTTTGTAGTGGAGCCCTTTGCAGAATCCTCCACCGATGCTGAGCAGTGGGGCTGGCTGGCAGCGGCGGGTATGCAGGCGGTGCTACACCAACATCAGCACAGCTGGACATTCTCCCACTACAGCAAGCACTATCACGCCGCTCAGGCATTTACCTTTGAGCTAGGGCGGGTAGCGCCTTTTGGCCACAACGATATGGCATCATTACAACCGATGCGTACACTACTCACCGCGCTTAGTGAAGGGCATACGCCACCTAATCAGCCCGCCACGCAAATGCAGTTTTTCCAGGTTCAACACGAGTTAATGCGTCACTCGGAGGACTTTACACTCTGTTTTGCCGAGAACACAGCCAACTTCAGCCGCTTTGAGCCCGGCACTCTGCTGGCCCAAGACGGTAAGTCGGGTGAGTTTCGGGTAGGCGATACGCCCCTTCATGTGGTGTTTCCTAACGCACAAGTAGAGGTGGGCGCCCGTGCCGCGCTGTTGGTGGCGCCTATCGTTTAACCCCCCAAGCAGGATCTACTTTAGCCAAGACAATAACAATGGTGAGGCGACAACAGGACCCTCGACGTCGATACGACTATCGTCGAGTGCATAATGTTAGAAGGAAAGCGCGCATAATGCGCCCAGCCTGATAGAATCGCCCCTTTTTCGCGCCAGCCGCATCAAACAAACCCACTTGTTGCTGCGGCAACTCTGTACTGGAGCCAATGATATGGCCGCTACGCCTACTCCCCTTGAAGTGCGTAATATTAAAAAACGCTTTGGCGATACGGAAGTTCTGAAAGGTCTTTCATTACAAGCCCAAAAGGGCGATGTGATTACCCTGATTGGTGCCTCTGGATCGGGTAAAAGTACTTTTTTGCGCTGCATGAACTTGCTTGAACAGCCCGACGATGGCGACCTCATTGTCCATGGCGAACCCATTCGCTTTAAGACCACGAAGCACGGCCGCGAACCTGAAGATTGGAAGCAGGTGGTACAAATGCGCGCCAAGCTCTCCATGGTGTTCCAGAGCTTTAACCTGTGGGCCCACATGACGCTGCTCGAAAACATCATCGAAGCGCCGATTCATGTGCTGAAAAAACCCAAAAAAGAAGCCTTGGAGCACGCCCATGCACTGCTCGATCGGGTTGGCTTAACGGCCCGCGCCAACGCCTACCCAGCACAGATGTCCGGCGGCCAACAGCAGCGCGGCGCTATTGCCCGCGCACTGGCGATGGATCCAGAAGTGATGCTGTTTGACGAACCCACCTCCGCCCTTGACCCGGAATTGGTCGGTGACGTATTGAAAGTCATGCACGACCTCGCTGAAGAGGGGCGCACCATGGTCGTGGTGACTCACGAGATGGGGTTTGCCCGTGATGTCTCTAGCCAAGTGATTTACCTTCACCAGGGCCTGGTGGAAGAGGCTGGCCCGCCCGATCAAGTGTTAGGCAACCCGCAATCACCGCGCCTGCAGCAATTCCTGGCACCTAATTACTGATCCGCGAGGCTGACCATGATTGATTTACAAGGGTATGGCCCCCGGCTGATCGAAGGGGCTGGCGTCACCATCCAATTAGCGGTGTTGTCGCTGATTTTAGCGATTATTTTAGGGCTCCTGACCGCCAGCGCGAAGATGTCGCGCAACTGGTTAGCTCATCGTCTTGCCACGCTTTACACCACACTTATTCGCGGTGTGCCCGACCTCGTGTTGATGATGCTGTTTTTTTTCGGCGGCCAAATTGGCGTCAACATGATCACCGACTGGATTTACTACTCGTTCGATATCGATATTTTTATCAATATTAATGCCTTCGTCGCGGGCGTTGTCACCATTGGGCTAATCTTCGGGGCCTATATGGGGGAAACCTTTCGCGGCGCTTTTATGGCGGTCGATAATGGGCAAATCGAAGCAGGTAAAGCCTATGGCATGAGCGATGGGCTGGTTTTTCGTCGCGTCCGTTTTCCGCAGATGATGCGCCATGCGCTGCCTGGCCTTTCCAACAACTGGATGGTATTGCTCAAAACCACAGCACTGGTTTCGGTAATCGGGCTTTCTGATATGGTGCGTGTCGCCTCAGAAGCCTCTAAAGCGACGCGCGAACCTTTCACTTTCATGATTATTGTCGCGCTTATCTATCTACTCATCGCCAGCGTTTCGGAATGGATCTTTGCTCGTCTGCAAAAACGCTACAACATTGGCTATGGGGAGGCAGACTAATGACCGCTTTCATGACATGGCTCGAAAATCAGCTTGCCGAGAACAGTATTTTCACGCTGCAAACGCTTTCCTACTATGGCGATGGGCTGACCACCACGGTGCAACTGGTCTTTTTATCGCTGGTCATTGGCTTAATCGCTGCGGTACCCCTTGCCATTGGGCGTGGTTCAAAACGCGCCTGGATTAAGTGGCCTATTTTTGCTTACACCTATGTTTTTCGTGGCACACCGCTACTCATCCAACTCTACCTGATTTATTACGGCGTGGTGTTTGTGGACGGAATCCAAGAAAGTTGGCTATGGGTGATACTTGAAGAACCGTTCGTTCCCGCACTCATTGCATTTACCCTCAACACCGCCGCCTATACGACCGAGATTTTTCGCGGCGCGATTAAGTCTACCTCGAAAGGTGAAATTGAAGCGGCTCGTGCCTATGGCATGTCACCTCAGCAGACCATGCGGCGCATTATTATCCCCAGCGCTTTTCGTCGCGCACTGCCGGCCTACGGCAACGAAGTCATTTTCATGCTACATGCCAGCGCTATTGCCAGCGTAGTGACGATTATGGACCTGACCGGCGCGGCGCGCTTTGTATATGCGCGTTTTTATGCACCTTTTGACGCATTCTTGTTTGTGGCAGCGATATACCTGTGTTTAACCTTCACCATCCTGTATCTCTTTCGTTATCTAGAAAAAAAGCTGCTCGCACATCTACAGCCACAGAACTCCTAGTGTGAAACAAACGTTGGTTTACGAATCATCAAGCGCTTTTCGTCAACGCCGAGTTAGGATAAGTTATCAATGATCATCACAACGCAACCTGTGACTAACGTGGTCAACGCCATATAGGCAACGCCATCATTAGGCGGTGGTTGCTTAGATGAACTCTGCTTCCAAGGAGATACATAATGAAAAAACTGCTGTCTGTCTCACTGCTAGGCTTAGCCGTTGCAGCAAGCGCCGCCCAGGCGCAAGAAGACCAACTACGTATCGGGGTTGATGTGCCTTACGAGCCGATGGAATATCGCACGCCGGATGGCGAGCTGACCGGCTTTGATATCGACCTGGGCAACGCCCTCTGTGAGCGTATCGGTGTTGAATGTGAATGGGTTGTACAGGGCTGGGACGGCATTATCCCGGGTCTCATGGCACGTAAATACGACGCTATTATGTCCTCCATGACGATCAATGATGACCGTCGCGAGCAAGTGCTGTTCTCTGACCCCTACATCACCCCACCGTCCGCCTGGTTTGCTCCTGAAGGCACCGACCTTGATGCAACCAATGAAGAGTCGCTCGCCGGCATGACCATCGGCGTTCAGCGCGGCACTCTGCAGGACAATTACGTCACCGACATGTATGGCGATGTCGCCGACATCAACCGCTATTCTACCGCCGATGACATGGTGCTGGACATGGAGTCCGAGCGTTTGGACATCTTGTTCCTCGACTACCCAGTCGGTAAGTCCACGTTACTGGATAGCGAAGAAGGCAACTACGTTGTTGTCGGCGAGATGCTCACCGAACCTAAAGAGTATTTTGGTGATGGCTTTGGTATCGCGTTCCGTCAACGCGACGAAGCACTCGCTGAGCAGTTCAACGAAGCCCTGGCTGAAGTGAAAGAAGACGGCACTTACGACGAGATCTACAACCGTTATTTCGGTGGGCAAGAGTAAGCATCACAGCAAGCCTTAGTGTCCATCACCCCGGCAACCGCCGGGGTGATGCGTTTCTACCTAACGCTGAAAATTCAGTGAACTAGGTAAAGCTACCTCTGTCTGTGTATCATCGAGCATGTTCAACACGGAGGTTTTATGGCTCACCCGACTAGCCCACATGCAGGCACGCTACCTCGCCTCTCTTCTCACTGGACCGGCTGGGGGCAGTGGCTGGCGCTGATCACCATGACCGTGGATCACCTCACTCGCTATGTGCTGCCCGGCGATTGGGATCTAAGCTGGGCCGGGTCTTCCATTGGCCGTATCGCCTTCCCGCTGTTTGCCGCCATGGTGGCCTGGCACGGCCTGTTTAATACCCGCAACCCACTGCGCTACTCGCGCCGAATTCTAATTATCGGCTTGGTTGCCCAACTCCCCTACATGATGATGCCACGCTCATCAGACGCATTTATCCTCAACGTCTGCTTTACCCTGGCCAGTGGTTTAACCTTAGGTGCGCTAGTGCGCCAAGGCTGGCAGCACTACCAGCAGCAAACGTTAGGTTTGCCCTGGTTGTTAGCCGGTGCAGCGGTTGGTGTGACCGCGTGGTACCTGCTCGGTTTTTGGGTGGAGTACGGGCACAACGGACTGCTGCTGATTCCGCTATTAATGTTCGCGATGCATGCCTTGAGCCAAACTGAGAACCATTTCCAAGCTCGCCTATGGGCAGGCCTAGCGGCATTTCCAGCACTCTGGATTGCCGGGCAAATGAATGCCTCTGACATGGCCAAATCGTTTACTGTAGGTACGTGCCTCATCGTGTTGGTACTTGCTGCAGGTGCAGCACAACGAATCCCCCCCGTCTACTTAGTGATGCCGCGGCGTTTATGGTTAGCGTGGTACCCCGGCCACTTTGCGTTAATCGCTTTATGGGTGCTGCTAATTGGTCAATTGGCTTAAGCCCAGACGGCGTTCCAAAGGTCTGCCTAATGGCTGGTTTTTGTTGTCGTTCCTTTTTAGCGTATTTAAGTATTTTTAGCGCTATAAGTTGTGTGGTTGGTCAACATGATAAAAAAAGCCGCCTAGGCTAAGACAGGCGGCATTGGTAGCTACTGCTTAATGGAAAAGCTAAGCGCTGGCGGAGGTGCCTCCGGCAGCAACGCGCTACAGGAGTTCACTTTTTCCAGTAGTTCGGCATGGTTAGGTGCCAGAATATTGACGTGGGCGAGCTTACGTCCGGCGCGCTCTGCTTTGTCGTAGCGATGCAGGTGCGTATTAGCAAGCGCTAGAATCGCCGCGTTATCGCCTTCACGCCCAATCACGTTAATCATGCAGGTGGGGGCAATCGCCTGGGTATCGCCTAAGGGCAAGCCCTGTATCGCGCGCAGGTGGTTTTCGAACTGGCTGGTCACCGCGCCATCCATTGTCCAGTGGCCGGAGTTATGCACCCGGGGCGCCATTTCGTTGGCGAGCAGGCTGCCATCGCGGGTTTGAAACAGCTCTAGCGCTAGCACGCCCACGTAATCCAGCTCATCGAGCAGCGCACGAATATAGCCATCAGCGGTTTGCTGAACGCTGGCGTCCAGATCCGGCAGCGGCGCCACGGAGTAGCGCAGGATGCCATCCACATGCTGGTTCTCGGCCATGGGGTAGAACACCACCTCGCCATCGCGACCGCGCACGGCAATCATCGAGACTTCCCGCACGAAGTCGACGAAGGCCTCAACGACCAACTGCGAATGGCCAATTGCGCTCCACGCCTCGCCAGCTTGCTCGGGCTGTTTCAAGACTGCCTGGCCTTTACCGTCGTAGCCTTCAGTGACCGATTTAGCCACCACCGGGCAACCCAACTCACGGGCGGCAGCTTCAAGCTGCTCGGCGCTCTCGACCACCCGGTAAGCGGGGGTCGGAATGCCTAAGCGATCAAACAGCGTCTTCTCTTCGACCCGGTTCTGGCACACTTCAATGGCACGACTGCTGGGATAAACCGGCTTGTGCTGCTCAATTTCGCGCAACAGTTGAACGGGCAGGTGTTCGAACTCGTAGGTCACTACATCAACCTTGGCCAAAAACTCAGCCAGGTGCTGGTTATTAGGATCGACAATTACATCGCCAATCCCAGCACTGGGATTACCCGTAGTATCTAAAAAAGTGAAACGATTACCCAGCGGATAACCCGCTAGCGCCAACATGCGGCCTAATTGACCTGCACCCAGTACGCCAATGTTTTTTGCAATACCAGAGTTCATAGCCAGACTCCTTATTCCGCTTCCGGCTCGGGGCGCGGGTCAGGGTTGTCGAGAACTTTCTGAGTCTGCTCTGCGCGAAACGCTTCTACCGCACTTCTCACGGTCGCATCTTGCAGGCCAACAATCTGCGCTGCTAACAACCCTGCGTTAGTCGCGCCCGCTTTGCCAATCGCCAGTGTGCCCACTGCGATGCCGCCGGGCATCTGGGCAATGGAGAGTAGCGAATCCAAACCTTTGAGCGCTTTCGACTCAACAGGTACACCCAGCACCGGTAGCGGCGTTTGCGAGGCCACCATGCCTGGCAAGTGCGCAGCGCCGCCCGCGCCTGCCACAATTACCTGCAAACCGCGCTCGGCAGCGCTCTTGGCATAGTCAAACAGCAGGTCAGGTGTACGGTGTGCTGACACCACGCGAGTTTCATAAGCCACGCCCAAACGCTCCAGCATGGAAACAGCGTGCTCCATGACTGGCCAGTCGGACTTGGATCCCATGATCACGCCCACCTTGGGTGCGCTGTTCGACGACATGCAAAACTCCTCGGCCCAACGGCCTATAAAAAGCGAAACTAAATTAAAAAACAGCGTGCGCCGGGTCAGGCACACATCAAAATAGGAAGGCGAATAGTCTACCAGAGCTAGCCCGTTTGCGGGCGTTGCCGAGGTCGCGAAATTTTCATCAAAATAGGCATTGAAATGCGCACCGGTTGGCGGCATTGTGTGTTTGTCATTTCAGACTGATGGAGCCACATGAGCACGGCACGCGCAACTGCCACTGCGGAACAGCTTGATCCTCCGCGAAGCAGCCCTGACCTCGACGTCAGGGAACTTGAAAAACGTACGCGATTAATGCGTATTATCACGCGTCTGATCGCCGTATCAGACTTAGGAAGCCGAGAAATTGCCCGCCGGGCAGGGCTTCCCGTTCAGAAAATCAGCGACCTGCTCGCCGGAAGGCTTGAGCATCTGGGAGTGGATGAACTTCACGCCCTGCGTCGCACCTTAGAGCTGGAGGCGCCATAGCAGACACTTTTTCTGCTGTTCCCACTTCTCCACTCCACGCAGGCCGCCTCCCGGCGGTCTGCCAAGAAAGCTTTTTTTTCACGCCTACCCCAATCCCGAGATTACTTCACTTCGTTCGTAATGACGGCTCATGGCGCAATCGCAATACCCCCAAACGCTACAACAACCACCACTACCCAAGCGGGCAGCTTCCATACGGTTAATAGCAAGAAACCGGTTAACGCCAGGGCAAACTCCTCTGCACCAATGATCGCACTCGTCCACACCGGCTGATAAAGCGCTGCGCCTAAAATGCCTACCACCGCCGCATTGGCACCGCGCATTAGCGCCTGGGCACTGCCCCACTGACGAAATTGATTCCAAAACGGCAGCACGCCCACTAACAGCAAAAAGCCGGGGATAAAGATTGCCAGCAGCGCCAGCAAAGCACCGACTAAACCATTGATACCGGGCAGCAGCGCGCCTAAGTAAGCCGCAAACGTAAACAGCGGCCCCGGTACCGCCTGGGCGGCACCGTAACCAGCCAAAAACTCATCCGACGTAAGCCAACCCGACTGCACCACTTCCGCTTCCAACAGCGGAAGCACTACGTGCCCGCCACCAAACACTAATGCGCCTGAACGGTAAAACGCATCGGCGATATCCAGCCAAACCGCCATCCCCGCCAATAACGGCAGCAGAATCAACAGCCCTGCGAATACCCCCAGCGCCACCATGCCTGCCTTACGCGTCACCGGAAAATGCAGCGACTCACTTGCCGTAGCGGCAGCGCTATCGCGACACAGTGTTAGCCCGGCTAAGCCCCCCAACACAATCGCCGACACCTGACCCAGTGGGCCACTGACCAGCACCACCGTAAATACCGCCGCAAGCGCGATTCCCGTGCGGGTTTTATCCGGGCAGAGATTACGCGCCATGCCCCACACCGCGTGGGCAACAATCGCCACCGCCACCACTTTTAAGCCATGGATAATGCCACTGCCAATAGGGCCATCCAGCACCGCCGCGCCAAACGCAAACAGCACCAGGATAATCGCCGAGGGCAGTGTAAACGCCAGCCACGCCATGGCAGCCCCCCAAGGCCCCGCGCGCAATAGGCCAAGAGCAAAGCCCACCTGGCTGCTGGCGGGCCCCGGTAAGAACTGACACAGCGCCACTAGATCAGCATAGGCCTGCTCAGAGAGCCACTGGCGCCGTTCCACAAAGGCCGTGCGAAAATACCCCAGGTGCGCTACCGGGCCGCCAAAGGACGTTAAGCCGAGTGCTAAAAATACCCAAAACACCTCACCTATGCGCCCACGTGCCTGCGTTTGCTCCACCATTTCGGCCACCTGTTATCCCAATAAAAAAGCGCAAGGCTTTTATACTAAGCCTTGCGCTTTAATTCTTTATGACAGCGTGTTCATGAGGATACGCTCATAACGGCAACGCGGATTACTCCTGGTCGGTCACCGCGCCGGTGCTGGCCGAGCTAACCAAACGCGCATACTTAGCCAGCACACCGCGTGTATAGCGGGGTTCTGGCTGCTGCCAGGCGGCGCGGCGGCGCATCAGCTCTTCATCGGAGAGGTCAACGTCGATAGTATCCGCTTCAGCATCGATGGTGATGGTATCGCCATCTTTCACCAGCGCCAACGGGCCGCCGTCAAAAGCTTCTGGTGACACATGGCCGACCACAAAACCGTGGCTGCCACCGGAGAAGCGCCCATCGGTAATTAGTGCCACGTCGTTACCCAAACCACGACCCATAATCGCCGAGGTCGGTGTGAGCATTTCGCGCATACCGGGGCCACCTTTCGGCCCTTCATAGCGAATCACCACCACATCGCCGGCAACGACGGTGCCATCGTTAATACGCGCCTGGGCCTCTTCTTCCGAGCCAAATACCCGCGCTGAACCAGAGAAGCGAGTGCCCTCCTTCCCAGTAATCTTCGCTACCGCGCCTTCCGGTGCCAAGTTGCCGTAGAGCATGCGCAGATGGCTTTCCGTTTTAATCGGATTACCCAGCGATGCAATAATCGGCGGTTCAGCAGGGTAAGGCTCAACCTCAGCAAGGTTCTCTTCCAACGTTTTGCCGGTGACGGTCAAGCAGTTGCCGTTGAGCAAGCCCGCATCCAACAGCATTCTCATCAGCGGCTGAATACCGCCAATCGCCACCAGCTCACTCATCATGTAGTGGCCGCTGGGACGCAGGTCAGCGAGCACCGGTACGCGCTTACCTATTTCAGTGAAATCGGACAGCGACAGTTCAACGCCGATGGTGCGAGCCATGGCGATAAGGTGCAGCACCGCATTGGTAGAGCCACCCAAAGCGATGACGACAGTTATCGCGTTCTCGAACGCCTCGCGGGTCATAATATCGGAGGGTTTGATATCGTCCGCCAGCAGCGCCAGCACCGCCTCGCCCGCCGCTTTACAGTCGTCGCGCTTCTCTTGTGAGATGGCGTTTTGCGCCGAGCTACCCGGCAGGCTCATGCCCAAGGCTTCAATCGCCGACGCCATGGTGTTGGCGGTGTACATGCCACCACAGGAGCCAGGGCCAGGGATCGCCGTTTCTTCGATGTTCTTAAGCTCGATCAGGTCGATATCACCACGGGAGTGCGCGCCCATGGCCTCGAAGACCGAAACGATATCGGTATGCCCCTTGCCGGGCATAATGGTGCCGCCATAGACGAACACGCTGGGGCGATTCAAACGCGCCAGCCCCATCAGGCAACCGGGCATATTCTTATCGCAGCCGCCAATGGCCACTAGGCCATCAAAGCCTTCACAACCGGCGACGGTTTCGATGGAATCGGCGATCACCTCCCGCGACACCAACGAGTACTTCATCCCTTCGGTGCCGTTGGCAATACCATCGGAAATCGTAATGGTATTGAAAATAACACCTTTACCACCGCCTGCATCGGCACCGTCACGGGCAAACTCAGCCAGCTCGTTAATATGACTATTGCAGGGCGTCACCATGCTCCAGGTAGACGCAATGCCTACCTGAGGCTTCTTGAAATCGGCATCTGTAAAGCCCACGGCGCGCAGCATGGCGCGGCTAGCGGCTTTGCCTGGGCCATCGACCACTTGGGAAGAGTGACGACGGGAGTTTTGCGATGAATCAGACATTAGAAATCTCTCTTAGCGTTGTTCACGGTATCTGCATAGCTTGGCGATATATATCGCATCCCGCAAGATGATTAACTTCTGACACCATAGCGTCCCCCCCATCGTTTCTTTGCTTTTAATTAGGCGTCAACCAAAGTTGACACTCACAGAACTGTCAACTATAGTTATCACCATGATCGAGTTGATTAAAACCGATGTCTTCGATAGATGGCTACGCGAGCTTCGCGATATCCGTGCCCGCGCCAAGGTTGAAGCCCGCATCCGACGTTTGAGTCTGGGCAACCCTGGAGATGTGAAGCCGGTCGGTAAAGGCGTTTCTGAACTGCGAATTCCTTATGGGCCAGGCTACCGCGTCTATTATATTACCAAGGGGCCAGTAATCGTGGTTCTGCTGTGCGGTGGTGATAAAGCCACCCAATCCCACGATATCGAACTAGCCAAAGCCATTGCCGCGCAATGGAAGGAGTAACACCATGACCGTTCCTAATGTCACTTTCAGTCACTACGATACTGCTGATTATCTTCAAACTGAGGAGGATATTGCGGCCTATCTTGATGCAGTAATGGAAGAAAATGATCCTGCACTTCTTGCCGCCGCACTTGGTGATATCGCCCGTGCTCGCAACATGAGCCAACTCGCCAAAGACGTTGGAATGAGCCGGGAAGGGCTTTACAAAGCCCTATCGGGGGAAGGAAACCCGGCTTTTGCGACCATTAGCAAAGTAGCCAACTCCTTGGGGTTGCGCCTATCTATTAAACCGCTATCGCGGCCAGAAGCGGGCAGCTAGAGCACTTATCGCCCATGCCTTGCTTTTAGCAACACCTCTGACCAGTGAGTTCGGCTGATCTTGCCGGTGTCTCATTCCCAAACGTCAACATATCCTAGTCATCCCGCCCCTGCCGTAAAGGAATGATTAACTAAGGAACATAGTGCATGTCTGCAAACTCGCTGCTCTCGCAAACACCGCTAACGCCGGGCTTTATGGTGGTACATGCCAATCGCCTGGAAGATTTGCGCGGCTTGGCGGTGGAGTGGATGCGCCGACACCCGCTCTCGCCGCTGGAGAACGAGACCATTCTGGTGCAGAGCAACGGCATTGGGCAGTGGCTAAAACTGGCGCTGGCGGAAGACCCGGCCCAAGGCGGTGCGGGCATAGCCGCAGCACTGAACGTCACGCTGCCTGCGCGTTTTCTATGGCAGGCCTATCGCACGGTGCTGACTCACTTAACGCACGACGAGCACGCAGTGCCCGAAACCTCGCCGTTTGATAAATCGCGGTTGATATGGCGCTTATTGCGCCTGCTGCCCAGCCTTGCCGAGCAGGAAGCTTTTGCGCCGCTGGCACGCTTTTTAGAAGTGGATCGCGACCAGCGCAAGCACTACCAACTGGCCGAGCGGCTGGCGGATCTGTTCGATCAGTACCAGGTGTATCGCGCCGACTGGCTGGACGCCTGGGCCAAGGGCAACGATGTACTCATCACCGCCCGGGGCGAAGCCCGCCCGCTGGAAGCACACCAGCTGTGGCAGCCAGAGCTATGGCGCGCACTGCGCGACGATGTGGCTAATAATCTAGGCGAGGCGGGCCTTAACAGCAGCCGCGCCCAGGTGCACAGCCGCTTTCTGGAAGCCGCCGTTCAGCTTGAAGGCCAAGAGTGCCCACCCGGCCTGCCCCGGCGATTGATTATTTTCGGCATCTCATCGCTGCCGCAACAGACGTTAGAAGCCCTGGCGGCGCTGTCGCGCTGCTGCCAGATCGTGCTCTGCGTGCACAACCCCTGCCAGTACTACTGGGCGGATATCATCGAGCACAAAGACCTGCTCCGCGCCAGCCGCTACCGCCAGCGACGCAAGGCAGGCATGCCCGATGCCCTGGATGTGCTGGGCACCGGCGATGCCGACGACGCCCTGCACCTGCACGCCCAACCGCTGCTGGCCGCCTGGGGTAAACAGGGGCGCGACTACCTGCGCCTGCTAGACGAACACGACGACGCGGGCAACTACCAAACCCTATTCGAGCAGCAGGCACTGCGTATTGATATGTTCGAGCCGTTCAGCGGCGAAGAGCGCAACTGCTTGCTCAGCCAGCTACAGGACGATATCCGCGAGCTGCGCCCGGTAGCGGAAACCCAAACCCACTGGCCCGCGCTAGACCCGGCCAGCGACGACTCCATCGTGTTTCATATTGCCCACGGCCCCCAGCGGGAAGTGGAGATCCTCCACGACCAGCTGCTGGCGGCCTTCAGCGCCGACCCGGATTTGCGCCCGCGGGATATCATCGTCATGGTGCCGGATATTGACCGCTACGCGCCGCATATTGAAGCCGTGTTCGGCCAGTACCGCTCCGCTTTCGGTAGCTATAACGCGAACGCTAGACCCGACGACCCGCGCTACATTCCGTATACCCTTTCGGATCAGGCCAGCCGCCACCGCCTGCCGATGATGATTGCGCTGGAAAAACTGCTGCGCTTACCGGAGCTGCGCCTCTCGGTAAGCGATCTGCTCGATTTGCTGGAAGTGCCCGCGCTGCGCGCACGCTTTGGCATCGATGAACACGACCTGCCCACCCTCAGCCGCTGGATCGAGGGTGCAGGCATCCGCTGGGGGCTCAATGCCGAACAGCGCACCCGGCTGGATCTACCCGAAGGGCTAACCCAGAACACCTGGGCCTTTGGCCTACGCCGACTGCTACTGGGGTATACGGTGGGCAGTGCAGAGGCGTGGCAAGGTATCGAGCCATTCGACGATATTGGCGGGCTGGAAGCTTCCCTGGCAGGCCCGCTGGCAAATCTGCTGGAAAAACTGGAAAGCACCTGGGAAACCTTCTGCCAGCCCACCGACGCCGCCAGCTGGGTGGCCCGGCTGCGAGAACTGCTGGAAACCTACTTTTTGACCGACGACGCCCAGGAAAGCGTCATGCTCACCAAGTTGGAGACCGCGCTACAGCAGCTGTTGGACAGCACCGAAGAGGCCGAACTTTTTGACCCGCTGCCGCTCTCCATGGTGCGTGAACACTGGTTGGGGCAAATCGACGAGCATAGTCTTTCCCAGCGCTTCCTGGCGGGCGCGGTCAACTTCGCCACGCTGATGCCCATGCGCGCCATCCCGTTTAAGCGGGTGTGTTTATTGGGTATGAACGACGGCGAATACCCACGCTCCCAGCCGCCGCTGGATTTCGACTTAATGGGCAGCGACTACCGCCCCGGCGACCGCTCGCGGCGGGAAGATGACCGCTACCTGTTTCTGGAAGCGCTGCTCTCTGCCCGCCAACAGCTCTATATTAGCTGGGTAGGCCGCAGCCAGATCGACAACAACCCCATGCCGCCCTCGGTGTTGGTCGGCCAGTTGCGCGACCACCTGGAAGCGGGCTGGCACACGCAAAACGGCGAGCCGCTGCTGGAAGCGTTAACCACCGAACACCCGCTGCAGCCGTTCAGCCGCCGCTATTTTACCGAACAAATCAGCGATTCCCCTGCCCAAGCACGGCTGTTTACGTATGCTCACGAATGGCACGCCCTACACACCCCCAGTGGCGCAAGCATCCAAGACTCAAAGTCACCAGAGCTTAAGGCGGACAACGAGCAGCAGAGCACGTTAACCCTGAACCAGCTAGGCAGCTTTCTACGCGAACCCGCCAAGGCGTTTTTCAACACTCGCCTGGGGGTCTACTTCGAGCAGGAGGAGCTTACCCAGCTGGACGTTGAACCCTTCACCCTGGACGGGCTACAGAACTGGCAGTTGCAGGATCAGCTAATCGCCGCCCAGCGCCACGCGGTGGATAACGGCCTGCCGCGAGTGGAAGCACTGCACGCAGCACTGGAACGCTTTAAAGGCCAGGGCGTGCTAGCCGTGGGTGCCTTTGGAGAGAGGATGCGCGAAGCGCTGGCAGAACCAATGGACGCCCTGTTTGGCGCCTACGAAGAAGCGTTGCAAGAGTGGCCGCAAGTAGTGGCGGCGCCCCAGGCGGTGCATATTGTTGAAAGCGCTGAGGGACAGGTAACGCTGGAAGATTGGCTGGGAGAGCTGCGCCAGGATGAAGCGGGCAACCGCTGCCGCTTGCTACTGCTCAGCAGTAGTTTAATCAGCCAGGGGCGTGGCCGCGGTCAATATCGCTGGCAGCACCTGCTACGCCCTTGGGTCGCCCACTTAGCGGGCAATGCCAAACACCCGATGACCACCCAGCTACTCTCAAAAGCAGGCCATGTGCGCTTGGAACCGTTAGAAGCCGAGAATGCCCGCTACCAGCTACAAAACCTGCTAAGTGCCTGGTGCGATGGCATGCAGGCCCCGCTACCGCTAGCTCCGCAAGCCGCTTTCGCCTGGCTGGCCAAACAAGGCACGCCTGAATTGGAAGCCGATAGCGCAAGGGAGAGCGACGCCTACGCCGCCGCCGAAACCGCCTACGAAGGCGGCCGCTTTCAAACCGGCGAAGTCGCCCAAAGCGCCTACCTCTCCCACCAATGGCCGAGCTTCGAAAAGCTATTCAACGAGCGTGCCCTGGGCCACCGCTTCGCCACGCTGACCGATGCGCTCTATGCGCCACTGCACCGATCAGTGAAAAATTAGGGCCTACCTTATTCAGCATGGTTTTGAAGGCGCTTAACATCATCAATAGGCAACCCCGTCACCTTGGCTACAAACTGGGGGTCAGCCCCCTCTTGCAGGAGGTTCCGAGCGGTTTCGATTTTACCCTCGATTTTGCCTTTGGCTTCACCTCGCGCTTCACCTCGGGCTTCCAACTGGGTGGCAATGGTCATAAAGGTATCTCCTATAGGCTGGGGCAAGCGATGGCTCTCTTCAATCAACTGATCAAGGTCAATCACGTTGCCTGTTCCTACCACATAGTTTAGCAAGGTAGCGATGAAATCCAACTGCTGGCGACTGTGCTCGTCAAAGCTCGCGCAGTCACGCAGCCATTCCATCAGGTAAGGATCGATGTGCGGTTCGCGAATGTGCTTTAGTACCCGAGCAACCAAGCCTATCCACTGCTGTTGTTTTAGCGCTTCGTCATCAAGCTGATTTACATCCACTAATGGTATTGGCCCCTGGAACAGCGTCTCCATTAGCCCCAGCGGATCTTCAAAGCAGTCAGCAAGATCCATTGAGTAGGGGTAGGGTGTTTGACGGCCGTGGTAGAACACCAGTGCATGAACCGGTGCCAGGGGTTCCTTGGGGCGCTGCTTCAACTGCTTGGTCAGCATCCCAAACAGATAATGCCCGATACGCACGGGCATGTGCGGGTCGGGGCTTGACTGATGTTCGACCAATACAGCTAGATACGCCGGTTGCCCCGCTAATTGACAACGGTACACCAGGTCGGAGACGGTTTCTCGCAGGGCTGAATCGAGGTGGCTATCATGCTCCAGCTTAAGACTGCCTAAATCCAGGGCGGCGCTAATTTTCTTGGGTAAATAATGTTGCATGAACCCCTGCGCGACGGCGTGGTTTTCCATCGCGCTACGAAAGAACCGATCATGAGGATTATGGGGTGGTTTGGAGGTATCAGCCACAAGCGGTTTCCATGTTTCGAACAGATTAGAGGCTAAGCATTCTTCCCATTCAGCGACAAGATGCGCTTCGCCAGCGAGATCATCTCCGGGTCGCCGGTGTTCTTTTCCGCCACGTCGGAAAGCTTGATCACCGGCAGCCAGCCCTGCCCTTCCGGGCGCGCCTCGACCATCTTGATCACCATGTTCATCGGCTCAACACCGACATCATTAGTGAAGTTGGTGCCAATACCAAACGCCATGCCGATGCGACCTTTGCAGAAGGTATGTATCCGCTCGACCTTCTCCGGTGTTAGCGCGTCGGAGAAGATAATCGTCTTACTTAGCGGGTTGATGCCCAAGCGCTCGTAATGGTCGATGGTCTGGGAAGCAAACTCGATAGGGTCGCCGCTATCGTGGCGAACGCCATCGAACAGTTTGGCGAACTTCTTATCGAAGCTGTCGTAAAACGCCTTAGAGGTAAAGGTATCAGTTAAGGCGATCCCCAGATCACCGCGATACACATCCACCCAATGCTCCAGCGCCAGACTATTGGCCATTTTGAAACCGAAGCGAGCACCGTGGAACATAAACCACTCGTGAGCGTGGGTGCCGATCGGCTTAACACCGTGGTGCATGGCCATCAGCACATTGCTGGTGCCACTGAAGGCCTCACCGCCGTGGTGACTAAGTGCACCAACCACCCGGTCGTGAACGTCAGAAGAGAAGCGCCGCCGGGTGCCAAACTCAGCGATTTTCAGGCCCAAACGGCGGTAGAGTTCGATCTTCTCCTGGGCGCGCTGTTCAATCATCGCATCAGCGTCAGGCGTGATCGTCACGCCACGCAGCCGATACCACAGCTCGCTGATCAACGCCATCAGCGGCACTTCCCAGAGAATGGTGCGATACCAGGGCCCTTCAATGATCACCGAAAGATCACTCCCCTGCTGCTCTACAATCACCTCGCTGGGGTTGTAATGAAACCCGGCAAGGAAATCGAGATACGTAGGGTCGAGATAAGGGCACGTTATTTCGAGATAGCGCTTCTCCTCATCGCTCAACCGTAGCGATGCCATCTTATCGACTTCGTGGCGAAGTTCGGCGCCGAAGCCGTCAGGAAAAGCATGCTCGCCACGATTGATAAAGGCGTAGCGCGCATGGGCATAAGGAAAGCGTTTGATCACGGCGTTCTGCATCGTGATCTTATAGAAGTCATTATCCAGCAGCGATGTCAGCATGAGATCCCATCGTTAGAGTGAACCGAAGCCGCCGGTAGCGTAAACTAAAATGCACCTAAAGTGGCTCGGCGATAAGATTATCAGGTGGCGGGGCTGTCATACAGTTAAGGAGCTGACTTCATGCGTATTACCCAAACACATCGCGCAATCATTCTTTCTGGCGTGAGCGAGTTTATTGGTGATTCGGTGGAAACTCATGTGTTTGGTTCAAGGCTAGATGATTCAAAGCGAGGCGGCGGCGTTGATCTACTGTTGATCTCCCAGACAGCGATACCGCCACAGCCTTGTGCTGAACTCAAACAAATACTCGAAGAATACCTCAAACTGCCGGTGGAAATTGTCACCTATGTATCGACTGATGAGCCAAGCCCCACCCAAGCGAGAGTCTTAGCCGAAGCGCGCCCGATTGGCTAGGAAGCGTAAACTGAGTATTCCAAGAGTGACTTAACGTTAGGTTATTAGGTGGCGGGGCTGTCATATAGTCAGTGCTAGACTTTAACAAGCAAGGAGCTGTCTTCATGCGTCTTACTCAAGCACAGCGCACCGCCATTCTTTCAGGCGTGCACGAATTCATGGGCACAGATGTCAACGTTCATGTGTTTGGCTCGCGTCTTGATGATACAAAGCGAGGCGGCGATGTGGATCTACTGTTGATCTCCCAGACAACGATTCCGCTGCTTGCTTGTGCCGAACTCAAAATGGCACTCGAACAACGCCTCCAACTGCCTGTAGATATCGTGACCTATGTCTCGACAGCTGAACCCACACCCTTCCAAGCAATAGCCTTGGCACAGTCGAGCCCGATTGAAAATGAGGAAGCGGCATGAGTCAGTTGTTCACCGCTAGGCAAGATTTTTCCGCTGAAATTGACAGTATCTTCTTATGAGCCAGCCCGCCCCCCTCAATCCATTGAGCCTCCCGCTTCACGGCAGCCGACTGATAGAGGCCAGCGCCGGCACCGGCAAAACCTTCACCATCGCCCTGCTCTACGTGCGGTTGGTACTCGGCGGCCACAGCGTTGACGACGACACAGCGTTTATCCGCCCGCTCACGCCACCAGAAATCCTGGTCGTCACCTTCACCAACGCCGCTACTCAGGAGCTACGCGAACGCATCCGCAACCGGCTGGTAGAAGCAGCAGAAGTATTTCGTGCTGAGGACGTAGAAGGAGGGGCGCCGGGGGCAAGCCGTAGTGGAGGTCATTCAACAGGGATGTTGAATGTAGCGCCCACGGATGGGTTCACAGCGCCTCCACGTAGGCTTGCCGCCGGGGAAGCCCCGGTTGCACTAGATCCGTTGCTCCTAGAACTCCGCGACCAATACGACCCTGCCACCTGGCCCGCCTGTTCGCGGCGCCTGGCGCTGGCCGCCGAATGGATGGACGAAGCCGCGGTTTCCACCATCCACAGCTGGTGCTACCGCATGCTGCGCGAACACGCCTTCGACAGCGGCAGCCTGTTCTCCCTCAACCTGGAGAACGACCAGCGCGAACTGGAACAGGAAGTGGTGCGCGACTACTGGCGCAGCTTCTACTACCCGCTGGACAGCGACGCCCTCGGCATTGTCACCCGTTATTGGAAATCACCGGACGACCTGCACGCCCCGCTGCAACGGCTACTGCCCGAAAGCGAAGCACTGGGCGACGAAAAGCCCGAACCCAGCGAGACCCTGGCCGCCACCCAGGCCGAATGCGCCGCCCAGCTCAGCGAGCTCAAAGCACCCTGGGCCGCTTGGCTGGACGAACTGGTGCCCGCCCTGGAAGAGGCCGCCACGCGCAAAGCCTTCAAAGGCCAGAGCTTCAACGCCAAAAGCCGCGCCAACTGGCTAGGCGCACTACGCGAGTGGTGCGAAACGGATGCCGACCGCCCCGCGCTCACCGACGCCGCCTGGAAACGCATAACGCCCGACGGCATGGCCGACATCTGGAAAGAAGGCGCACCGCCCTGCCCGCAAGCATGGGAAGCGCTGGCACAACTACCGAAAGCGCTGGATGCCCTACCCGAGCCGCGCAACGACCTGCTGATTCACGCCGTACAGTGGTGCCGCGCCCGCCTGGAGCGCGAACAGGAACGCCGCGCCGAGATGGGTCCCAACGACCTGCTCACCCATCTGGATCGCGCCCTGAAAGGCCCTAACAAAGAGGCCCTCGCAGCGCAGATCCAGCGCCAGTTCCCCGTGGCGCTGATCGACGAGTTCCAGGATACCGATCCGATCCAGTACCGCATCTTCAACGCCGTGTATGACGTTGCAACGCCCCGCCGCGACAGCGCCATTCTGCTGATTGGCGACCCCAAGCAGGCGATCTACGCCTTTCGCGGCGCGGATATCTTCACCTACCTGCAAGCCCGCCAAGACACCGATGGCCGCCACGTCACGCTGGGCACCAATTTCCGTTCCAGCAGTGCCATGGTGGCAGCGGTCAACCACTGCTTCAGTTACGCCGACCAGCACGATGCCGGCGCCTTTCTGTTCCGTTCAGAGGGCGGCGAAAACCCACTGCCGTTCAACCCCGTCAACGCCAAAGGCACCAAAGATACGCTGGTACTTAACGGCAAGCCGCTACCCGCGATGACCTTGTGGCCACTGGAAAGCGACGAGCCGCTCTCCAAAACCGCCTACCAAACGGAGATGGCCGAGCGCTGCGCCTCGCACATGGCCGCGCTACTGGAAGCAGGCCGCCAACAACAGGCGGGCTTTGCTAAGACGGCTGATGACATTGGCGATAATGGAGAGCAATCACTCACTCCGCTGGCCCCCTCGGACATGGCCGTGCTGGTCAACGGCCTGCAGGAAGCGCGGGCGATTCGACTAGCGCTGGCCAGCCGAGGCATCAAGAGCGTCTACCTTTCCGATCACGACAAGGTGTTCAGTTCCCCCATTGCCCCGCAGCTCGCCATTTGGCTGCGCGCCTGCGCCGAGCCCCAGGCCAACTCCCGCCAGGCGGAAGCCAAGCTGCGCGCAGCCCTGGCAACCCAGGTACTTGGTTTAAGCCTTGAAGAGCTGGACCATCTCAACCAGAGCGAGCTGGCCTGGGAAGCGCGGGTCGAGCAGTTCAGCGACTACCACCGGCTGTGGCAGCGCCAGGGCGTGCTGCCGCTGGTGCGCCGATTGATGGTCGATTTTGATATCGCCGCACGGCTGCTGGGCGAGTTCGCCGAGGGTGAGCGTTTGCTAACCGACCTGCTCCACCTGGGTGAAATGCTCCAGCACGCCAGCCAGGAACTGGATGGCGAACACGCGCTGATTCGCTTTCTGGCCGAAGCCATTGCCGACCCGGATAGCCACGGCGACAGCCACAAACTGCGCCTGGAGAGCGATGCCGATCTGGTCAAGGTAGTGACCATTCACAAATCCAAGGGGCTGGAGTACCCGCTGGTGTTCCTGCCGTTTATCGCCAATCACCGCCCGGTGAGCGACACCGACCTGCCGCTGCGCTGGCACGATAGCGACGGCACGCTGCAACTCAGCCTGAGCGCCGATGAAGCCACGCTGGCCACCGCCGACCGCGAACGCCTCGGCGAAGACCTGCGCAAACTTTACGTCGCGCTCACCCGTGCCCGCCATGCCACCTGGCTCGGGCTGGCGCCGCTAAAAGGCAGCGAGAACAGCGCCATCGGCCACCTGATCAACGGCGGCAAGGCCATCGCCCCCAGCGCGTTTACGAAAGCCTTGAGCGAACTGGTGGAAGGCAGTGATATCGCGCTAAGTGACGCCCCGGAACCCACCGCGCTGCGCTTCACCCCGGCGCCGGAGCAGCAGGCACTGGGCCACGCCCGCACCCCGCTGCGCCCCGCCCGTGAACAGTGGTGGATCGCCAGCTACTCGGCGCTGCGCACCTCGGGGGCTGTTTCAGAAGCGATTCCAGGCGCAGCGCGGCCAACGCCCGCGCCGGAACCCACCACGCCCCAGGAAGCCACCACCCTGGAAGTGCTGGATGAACCCCACGACAACGCCATCAACACCGAAGCGTTTCACCTGCACCGGTTTCCGCGAGGGCCTGGCCCCGGCACCTTCCTACATGGATTGCTGGAGTGGGCGGGCCAGCTAGGCTTTAACAATGCGCTGAAAGACCCCGCCGCCCGGGAAGACATGCTGCGGCGGCGCGTGCAGCTGCGCGGCTGGCAGGCATGGCACGACACCCTGGCGGGCTGGCAGGAAGAACTGCTCGCCACACCGCTTCCCCTGCCTCTTTCCACGTCCCCGTCCCTGACAGAGCCCAGCGAAGGCAGCCAGGTGGCGCTATGTGAACTCGAAAGCTATCAGGTAGAACTGGAGTTCTGGTTTGCCGCGCACCAGGTACAAACGCGCAAGCTGGATCAGCTGGTCAGTGACCACTTACTGCCAGGGGTATCACGCCCCGTATTGGATGCCGACACCCTCAACGGCATGCTCAAGGGCTTTATCGACCTTGCCTTTGAGCATGAAGGCCGCTTCTATGTGCTCGACTGGAAATCCAACTACCTGGGCAGCGACGACAGCGCCTACACCGCTGACGCCCTACGCGATGCCATGCTCGAAAAACGCTACGACCTGCAAGCCGCACTTTACCTGCTTGCACTCCACCGGCTACTCAAAGCGCGCCTGCCCGACTACGACCCGCACCAACATTTGGGCGGCTCGATGACGGTATTTCTGCGCGGCAGCCGCACCACCGCCCGTGGCGTACACGCCGTGCCTGCGCCGATCGCGCTGATCGAAGCTCTGGATGCACTCTTTACAGGCGCAGCGGCAGACACCGCAGCACCCCATCAGGAGTCGGTAGTATGAGTAAGCGTGACCTGGCCTCCAAGAACGGCTCCATGAATCTTGACCTGTTCGCTGATGACGCGCCGCCCGCGGCACCTGATTCAACCGCATCGGTAACACCACCGACAGAATCAGCCGCCAGTGCCACCCAGCCGCACCCCGCGCTAAGCGACACCGCCGCGCTGCTCCTGCTGTGTGAACGCTGGGTTTCCCGGGGCTGGCTGCGGGATCTTGATCTGGCCCTGGTGCGCTTTCTCGACCGCGAAACCCACAACGCCCCGCCGCTGCTGTTACTGGGCGCGGCGCTGGCCAGCCACCAGCTTGGCCGTGGCCATGTGTGCCTGGATGTAGCCGCTACGCTGGAAGCGCCGGATTTTGCGCTTTCGCTGCCGCCGGAAGGCGACGACCTAAACGACCCACCGCCGCTGCCCAGCCATGTGCTGGCCACGCTAACGCTGCCCGAATGGCAGGCCGCGCTCAACCACCCCACGCTGATCAGCGACGGCCCCGGTAATACGCCCCTGGTACACAGCGATGGCCAGAACACTACACGTCTCTACCTGCGCCGCTACTGGCAGTTCGAGCAAACCCTGCACCAGGAAATCGCTGCTCGGCTTAGCGCGGATAGCCCGGTACATAGCTCAGAGCCATCGCCGCTACTTAAAAGCGCTCTGGATACACTATTCCCGGCAACCGACACCCTGGATTGGCAAAAAACCGCCTGCGCCCTCGCCGCTCGCAGCCCGTTCGCGATCATCACCGGCGGCCCCGGCACCGGCAAAACCACCACGGTGGTACGCCTACTGGCCTTGCTGCAAACCTTGCAACTGAGCCAACTCAACGCCCACCCGCTACGCATCCGCCTGGCCGCCCCCACCGGCAAAGCCGCCGCACGGCTAAATGAATCCATTGCCGGGCAAGTCGCGAAGCTCCCCTTCAGTGACTTAGTCAACTTGTGGGAGGGAGCTTCAGCTTTGGTTCGACACATCGACGACGATTCAAGCACTGACCAACTACAAGCAGCCATTCCCACAGAAGTCACCACACTTCACCGCTTATTAGGTGCCAGGGCAGACACCCGCCACTTCCGCCATAACGCCGCTAACCCACTGGCGCTGGATGTGCTGGTGGTGGATGAAGCCTCGATGGTGGATATCGAAATGATGACGGCGCTGCTCAGTGCCCTGCCCGCCAGCGCCAAGCTGGTGCTGCTGGGGGATAAAGACCAGTTGGCATCCGTGGAAGCAGGCGCCGTGCTGGGCGACCTATGCCGCCGCGCCGATGCCGCCCACTACACCCCCGCCACGGCACAGTGGTTAGCCGAACTCACCGACCACCCGCTGCCAGAGGCGTTAATCGACCCGAACGGCCAACCGCTGGATCAAGCCATTACCATGCTGCGGGTTAGCCACCGCTTTACTGAAACAAGCGGCATCGGCCAGCTCGCCCAGGCAATTAACCAGCCGCTAAGTGAGACATTGCGGGAACGGGATAAACACCAAGCCGTGCATAGCGTACTGAATAATGGCTACGCCGACCTGCACCACTTGGTGTTGAAGCCAGACGCACAAAATGAAGACAGCGCCCTGGAGCGCCTGGTGATCACCGGAAGCCCGGAACGTTTTCCCAACGCAGGTGAAGGCCGCACCAATTTCAAAAGCGAACCGATTGCACCGCCCACCGGCTACCAGTACTACCTGAATATTCTGGCAAGTGAACGGCCTGATACCACCTTGGCATTTGAAGAGAACGGTGAAGTTTACGATGCTTGGGCGAAGCAAATACTTAAGGCCTACAGCTGCTTTCAGCTGCTGTGCGCGCTACGCAAAGGCCCATGGGGAGTAGAAGGCTTAAACCTGCGCATCGCCAAAACATTGCGCCGCGAAAAGCTGCTGTTCGGCAACGACAACACGCTAGAGAAAGGCTGGTTCGAAGGCCGCCCGGTGCTGGTCACCCAAAACGACTACGGCCTGAAACTGATGAACGGCGATATCGGCATCACAATGGCGGTGCCTGATCCACGCACTCCCGGCAGGGCACTTTTACGCGTCGCATTTCCAACCAGTGACGCAGAAAACCCCATCCACTGGGTGCTACCTTCCCGCCTTCACGCGGTAGAAACCGTGTTCGCGATGACGGTACACAAATCCCAAGGCTCGGAGTTTCAGCATACCGCCCTGCTGCTACCGCAAACACCCAACCCAATTCTCACCCGCGAGCTGGTCTACACCGGCATCACCCGCGCCCGCGACTGGCTCACGCTGATCGAAGCCAAGCGCGGGATATTGAATGATGCGGTTACTAGGGAGGTTATGAGGGTTAGTGGGGTAAAAGGCATCAACAGCTAATTCATCATTTAATAAGTTTAGCTGAAATAAATTACCAAGGATTTTTTTGAAATTATGAATAATTACAACAAAGATAATGAAATAGTTTATATAAGCCAAGAAGACTGGGGAGAGGCATTAGCACTTAGAACCCATTTAGGCGTTATTCTTAAAACTGCATACACATTTTCTGGTGAAGAGCTCGTCGGCAAGCAGCCCCTTCAAATAGACTCAGGTCAACTACTTTTAGCCGCAGCATCGCTTAGAGCATTGATCTTCGATAGTGCAGCAACCCCCCTTCTAGTTTCTTTTATTGAAAAACATAATATCGAATTCATCATAAATTCCTTTGAAGGGGATTTTGCAATGCTATTTTATTCTCAGAATAAACCTGAGAAATACGGCCATTTAGCTCATTTTTTACTATCATTTATTGTTTTAGAAGAATTTCAGAAAAAATTTTCAATAGATACTAAAGAAGAGTTCTTTCTCTCTACTGAAGATCTTGCTCCCGACTCCTTGAAGTATAGGTTCGATGTTTGGGTACCTAGAGACAGGAACTCAGATCATTCGAGCGTAACATTAGCCAACGGTACACAGTTTTCACAAATCTGCCATATAACCAGAAAACATGTCACAATCGATAATTGGAAACATTTAAAAATGGGATTCCTTAAAGATATTCCTATCAAAAGAGAAAGGATTATAGATTACGTCGCCAATAAGCTAGGCGGCGTACATTTTGACAAGTCTCATCATACAAAGGATGAAAAACGCCAAAACGAATTTAGATTAATTTCTCAAGCTTTTAACTGGGAAAATCAAGCAATAATGCATGGAGCTATCGTCGCGACAGCAATTTGTGTTATTGAACTGGCTACATGTCCTAAAATTATTGAAATATATGATCAACTTCTTAGTATTGATAATAAACGTAGAAATCGGTTAATGGCTGGCGAACCAATCCCTCAAAATAAATAGAAAAATAAATCACATAATCAAAAATTGATCAGGTTGTGGCGTAACTCCTCCAAATGTGCCACTTCTCCCAAGCTGCGGGCAGCATAGGCTGTTCCAGATAAACGGCAATCAGTATCGATTCGCTGAGTGTGATGACTTCCTCCATGGCCAGCAAGGAAATGCGCGCCGCAGGGTTTACCACCAACAGTTCGGAGTTTCGGCCCAAGAGTTGCACCATTTGAACGTGATGACATCATCCGCGCCCGCGATTGGCTCACTCTGATCGAAGCCAAACACGGGATATTAGTGAGGCGGTGACGGGAGAGGTTATGAGGGTGAGTGGATTCGGGAGGTTGTAATCAAAACCGACATTACCGTTGGTGGTGCCTGCTTTCGGCCAAAAGCGGTCTTTAGGCGACACTGAATACGCCCTGTTAGCAATTTTTTTCGATAGAAAACAGTTCAAAAAACTTTTGCAGTGAAGCGTTATCTGAGTCAAATACCGCGATGTTAATGCCATCTGGATTTCTAACACTACAATAGCGCAATCCCAAAACAGGCTGGTCGCCTTCAGTTTTAAATCTAAATCTAAAATATTCAGATACGATTTGGGTTGGCACATATTCAACATGCTCTCTGCCATCCTTTGAAACGGGCAAGGTTAGCTCATTTACAAATGAGCGAAGAAACGACAGATTCTGTTTAGCATCATACTTTTCAGGCTCAAAAATACTTGGTGTTTTTGGCAGATCAACGAAATCTATAACTTGAATATCTTTTACCAATTTAAACGTAGCAATTGACCATTCAGTCGCATCTGTGATCACTTCTTTTTCAGCTGTATCTTGATCACAAGCTACGTAGAAGTAAGAAATACCAGCTGGATTCATACGACCAGCATTTGCTTTTCCTTTTGGAGGTACACCAATATCAGAAAACTCCGTAAACTCTTCCCCATTTTGGTTGACTCTGACTCGATAAAACTCAGTTCCAGCTGGAATAGTAGCAACAAGGTTTTCTGTATTACAAAGAGATCCAAGAGCATCAAGCATACTTGAAACAGGAATGTAATCAGGCCTACCAGAGGAGTACTCGTCTTCAGGCTCAGACAAAAATAAATATCGCGTTTTATGTAAAACTTGATCCTTAAATGCTGACCAACCATACGATAATGCAGATGAAGGGTTATCAACAGACCAGTCGCTTTTGACATGCGCTACCAAATAAAGACTTGCATCAGAACTTTCGATCAAATCTTCACAAAGCTCATCACACCAACCGGGATCAAATTCCCCAATAATTTCCCACATATTGGTTTCCGGTATTAACCATTCTTTTTCAACCCATGGCATGTTCACATCTTGCGCGTCAGCGTAATACTGAAATATTGAGTCATATATGCGCTCCATTACCACATCATATGGTGCGGCAATCATGTCACCTTCTTCATTCTCTTCACCACAATAGGAGCATGAACTTGAACTAAGATTAGCTGCGACTAGACTAGCCAGTGCCTCATCTAGAACACAGTCAGCACATATCGATTTATCGAGTCCATTAAGTTGTGGTGACTCCCACATTGAAATCATTAATTCTGAATGGTACCCCAAACTTTCCTCCTGGTTGCTAACGCCTGAGTTAGGCTCCACCCGCGAGTTTGAGTCCTAACGCAAACGCTCCCGCGACAATGCCTCCCAGAGCTACCAAAACTCCCCAAAGCTGAGCAGGCTTGACCGCATACAGAAGCGTGCCGACGGACATATCGGAGGGATTGATGGTTGCGGCATTCGTAACTTGAGTGGAAGCAACCTTATTCTTCCAGCTAGCGAGAACACCATTGAACTCGTTCGAATGCAGCGATGCTGCTTCAGGTGTGACATTCTGTACGTACCAGTCATAACCTGGTTCTAACAAGCCCTCGCTTCTGATTCCTTCTGCAACAATGACTAGCAAAGGAAGTCCGCGACTGTAGGAAAGTGCGGCCTCAATCTGATTCCAAGGAGTTGGTAGGCTTGTTTCACTCAAAGCAATTTCCTTGGAGCCACCTCTTTTCTCCGTGCCTACGGCGAAGTGAACACGCTCAAGCGCGATTACAACAGTGCCACTACATTTATCTAAAAGCTCTGCAACGGTTTTGAGGGGGGCATCCGAGCTAAATGTGTTGCGGCCCACTGTGTGCGGAATAAGACCCTCGCTGCGAAGGCGATCTTCTACGGCGCGAACGAAGGTCTCCTGTTCTTCATTTGAAGTACCGCCGACGCTGACAAATATGTTTAAGTCCGCCATTCACATAACTCCATCTGAGGGGCCTAACTCTGAAGCTCAGCCGTCCGCTTCCAGCGGTCGGCTAGAGCAACTTGTTGGACGTGGATTCAAGCTGCATTCCTATCGAATGCTTCTTTGAGAGCCGCTGCAGAAGGAGGATATACGTCATACCAATCGACTGCGTAGACGTCCTCTCGTCGTGCATCGAACTCTTGCCGATTCATAGGTATGTCTTCGCCTGGCGTCCCTCGCCCCTTTCCAACAACTACCGAAGTTAGCGGTGGCAGATTATTATCATTGCAGTAGTAGGCGATGTGGCCAAGGATTCGATCAAGGACACCCGCCGCCTTCTTCTTGTACATGAGCTTGGACAAGCCCTCATAAGTGAGTGTCTGGCGGTTCGTCGCAGCACCTATAAGGATCTGCCAAGCTTGAACGGCCCTGTCTGGGTGGTTTGAACTGGGATTAAATCTCTTCACTGACTCTTCGTCCTCGAAATAACTGCCCAACAGGTACAGACCGCACATTCTAAGCTTGGATGAACGTAGCGCACGTTTATCCGACAAATGCAGCCTAAAAACTCCACTCTAAGTCATTGACATTCATAATTACTAATTATTATTAGGCTGAGTATTCAGATTTCGCACGCCCGCTACATTTTCCTGTACGTCGGCTTTGGCTCGAACTCCGACCTTAAATTAACCTTAGCACATGACGTGCGCGAATTGATCCATTCTTTGACCTCCACCTGATGGTGGTTCATGCCATGAACGTTTCGACTGAAATCTCCTTTACACCTACACCTAGGAATAAAGGCAAGTTGGATGGGTAATCCCCCCATTTTTAGAGGGCTTCAAAAGTAGAGTTCAGGCCACAGCGACCAGTTTCTGTTGAGGGGTAATCCCTCCAAGCCTCATATTAGGGCGTTCGTTATTGTAGTGCCAGAGCCAACGAGTGGCGTAATCTTGAACTTCTTCAGTACTTTCGAACAGATATTGGGCCAACCAGTCATAGCGCATCATTCGATTGTAGCGTTCTATATAGGCATTCTGCTAGGCTTTCCCGGTTGGATAAACATTAGCTTAATACCCCAACTCTCCGCCCATGCTGATAGCTTACCGCTGATATATTCTGGCCCGTTATCACAGCGAACGGAGCGTGGCTTGCCCCGCCATTCAATGATCTGGTCTAGCGCCCGGATAACTCGCTCAGTAGGCAGCGAGATGTCTCCTTTGATACCAAGGCCTTCTCGGTTAAAGCCGTCGATTACGTTCAGAAGACGGTAGCGACGACCATTACTAAGTTGGTCATGCATAAAATCCATAGACCAGCTGTCGTTAATTATTTCGGGCACCGCTAAGGGCTCAGGCTTCTCGCGGATCAATCGTTTCTTCGGTTTGATGCGCAAGCTCCAACTCGCGGTAAATTCGGTAGACTCGCTTATGGTTCCAGCGAAGGCCTTTCACATTACGCAGGTGTAGGAAGCAAAGCCCACCCCCCAGTTTCTCTGGCTATGCGTTAGCTTGATTAACCAATCGGGATCTTTTCGTTCTCGTCGCTGAGCTTCGCTTGGTATCGATAGCAACTCTCACTGATGCTAAACATCCAGCAGGATAGGCGGATGCTGATGTGCTTTTCTTTGACGGCTTTCTGCGCCATCTCACGGCGACGAGAAGGCTTCACCACTTTTTCGATGGCTTCCTTGAGGATGTCCGCTTTCAATCACTCCTCAGCGTACATCTTCTTGAGCCGTCGACTTTCATCCTCTAGCTCCTTCAGCCGTGCCATTATGGACGCATCCATACCGCCGAATTTAGCTCGCCACTTGTAGAAGGTCGTACTGCTCATGCCATGTTCACGACATAGTTCCGGAACCGGTGCGCCGCCTTCGGCTTGCTTAAGGATCGATAGTATCTGGCTGTCAGAAAAATGTGATTTTTTCATGCAGAATCTCCCTGCGTTTAGCTCACGGAAAATTCTACTTTTGAGCACCCTGGGTTTTCGGGGGGATTACCATCGATTTCTCCTTATTGATATGATCTTTTAACAGGTATTAGACTGCCCATCCTTGATTGAATTAACACGCTGGGATGCTTGTCATAAAAATGCAACCTATTGAAGACAGCTCATCAGTGGCGTGACGAATTCGTTTTGAATGCGACTGATTACCCAGACTGCCACCGGCCAAACCGCCTGGACAGAAAGAAAGGCTACGAAGCAAAAGAAGGCTCGCAGCAGGTACTCATGCGTCATTTTTATGCAACTGATTTTTTGATTTGTGCCGTTATAGTTGTAAATCACGGCACTCAGTAGTTGCTTCACAAGTTGCTCTTCAGGCCTAACGGAGTTGAAGCTGTCTGCTATATCGCCTGCACCTAGCTGGGCTGCAGCGGAGGTCTTGATGGTCTGTAGCGCCCACAGGCCTGCGCGCATAAGGTAGATCAGCGCGAAAATGAATATCCCCAGCAGGGTGCCTGTCAGAGTTTGACTCTTTTGTTCATCCCAGAGGTCAGGTAGGACAGTTGCAAGAATTGGCATCAGCGCTGTAATCGCCGCTAGATAAAGCCCGGCTTTAGAATCAGCCCCTCGACGGCGCTCCTGTTCTGCGTCAAAGAGTCTGCGAGCCTCCTCCAGTGCGACATCATTTTTTCCCGACCACGTTCCTTGGTTGACCTTGTCTCTCTGGCTTTGAAGCCACTTGTACTGAGGTGAGTCAGCAGGGGGCTGTGATGAAAGCGTAAGTCGAGGCCACAGCCATTCAGGGATTAACTTTGGCACCGAGCGATTTCCTCAAGTTCATCAACTATTGCGGCGGCAATGGGGTAGCCAGTGAGGTTTTCAATCCAGGCCCATTGGCCATTCGGGTTAATCTCCAGAAACCACAGTTTGCCCTGTTGATCGCAGATTAAGTCAATCGCTCCATAACGAAGATTCAGGCACTTCATCAGCTCCAAGCACTGCTCCTTGACCTCGCTAGGAAGCTCAATGCATTCATGCTTGAGATCAGGTCGACTTCCCTGACGCCAATCCACTATGGTTTCTTCGAATTCCTGTGACTTGATTGCGGTTGCGAACACTTGACAACCTACGACTGTAACTCGAACGTCGTATTTTTTTTTGATTTCAGTCTGGGCAATGAACGGTGCCAAGGCAATGGATTCTTCGTCGCTGTCGCGAAGAATCTCTAGTCGGGTGGTAAAAATCACCCTTTCTTGATCTCCGTTGATCAAAGCTTGCCGAAGCGGCTTACCTATCGCGGGCCCTACCTTAGCAACCTCACGAATCGAGGCAATATCGTTAGTTATCTGTACCAACGGCACGTTGAAACCGATCTCACTCGCGAGCATCAGCTGCCTTGGCTTGTCCTCAGCAGCAAAGATATCCATCGGCGAATTCAGCCAAAGACCTTCTAGCCGCGCATAGAGACTCTTCAGAAAGGCTTCCCACTCCGCGCCAACATACTCCCTTTCACCTTCATCAGTAATAGTGAGGTTGCTAGCAGGTGTAGCAGGACGTCGAAAGTACGCAGCGCGTACATCGGCCCCCTGGATTATTCGCCCTTTAAAAGATAATGACCATGCACTTCTCGGAAATGCGGACATTGAGCAGCGAGCCGCCGACAGGTCTTCGGTATTCAAGCGAAAGAAAGGCGTCTTCCGACGCTTGAGCTCAGCCACGACATAGTCGATCGTGATGTCGCGGCGATTTGTGACTAGCAAAAACATGCATTTCCCTTAAAGCAGCCTATCCGAGTCAGTAATCAAATCCAGGATACCGGAAACCATCATCATCCGTTTCCTGCTCTACCTTAGTTTTGGTAACTAGCTCCATCAGTTGGCTCGCGGAATAGTTGTCATCAACTTCCTGAATCGAATCTGTTTTGGTGACTAGCTGCAGTAGGTTGTTGTGTCCCGTCGGCCTAGTGTCGTCGTCACTTTCGAGCTGCTGATGAGTCTTGGTTATCAGTTCAAGCGCAAGATAATTGTCGTCATCCTCTTCATTATGCACCCTTGTCTTTGTCATCAATTGTGAGAGCGCTTTTTTATTTATGATGGGCAGTACGCCTTGCTCTGTATCAACTACCCACATTTGCTGCTGCTCGCAATAATAGCCTGGAAGCTGGTCTTCACCAGTGCGAGGTTTTCCGGCATTAGCTAGAAAGGGGGAAATACTTTTTCCGCTGCGGTGGGTTGAAGCTGCTACGTTGATTGTAGTGACCATGAAACCAGTCCTTAAAATTAGTGATGCGAAACGGGCTTGAAGCTACTTTGCGACCAGCTTCCGGTCAACATGATATGTCGGCGCTGCGGTCCTTCTCTTACGATAGCTCCAGCAATTCAGCTTTTGAACAGAGTGTTCAAGGAACAACTCTCTAATTTTCAGCAAACTATCCAAAGCATGTGCAACTGAAAAGTCTCAAAGTATGGATTTGCATACGCTTCAGCCAATGCGCCGTGCTACTGGACTCATAGCTGCCCATTCTTAGATAAATTAACTTTAACCGTTACAAGCAGCACTATGAATTTTCTTTCTCGTCTGACTCACGTTTAGCAATTTTCTGTCAGTCATCAACAGTTTCGATGGGTCGATAGAACCTATGCACGAGCATTTGTGTGTCGGTCAGGAGGTGCTATTAAAGCCATTTTGATATAACACTCTATTTGGCAACAGCGCCTCGTAATGCCGATGTACTACTCCCACGATAGCAAATAAACTTATTTATATAAGTTCCTTTGCCGCCAGTTGCCTGTAGTGCTCACCTAAGACCGTAAGGCGAACAGTTTTACTTTCCATGGCCGCATGCCACATATGGGGAGCATTTTCTGGCACTACTAATCCCACACGATTATATTTCTGTAACACACTGAAAACTTCGTTATGCTCAGGAATCGGTGCCGGCACACCTTGAGGATTTTCTGCCCAGGACTCGTGACGTTCAGGTTCATAGGTGGGATCAAGCTGGAAGTGATGTCCAGGGTTAGGAAACAGCTCCGAAATCCGACGAAGATCAGTAAGCTCGAGAGGCGGTTGGACTTTCCGAAGAGAGACAAAGCGATTTACATTGGTCTTGAAAACCGGCCTTTGAGCCCACGGGCCAAGTGACTGATCCACATGTGCATATACACCTCCCGGCGTAACATCGCCAACAAGGTTGCCTGCTGCACCACCAAGTGCATCAACCAAAAGGTTTGTGAAAACACCTGCACAATTCTCTTCGGTTGCGTATTGCTCTGCTGTTGAAGCAGTAAGTATGGTCACACCATCGTTAATTTCGGCTACTTTTTGCTGTAGCGCACTCCCTCCTGCAACCCCGCTATGACAACTGTCTAGAATAATTACCCGATTTTGGATCCTAGACTGGTTTGCCATTGTCATAATTTCAGCCAACGGCACGCCATCATTGCCAGACTTCACATCTGAAGAACAAAGATAACCACCAGTAGCCTCAATGTGCCCATGTCCTGCGAAATATAGAACTGAAACTTCGCCATCTCCCGCGAACAGATCTTCGATTGCTCGTCGCAACTTGTCACGGCCACATAAGTCATTGGGGCCTGCAGCAGTAAGATGCTTAACACCAAAATTTACTGAACCATCGGCATGCCGATCTAGCATCGCCTTGACTTCAAACGAATCATTAACGCACCCATAGAGGTGTGAGACATCTGTATAGTAATTAATTCCAACAACGAGTGCTTTACGCATCAGAGGCTGTCAATCCAGTTGGCAATGTTATCCCAAGTCCAAACCATAGTATTTACACCGGCTACATCTGTACGATCACCTTTGTAAGCCCAAATCCCGCGAACTTTCTTTTTCTCGTCCTTGGCACACTGAATCTCCCATTCTTGACCACTTGATTTGAGAGAGTTTTTGCTAGCAATTACAAGCACCCCGTCAGACCTAAGAATTCGAGTACGCACTTTCTTCTTCCACTCATCCTCATAGGCCTCTTTAACAGACATATCTATATATTCGAACGTAGAGTTCGTATTTAATGATTGGCCCTTGATCATGTTGCGAATTTTTTCATCTTCTATTGCGAAAGCGATAAATATTGTTTTCTTGTTGGCCATTCTAGGCTCCTTTTATTTTAAGCATAAAGGGCAGTAGTTTTCGCGCTTTGATAATACCTTTGCAGTAATGACCGGTATGGGTCGAAAGGCCTCATTCGTTCTCTTCCTCACCAAACGCCACCCTACCCACTATCACTTCCATCCCTTCAATCGGCTGCTCATAACTCCAGGCAATATCTTTATTTTCGCCTAGCGAGAAATACACCGTGCTGCCTTTAAACGGGCAGTGGGTAGTCGTTTCTGAGGTGGTAAGCAAATCCATCCGCACGTCTTCGCGTGGGAAGTAGTGGCGTGGTGGGTAGCCAGTTTCGCGGAGTTCGAGGGCTTGTCTAGAGTCGGCAAGCAACTTGCCACCCATATGCACCTGCACGCGTTGGCTAACGAGGTGAAGCTCGATACGAGGTGCCTGTGGCATTCGGTTGTTCCCTGCGGCTTTTTTAGCTCTAGTAAAATGAGCCTAGCAGCAAAGTTCGTTGAATCCCATGTTCGACTCATCACACTTTAGGCTACGGCCATGACCTGTGTCATGTTTTTGCCACTGCTCTCTAATTCACTACGACTGCCCTAACGCTGCCGTGCTCTAGCCCTTGCCTGAGTAGTAAGAATTAAGCCGGTTACAATCAGCCCAGCCCCAATGAAATCCGCCATGCGCAACTGCTCCCCTAGTATTAGATAAGCGAGTAGTACGTCGAAGAACGGACTAAGAAGGTGATAGCTCGATGCCGTCGATGTCAACGCGTAGCCCGCGCTCAATTGCTACGTAAAGGTAGCACTTCTGGGGCTCGTTGGGCATCTGTGGCAGATGCTTGATGTCGCTATGAACGAAGCTTGGCTCGTAGTCTTTGAGGTGTTTGTGCCGGGGCTTCTCGTCATCTTCTTTGTCCTGTCGAGTCAGCTCCGCGGGTGTTGGCACTTCACGCCGCTTGAACGTGCGGTGCAATCCCGAACGCAACAATATAAGATTTAGGAACTCGCGGGTCACGATCAGCAGATCATCGAGGCCGAGTCACAGGAATTCACGAGTCGCGATCAGCATCACCTCCTGCTCGGTCATAAGTGTGGCCAGCAAGTTGTGGCGTGTATGGGAGCGATCCTGAACATCATCACGGTACCGCCAACGGCGAATCGTTGAATCGCTGACACCGTACTGGCAAGCCAACTCGCTATCGCTGATGCTGGCGGGTCTCGTTTGGACCTCAGCACGAATTTTCGGTGTCGTCGCCGCCTTTTTATGCAGCTTGGTGTCCATGTCTCTGCGACCGGATGAGTTGCTGTAGAAGCGCTCTCGCTATCAGCAGAGGATAACTTCCATAGTTCATCTGGTCGTCGGGATCCTACAGTTTATATAACATGGCAGCTTGTGGTGTTCGATGACGTTGTCCTCTATGCCATGGCAAAGTTATCGAAACTGGGGTCAGGATCGCGAATTCTTTGACTGAATGAAAACGGCAATGGCAATCATGACAAATCCGGCCACAAGCCCAAAATCTAGCCTCTCTGACAACAGCAACACGGAGCTTAACAAGCCAACCGCCGGTATCCCGAGAAAACTGATCGTGCTAGAAATTGCGGGCATGGTTCGGGCAATGTGCAACATACCCCAAAAGACGAAGGTCGTGGAAATAATACCGACGTAGGTCGTCACCATCAGACTTTGAATATTTAGGCCTTGAAGCAAAGAGACGTCACCGAAACCGACCGTCAGTGATGACAGCCCAAAAGTCGCAACCAAGAGTTGCCATGGCAAAAGCTGTAATGTTGTCCATCCGGAGGGGTAGCGTCGCAGAAGGGCTATTTGAAATGCCCAGACAACGGCTGCAAGCAACAGCAAACCTTTACCAAGCAAGGCTTCTGTATTCGACAAAGTATGAGTAGATGGCAGAAGCAGGAACGCCAAACCAGCAAGGCCGAAAACTAGACTTGCAATGACGGAGCGATCAAGTTTTTCATTCAGCCACACAACCGCCAGAGGTATCATCCAGATTGGACTAGTATAAGCCAGCAGTGCTGCGCGGCCGGCCGGGACCATGGTGACACCGATTGTGATCAACCAGAGGAATGCCCCCATTTGCAGGCAGGCCACCGAAATAATTGGAAACCAGACCTCGCGCCCGGGGATACGAAACTGACGAGTCATTTTTACCAATATAAAAGCACTGATGGTGGCAAAGGCGAGACGCCATATCAAAAAAACCTGGGGAGAAGTGTTTTCAAGGGCTATTTTCATGAGTGGCCACGATAGCCCACCTCCTAGTATAACGCCTGCGAAGATGAAACCCGTCCCACGACCAATCAAGCGAAAAATTGAGCTAGCTAGCAGTTCACTATTATTCATCATTTACTCCTCGATGACCCTTTAATTTCTCTACAAGGCTCGAAATAATCGCTGCGGAGCGGTGGGCGAGTAGTGGGAAAGTGCCTGCATCACCTATTCCATGACTTGGAGCGGAGAAACTGTTCACAAACAAGGGAAGTCGATCGCTAGCTCCATCAATAACACCAAGACTGTAGTCGGGAGCAATCAATAAACTCCCATCGCAATCACGCTCTATATGGTTACCAATTTCTTTCAACATACTGGGTAATCTGTGTGGGTCAAACCCACATTCAATCCGTTCGAATCCTGTTGCTATGATCACAGCGTCAGCTTTAACCGAGTACTGCATATTGCTATATTTTTCACGGAGAAATAATGTTATACCTGCATTGACAGTAACATTCTCAATTTCGCAATACTTCTTCAGCTCCATGCGAGACTGACCTTGTAAATAGTCTTCATACCAAAGGCGATAAAGCTCATCAAGAGCATCTTTATCTGCCCGTCCATAAATCGCGTTTTCTAACTCAGAATTTATCAACCTTCGCGAATAGGCATCGCGACGCTGAAACCATTCTACAAATTCAGGAAAGAAAATGTGCTCCGTGAATGGACTAAGGTCTTTTTGTCGAAAACCAATCCCTCTTGTAATGGCACAAATATTAATGTCTGACTTTTTATATAAGTCAATCAATATCTCAACGGCACTTTGGCTTGCCCCAATCACTGCAAATTTCTTGCACCCATCCTTGATAGCTTGATTTGTTTTCTTTTGATAATCTGTTAAATGGTATACACGCTGTCCAAGATGTGGTGCCAGCGTCTCAGGTATCATTGGATTACCACCATTACCCAAGGCAACTGTTCGACCAAGGTACTCCTTTCCATCTCCTGTGGTAACTCTAAAAACCGAACCTTCTTCCTTTAAAACTTTGTCAATTGTTACCACTTCCTGTCCAAAATTAACTATTCCCAAGAAGTGTGATGCGACCCATTGAACATATAACGACCACTCCAAACGTAGAGGAAACGTTGCTGGAACATTCAAAAACTCGAGCAATCTGTTATGTGACTTTAAATAGTTAAGGAACGTGTAATAACTCGTTGGGTCAATTGGTGTTATAAAATCACGATACGGGCTATGTTGAATATCTGCTCCAGGAACCATCATTCCATTTTGCCAAGTCAGCTCATCACGCTTCTCCAGAAAAATCATATTTATATCGGCCTCCTTTTGCGTGGCGTGTATCGCTAAACCGATATTGTTTGGCCCAAATCCAACTCCAACCAAATCATATACTTTAGTCATCATGTCACTCCTTAACTCCATATACAGGTGGGTGTAAGAATCTGTTGAAATCTATAACTTTCATTTATTTTTAAAGATTTTAATTTCTTTAAAATATTGCAGCGTTCTCTGGATGGATGCGCAGTTTTCATAAACACTTACCCTAACGCCTCTTGAAGAATCACATCTCCTTACTGTGTTTTTGACAAAGTCTTTTTTTTCGATTTTTCAAAACTCTATTTCCACTGCTATTATTAGGTTATATAGACCTAATTCTGCTCTCTCGTGAGCGCATATGGAAATCAACTTTTGTGATACGCGGGGATAAGTAATAATGATGCGACTCGAATTTAGACATCTTGAAACGGCCTATTGGATCTATAGACTCGGTTCGTACGGCGCAGCCGCGGACAAGTTAAATACCACACAACCCAATATTTCCATGCGCATCGCCGAAACGGAGCAACGTATTGGCACCGCTGTATTCCAGCGGGCAAAGCGACCGGTTACTCTCACTGTTGCTGGTCGCGAATTGATTGGATACGCGGAGCGTATTCTCGCCTTGCGCGATGAACTGTCATTATTTTTCGAGGATGGAGAAGAGGCCGTTGGCCGAATTCGAGTAGGATGTACCGAAACTATAGCACTCTGGTGGCTCGCTGATTTTATAATAGATGTGAAACGCACCATGCCGAATATCGAGCTTGATATCGACGTCGATATTACGGAAAAGACCTGGGATAAATTGTGCAACGGCACAATAGATCTTGCCTTAGTTCCCGATGATCAACTTCAACAGCGGGTTATAAGACATAGCCTTGGCCAGGCGACTATTGCTTGGATGGCATCTTCAGAACTGGTGCAACGAATGCCGACATTAGATGCGATGAGTTTAATTCGGCGATCCATCCTGAGCCTGTCACCTGGATCGCGCTTGTATGCCGACCAATTTCGCTGGCTTGATATGCAGAACATTCGTCCTGATCGGCTGACTTACTGCAATACAATGAGTGTCACGGCGCGATTGGTATGTGAGGGCGCCGGTGTTGCGTTGCTACCTACGGATCTGTTTGCCGACGACAGTCAGTTACAGGCATTGGAAGTTCAGCCAGCATTTTCTTCTCTGCCTTTCGTCGCTAGCTATCTGTCTCCCGCCTTCTCTCCATTGGTCGACCGGATAGCCAAGCTGGCAGTAGCTAACAGTGAGTTTCATTTAGGCGAGCAGCAGTCATGATGCCTAACTCGCTGTTAATATGAATGAGGTAGCCTGTATTTATAAAGCCACCCTTTCCATAGCTGCACGCATTCTCCCTCATCCTTATTATGCTCAAAAGTGGGAATAACCATAATGGTGGCTCTTGCTCGCTGATCACGGCATCATTCCTGATCAACATGCCTTTGCCCTCCCTCTTTCCAGGGTGGCGAGGAGCAGGCCGATCACAATCAGCGCTGCACCAATGAAATCCGCCATGCGCAACGGCTCCCCTAGTATTAGGTAAGCAAGTAGTACACCGAAAAACGGATTAAGAAGGTGGTAGCTCGATGCCATCGAGGCGCCGCTGATTCGAATCAGCACTAGCCAGAGACTCATCCCACCGATAGTGACGACAAGTACCAGATGTGTAATCGCTATCATCGTAGCGGTAGAAGGCACAGCAAGCGGCTGCCCGAACACCATTGCCATGGGAAGAAGAGCGACTGCGCCAGCAATGGATTGCCAGAAATTAGCCTGCAAGACGGGAAGGCCTGCGCCTTGGCCGCGGAAGAACACGGTGCCACTGGCAAAGGCAATCATGCCTCCAGTTGCCATAAGCACTCCCCAAATATCGATCTGCACCCCACTAGCAACGCCTGAGATGACCACCACTCCTACTAACCCCAGCGCTGCGCCGAGTAACTTCATTGGGGAAAGGGGTTCTACGCCCCACCATGCTGATAGCAAACTGGTTGCCAGCGGTGCGCAGCTAACAATAACAATAACGACCTGGGGGCGAACCGTCTGCAGTGCGGCAAAGCTCAGCCCCAGGTAAAGGGCGTTGTTAAGAACGCCAAGCAGCAATCCGCGCCTGATAGCGATACGATCCCCATGAGTTGATAACCGGAAGCCGCCGCAGCTAAGGCAAATGGGCAGCATCAGTAACGCACTCAATAAAAACCGGATGGTGAGCAGCGTAAAGGGGTCGAAATCAGTCAGTGCAATGGCACCGGCTATAAATGCCGAACTCCAAACGATACTGAAAATGACCACCAAACCAGTTAATACGAAATTATTCATGCAGCCCCCTTAAAAGCGCCATCCTGCTTTTGCACCATCACCATGAAACTGATGGTGCATGGGAGTTACTTGTAGTGGAAATTAATTATTAACCGGTCATAATTAGATAAATTAATGTTCAATGTGGAGATGAAGCGTGTTTGGTTGCCAACCTTCCCCCTTGGGCGATAGGCGAGTCACGCTGGAACACCTGCGCGCTTTCGTACTGTTGGCCGAAGGCAATGGTTTTCAGCAGGTAGGTCTTCAGTTGTACCGCAGCCAGTCAGCGGTCACGCAAAGTCTGAAGCGGCTGGAGGAAATACTCGGCTGTAAGTTACTTGAGCGTCGCCAAGGTCACATCCTTGGCTTGACGGCAGACGGCGAGCGTTTTCTTCCCGCCGTCAATGAGATACTTGCTCGTACATCTGAAGCGGTGAGTGCCATGCAGCAACCGGAAATTGCCGGACGTCTGCTGATTGGCGTTCCCGATGATTTCAAGGTGGTGGATCTGCATGGTGCTATTTCCCGCTGCGCCGAGCTAAACCGCAATCTGCGCCTGGAAGTTGTCTCTGCGCTCTCCTCGCAACTGCTCCACCAACTCGATAACAGCGGCCTTGATCTCGCCATCTTTAAGTGCGTAGAAGACTTCACGCCAAGCGACCCGCGCTGGCAGTGTCATCTGCTGCGGCGAGAACCTCTCCATTGGGTGGCCACGCAACGACATGATTTTGACCGTATGTCTGATATACCGCTTGTTATCTTTCCTGATGGCTGTTGCTACCGAAGCGCGGCGCTCGCCGCATTGGATCAGCCCGGGAAGCACGGCTACAGTGCCTATGTCAGTGCCTGTTATGACAATATTCGTGCCGCTGTGTCGGCAGGTCTCGGTATCGGTGTGCTTCCCGCCAGCGCGCTAGCTGAAGACCACATTATTCTAGGCAAGCGGGAGGGATTTCCGGAGCTGCCGATGGTGGAACTCGTGATGGTTCAGGCGTCACAAAAGCGTGCCACCCAGCAACTGGCGGACTTCCTTACGCTTTCGTCGGCAATGAAATCTCAAAAGGTTAGTGAATATCGTTAATCTAGAACCTCAGACAGAGGGCAATCCCCCTGTTTCATAAGTATTGTGCTTGAAACTGTCTTTCTAAGACCTGCTGGTAATCAACCCGCAACAGTGCCCCCGATGCGGGCGCCCTTTTTAGCTCGCTTTTGGACAAACCCAGTCGTGCCGATGTAACGAAGAGATGTTGACCCGTATCATCAAAGGCACAGCTCGTAGGGCGTGGAACAGGGAGCGCAATCGTACTAGCGATATATCCTTCTGGAGATATCCGGGCGATAGCAGCGCCATCAAAAAGAACACTGAGCAGAATCCCCTCCCTATCTACCGTCAGCCCATCAGGCTTGCCTTTATTGGGGCTGATAAGGATGAGGGATCGCCGGTTTTTAACCTCACCGGATAAGGGGTCGTGATCATAGGCGTAGATGACACCTTGTAGGGAGTCTGTCACATAGAGCGTGCTCCTATCATGGCTCCAGTCAATTCCATTAATGAGCGTGAATCCCGAATCGACAGTGTGCCACACGCCATCAAGATCAAATCGGTAGAGATAGCCCGAGCCTTCTTTTAACTCTTCATTCATCAAGCCCACCCACAGACGGCCTGAAGGGTCGAGGCTAGCATCATTGAACCGACACCCTTCTTTGCCATGCGGCGCAGTCGCTATTCGCTGCCTCTCACCTGACCTACCGACTAGCTCAACATGGCAAGCGGTGCCAATGATCCACCGGCCAGCCGGTGTCTCCGCGACAAACCCCAACGGACTGGGCATCGCGTAGGCATCATTTTGGCCTGTTATGGGGTCGAATAGATTGAGTGAGGCGCCCAGGGTATCTACCCATAACAGCCGATGGGTGGAAGCGCTCCATACCGGCGACTCTCCCAGCACGGCTTGGCTGGCAAAGGCCACGGACACCCCGTTCATGAACGCGGCTCCACGCTAGGAACAGCGATCAGCGACCAGTTTGCCGCCACCTCGTCCGCTGTTGAGGCATGCACTGCGTGCAGATCACGCGGATAGTCGACGCCCTTCGCTTCCATCGCCCTGGTGGCATGAAACTGCCCGTTCGCGGCACGCAGTATCCAGCCACTTTCGGCGCATTGCGAAGATGCAAGATACGCCACGCCTGGCGCGACATCGGTAGGACGCAGTTCATCTGGTTCACCCTCTATTCCCCACATCCGTGTCTTGGCAACGGGCGAAACCGCATTGACGATAATCCCATCCTTTTTGCCTTCAGCAGCAAGCACATTCATGATTCCCACCACCGCCATCTTGGCAGCCGCGTAGGAAGCGAGCCCGTTTTGAACATACTGTGGGTAGAGCGCTCGACAAGAAGTGGTCATGACGATGCGGCCATAGCCCGCTGCTTTCATCGCAGGCCACGCCGCCTGTGCGAGCCAAAGAGGTGCCTTCGCGGCGATGGCCATCATTTGGTCAAAGGTGCTTTCCTCTATAGCGTCAATGGTTTCATAGGCTACCCACCCTGCATTATGAATCAGAGCATCCAATCGCCCGTTGATTGTCAGAGCACTGCGTACTAGTGCCTGGCAGCCTTCACGCGTTCCAATATCTGCTGATACTGCTCTTGCATCCAGACCTTCCAACCGAAGTTGCTCTGCTGCAAGCTCCGCAACCTGTGGATCCGCGCCATTACCATCAGAACCGGCACCGTTATCCTGGATCAGAACTGTTGCACCGAGTCGCGCAACGCATTGGGCATACGAAAAACCAAGCCCGCGACCTGATCCAGTGATAAGTACCACCTGCCCTTCAAAATCCACCATTTCACACTCCGTTCTTTCTGAGAACACGAGTGAAAGTATGAAACGGGCAATACAATACATAAAATACTAATAATATGGTTATTTGATATATTTTAAATATCATAAAAGTATTGAATTACTAATGGCATATTCGGAGTTGCCGCATGACGTCAGACACCAAAGCTCGTATCACCTTGCGTGCAATGGAGCAATTTGTGGCTGTGGCGGAAGAATTACACTTTCATCGTGCTGCTGCGCGTTTGAATATGTCGCAGCCCCCTCTTACCAGTGCGATCCGCAAGCTGGAGGGCGATATCAATGTCACCCTGATTGAGCGTGGCAACCGTGTTCTTGGCTTAACCCCTGCGGGAAAGAAATTCCTTGATGAAGCATACGAAACGCTTCGACGAGCAGAACAAGCCATTACCGCAACACGAGATGTCGCGGCAGGCAGATCAGGTTTAGTGCGCCTAGGCTATGTGGGAAGTTCACTTTATGGACGGCTACCTGATGTCATTCGTGAATTTCGGACAAGCCATCCAGAGGTTCGTCTTGAGCTACGTGAGGCAACGACTGCTGCACAGATTGGCGCGTTGCGCGACGGAACACTGGACGTGGGCGTTTTGATCCCACCGCTTGTGAATGCTGAAGATATCGAGCAAACACACTTCGATAGTGACCGCTTGTGCATGGCCATCCCGAAAGATCATCCTCTCTGTAGGCGGCCAACATTAACGCTTGCTGACCTCTCTGACGAACCTTTCATTCTATGGCCAATGGTGGAGGGGCGTGGCTTTCACCTGCAGGTTATCCGCCTTTGTGCTAATGCAGGCTTTGTACCCAGGGTGGCGCAAGAGGCACACGGGATGCATGCCGTGCTGTCGTTGGTAGCAGTCGGAGGCGGCGTATCTATTGTTCCCGAAAGCATGAGTGGCTTTCAGGGAGACCGAATCGGCTATCGTTCGTTACCGGGTTCGGAAGCTCACTTCGATCTCGTGTTGGGTTACCACCACTTATCTCCTTCCGTTAAAGCCTTTATTCGTTCGACTGAGTAAAGCCACTCAACGGCATGCAAAGTTAACGTGAGCGGGTTGGGCGAAGAAAGTGCCGGGGTAGATCATCGCTATTGATCCGGTGGGGCTTGATGGGCATCGGTTAACCTTCGCGGCCGATAATCGTACACTTTATCCTCCCGGCGTTTCCAAACACTGTCAGTAATGACCCAACCCGAAGCAAATCTAGTCTAAGAAGTTATTCAAACGTCTAGTACTGGGTCTGCGGTCGCACCGTGCTGCGGCAGCTCGACTCGAACTCGCAGAAAGATCACAAGTGCAGCGAGTAGCATCACCGCGCCTGCAGTAATGAAAACGCCTGTGACCCCATTAAAACCGAACACAATACCACCCAATGCAGCACCGGTAGCTATTGAGGATTGCACCGCAGCGACCACCATGCCTCCCGCTGTCTCCGCTTGATCAGGGACGGCACGGGCTACCCAGTTTGACCAGGCAACAGGCACGCCGCCGAAGGCCAAGCCCCACAGGGCCACTAAAAGCATCAGCCCTGTTCCGTTGACGGGTAGCCAGATCATACCGAATGCCGCCAAGCCCACGAGCGCAGGCATGAGTACCAAAGTAGCGCGCAGGCTACGCTCCATCATCCAGCCGGCCAGCAGCGTACCGATGAAGTTGGCAATACCGAAACCCAAGAGCATCAGAGAAAGACCGTCAACATCAATATCGGCTACGCTTTCAAGCGCAGGGCGAATATAGGTGAACAATGCATATTGGCCCGTATGGGCGAGTACGCAGCCCATCATACCGATCCCTATCCCCGGGCGACGAAGCAATTCCAGAACCGATGCAGTGTGCATCATCTTGCGTGGCGCCATACGGGGCAGCGTGAACAACTGGAAGACAAGTGTTAGCCCTCCAACAGCCGCTGCGGCTAAAAATGCACTGCGCCAGCCATATAGCCCACCCAAGTAGCTGCCCAACGGCACAGAAACCACCGTCCCGATAGCGATGCCGCTGAATATTATGGAGAGTGCTCGCGGCACCAAATGTGCTGGCACCAGCCGCATAGCCACGGCTGCCGCCATGCTCCAAAAACCGCCTAACGCGACGCCCAGTAGAATGCGCATCACCAGCAATACGGTCAGATTGGGGGACAACGCCACCAGCAGGTTAGAAGCGATCATTATCACGGTGAAAGCCAACAAGACGGCGCGCCGGTCAAGCCTACTTGTCAAAGCTGGCACCAACAGCCCGGCGAACAAGGCCGCTACTGCCGTCACCGTCACGGCCTGACCCGCCAGTCCCTCCGATATACCAAGATCGGCGGCCATCGGCGTCAACAGGCTAGCGGGCAGGTACTCCGCCGTCAGCAACCCGAATACCCCCATTGCCAGCGAAAACACTGCCATCCACGCAGGTGCCGCAGGCTCTAAAACAGACGCATTGCTAGCATTGGGCGTTTGCCCGGTATCACAAACATCATTGGTCATCTCAAAAAATCTCTAGAAAACAGTTGTAGCCGGAAGTCTAGAGTTCAAACCCAGGATGATCTATGATCATAAACCTCAACTTTTTGACCGAAACACCTAATATGACGGAGAAAGACAAATTTGCCCTATCGTCTGATCTGATCAGCGAACTGCTGACCGGTATGCGCCTGCGTGGCGTCCAATACCGTCGCATTCAGACAGGCCCAGCTTTCGGCCTAGGCTTCGAAGAAAAGCCAGGGTACGCCTACTTCCACTTCCAGGCTGTTGGTACTGCCTTCTTACGTACGGGTGATGGTGAGTTGCATGAGCTGTCCGCGGGAAGCGCTGTGTTTATACCTCAAGGTGGGAGACATCAGCTTCTATCGGATGCGGAGATTTCATTTCAGAGCATCGATAAGTTCGATGCCGCGCCCCTTGGCGAAGCCGTTAGCGGGGTAAATACCTGCCCCAGTACGCACTCTACGCCCAGTGCAGTTATCTTCTACGGTTGCATGGAGTTCGACCTCGGCGGAATGCAGGGGCTGGGTAAATTGATGCCAATCTTCATGGTGGCTGACACGCAGGCGGATCGCTACCCTGGCTTGCTGCCCATTCTCGACTCAATGAAACGCGAAATCTGCGCCGGTCGAATCGGCTTTGCAGGTATTCTGGCTCGGCTCGCGGAGGTGGCGGCAGCAATGATCGTGCGTGGCTGGATCGAGTCCGGCTGTGAAAACGCCTCTGGTCTCGTTGCCGCATTGCGTGATCCGCGTCTTGCTCGCGCCATACTGGCGCTGCACCGCCAGCCTGGCCGTGAATGGACTGTTGCAGAGTTGGCTGCAGAGTCTCATGTCTCTCGCTCAGTCTTCGCACAACGCTTTCAAACCACCATCGGAATGCCGCCCCTACGCTATGCCACGGAGCTGCGGATGCGTCTTGCCAGTCAATGGTTAACCCACGAAAGAGTGCCCATCGATGTTGTCGCCCAGCGACTCGGCTATACCTCTCAAGCGGCATTCAGTCGTGCTTTTAAGCGCGTCACCGGCCAGCCGCCGGGTGCCAGTCGGCAAATGCGTTCATGAGAACGCGCTTTTGACATTACCCCATCCACTCGGCCCTGCTCTATAGAGTACAGTCGCTCTCGATCACAGATGGCGCTTCCACAAAACGAAGGAACTTGTCGCCAACTAGCTCACCTCCCACCACTCAAGCACGTGAGGCTCGATGTGGCCGGTAGCCGCAAGCTGGCCGTTACGCGCGACGCCAGTCCGCATCGGTCTCGGCTTCACTGGACAGTGGGTAGTGGCCATACTGGGTGCCAAACGGCATAGCCGCTTTTAGGCCAAAACCACGAACGGATTCCGCTACCTGGGTCTGTAGGCGCAAAATCTCATCAAGCGGTGCATCGTCGTTTACCGTGGGCGCCTGCTGGCTCATCTTGGCATACATCCTTGCCCGGCCACGGCTAATGCCAAGCGGCGCGCTTTGAATAATGGCGCGCTGGAACAACCCCTCGGTCGCAATGCAGCCCGTAAGCTGATTGCTTGCACCGAAATGGATGATCAAATGATCGCGGATATTGAAGAGCTGCCGGTTAAAGAAGTGGAAAATTTGCGGGCTGAGATCCAGCATTACTCTCTCTTCTGACTCTTGTGAAATTTATGCATAAGATATTCACGGGGATCTTCTTGATGCAAAAGAAAGATATGTTGGCAGTAAAATTAGAAAATCTGGTACAAAAAAAGCGTCTGGCAGGCGTGAAGCTGAGCAGCGTGTTTTAGAAAGCAAGCGTGATACTGTTCGCCATTTGCTGGCATTTGGTGTGCTTACTGATGAGCAGATTGCTGAGGCAACGGGATTATCGATTGACGATATCGTTAAGCGGCATCGAGAAGATAAACACTGAGAGCTAACGGCTCCCGAGGCGAGTCTCATCGTTAGTTGGGCGCCTAACGGTTGGGCGCTAGAACAGCATCACATCGGTGCTGATAGCTGGCCGACTTCCCCACGCTTTCCGCGGTAATGAAGTCACAAGGCTTTACCCCCTAGCCGATGTCACCCACAGTTTCAGGCTATGACTACTTGGCTAGCACATTGTTTTTTCTTACTATCGTGTCGTCTGGGGCCAGCACATCGCCATCACCGGTCTGAGGGGCCATATAGGGCACCGGCTGCCCTGTTGACTTGTCGATAAGCAGGGAGTGCTGCTCGCTGTGTGAAAACAAGTTGCGCTCTCCCCACTGTCGCAGAGCAACCACCACAGGAAATAGACTCTCGCCCTTGGCTGTCAGCACGTATTCCTGATAGGCCGTGCCATCAGATGCAGGCCGCGTTTCCAGGATATCCGCTTCAACTAACCGACGCAGGCGTTCGGCCAGAATATTGCGAGCCATGCCCAGGCTGCGCTGAAAGTCACCGAATCGACTCATGCCGTCAAAAGCGTCTCGTACAATAAGCAGCGACCATCGATCTCCGATAACAGTGCATTTCACGACTTATGTGCGCCTGATTGGCCAGTGCATCGACCTCTCTAACCAAGTTCACGACGATGAGCCCAAAATGGATGATCCGACCACCGCCGCTCCAAGCTATATTGGCCTTGCCACTCCTTGATAAAGCGGTTAATTCCCCTGTTTGCGCGAAGCGCATACTGTTCTGCCGCTTGCAGGTCATGCCTGTTCAGCCAATCGGTGATTACCGGTGCCGCTGCCAAACCGTCGCCCAGTGCGTTGGAAATTCCCGAAGAGGTCAAAGGATCAAAGGCAGCCAGGGCATCGCCCACTGCGATCCAGCCCGGCCCAGCTGCTTGGGTCACAAAACCGCTGTATGCAGCAAAGCAGGTAAGCGAGAGTGCGTGCTGGCGAGAAGGCTGCAGCCACTGTTGTAGCTCTTCTGTCTGGCCCCAGAGCGCATAGAATGCTTCGCTATTTCGCAACCCCTTCTGGCGCACAACGGATGCATCCGACATCAACGCCAACAGTGCTGAACCATCTGGCAAACCGGTAGCGTACCACCAGCCGTCAGCAACCGATTCCACCAGGGTTATGCCCTCCAGCCTGCCGGCATTAGGCCATTTACACGCCACCGCCACCAAATCGTCGAGACGCTTTCGCTCTACCCCCAGTCGCCTGCAGAGGGTAGCTCCGCGCCCGGAAGCATCGACGAGGTAACGACAACTCAGTAGGTGCTGTTTGTCTTGATACGTTATTTGCAGTTGCCACTCGCTACTATCCCAGCGTAGAGATTCCAACACCGCAGGCGTTAGTAGCTGCGCGCCTTTTTCACCACTGGCTTGACGCAGATCCTCGTCAAAGCGCTCCCGATCTAGATGCCAGCCATCCCCTGTCGAGCGATGGAGAAAATCGTCGAACCTGCGCTCTCCTGCCCATAGGGAGAGATTGGTGTAGTAGGGTCGATGCCCTCTCGCCCCAAGGTCATTCGATATACCCAGTAGCCTCAATTTAGCGACTACGTCAGGCGCCGCGGATTCCCCCACTTTGAAGGCCTGCCGGGCGGGCTTGTCCAGTATCGCCACGCGCTCGACTCCCGCCGCTATCGCGGCGAGAGCCGTGGCGCAACCTGCAGGGCCAGCGCCGAGGATAACGAGATCGAAGTCAGTTGCCATTCGGTGTGAAGGGTCGGGGTAAGGTGCGTGCAACCTCTACAAAGCGGCGCTCTCCTTGAACCTCTTTTTCCATCACGAACCCCAGTCGCGACCAGTACTGCACCATCTGTACGTCGTCGGCAAAGGAGATGAAATCTCCCCGCATCTGATCGAAATCGGTGCCGATCCAGGCAACCTGCCCTCCCGTCTGCTCATCCGGTATCGGCATAGTCGCCTGGCGTACTCCCTGGGGTTTCGGCTCCAGGTAGACGAATTCAGGCCGCTGTGCGGGCCACCACCACAAAACTCGTTCACCGATGGGTTGTGAGGAGCACTCATTGAAGTCTGCCTGCCAGGGTATGGCCATGTAGCGAGTGAGATCCCCGGGCTCCATCGCAGTAGGCGTAAAGCCCAGGTTGAGTGGCCCTTCGGTGGGCGGTGCGGTGTTGATACGGAAAGGGTCGTCACGATTGTAGATGGCTCGATTGCGGGTGATCCAGGTGAGCTCGATACCGGGAGAAAATGCACCTCCTACACAGTTTTCCAGCACATTGCGTGTCAGTGATTGAGGGCCACTATCGGCAACAGGCTCGTTGACAAAGTGCCCCGCCGCCCACTGTTGAACAAAGAAGAACTGGGTATCTGTCAAACGTAGATAAGTGGATGTAAACGTCCCACCGATAAGACAGTTGTCCCCCGCTAGGTAGGGCATCATGGTGGCTCCCCGCCCGGAGATAATGGAGTTCTCAGCTGCCGGTGGTCGTAGAACATCCAGAATCCAATTGCGCAGGCCACGGTAGTGATCCTCATGATCCGGTACCGCCCCCAGCATCTCCATGTCGAAGCTGTGGGGCTTGGGAGGGATTGCCGCAACCCAGGCGTAGGTGGTGGCCCGTTCCAGTAGTGGTTTTATCTCGCTCTGGAAGTTGGGCTTGTAGCCATCGGATCCGCTTTGCCACATGCCCTGATTATTTATCTGTGGGTTGTGTCCAGCACGCACAGCGCTGTCGAAGATGGTGTCCCAGAGCGTTACCAGGTTGGCGATCTCTGGCGCATAGGAAGGCGGCGCCACAGACACCCAGGCCGGATCAGCCGGATGGCTGCCGCCATTGTCCCATTCGATTACCGCGCTGACGGGGCCGTCACCGGTGTCGTCCCACCAGCCATCATTATTAGCGTACTGTTTGATCACGGCGCTTTCATCTTCGGTTCCGGAAACACCCAAACCGCCCAACACCAGCAGGCGGCCGGCTGCGTCGGTACGCAGCTCTCCTAAGGTGTCGATACACTCCCGGTTTGGATACAGAATGCCCGTAGGGAAGTTTGCGCCCTTATAGCCCTCGGGAATTGTATTGCGGTCCATGGGGACGGGACCGGCATCGGCGCCGCTTATCTGGCGTGGTCCTGGGTCGATAATCAAGCGGTGTCGGTCTTCCACATCGGCGTTGCGCAAGGGGTGATTGCTGGCGTAGCCCTGCTCTCCCTCGTTGGTGGCGAACTCATACCAACTGGCTTTCTTGTTCGCCATGTGCACGGTCCAGGTGATCGTCTTTACTCCGGGCGTATCCAGGGTGATCTCTTCGTCGCCGTGAAAAATATGAAAGCGCGCAGCCTGGCGGCACATGCGTCCCTGTTCATCCCGGAAGTCATCCTGGGTGAAGTCTCTTCCGTCGAGGTTAATGGGCAGACCGCGATATGTCTCGGGGCCGATATAGCATTTTTCCGGCGCGTTCCCCACACGGGCAATGCCAATAGGCGGGTAAATTTTGTAGTCAGTCATGATGATTTCCTTTCAACGTTAGCCCATTACAAGCCCAGCGCTTTGGCTGACGTCACTATCTCTTTGTCGCCTGCCAAGGCTGTCTTAAGGTGCGTGCGCAATGCGTTTTCCCTGGGTGATGTCGACAGCTGATCGAGCTCGTCTTCAAGCTCCTGCGTCAGTTCCCCAAAGGTGCGATTGGTATCGCTTCTGTAGCGCCATGCCGGTGCGGCATTGGGGCCAACGGAGCTGTCGCCGTCGGCAAAGGCCGGGGTAGACATCAACGCTCGGGCAAGATGCGGCAGCACCCGGTGCATGATTGAAAGGACGACACTGAAATAAGGGTCGGAGTCGCCAGCCTTGAATGTGGCTTCGAAGGCGTGCAGCATCAGGCTGTAGTGATCATCGAAGCTGTCAGACAGCCGCTTGGCCTGCGGGTTGGTGTAGTCGCTGCTATCGGGATTGGAGATGATGGGGAGCGTCGCCGGGAAATTGGCGCTGTCGAGTGAAACTTCGCGGAACTTGAGGAAATGACTCAGCTCGTACGGGGTGCCGAGGATGGGCCCGTAGGTGCCATCGGTACGCTTGCCATAGTGGTTGTAAGTACCGAAGCTCTCAACCGGAACCAGAGGCTTTTCAGGGGGAACGGTTCCCTCTCCTTGCTCGACGATTTCGTTAACCGCCGCGTGGAAGCTCTCCTTGTCCATCACTTCGTTGACATTACCGCCAAATTTGCCGAGATAGATATTGGTTCTTTGCCGACCAGGAACACCGGTTGTACTGAAGGGGTTTCCGGGATAGGCATCCACCGCCGCAACCAAGGCGCCGTACAGCTGCGCGATGCTGTCGTAGTTGTCGCCCTGAGGAGGCGCGCCGTACTGCGACGGGCTTTCGATGGCGGCAAAGACATTAGCGAATACATCGGGGGATGCACGAAACAGGCCGACCATAGGGGTCGTCTTCGGGTTGGCCTGTGGCATATAGCCGGGGAAAGTAGGAACCGCATCGCCAGTAAATTTGGGCAGCGCGCCCAAGGCAACGATGATGTTGGCCGCCTGGTTGACATGAAACATCTCCTCCATCGCAACGCTGCGCAGGGTCTGGTAGACATGGCTCCCAGTGTCTGAAATGGAATAGAGTGCCGAGAGGTAGACAGGTATAGTGGTAAATTCCACCTGTAAAGCGAGCTGCGCCGCCTCTTGGAGATCCTGCAATGCGGGCTCGCTGGTGCTTGTTAGCCTATCGAACAGGCCTGGTGAAACGTTCTCTCTCGCTGCTTCTGATGGCGCCATGGTTTTCATCTCCTTATGTTTCGTTACCCCGATTAGCCTGTTTCCGCGGCAGGTGGTGGGAATCCGACGCCTGCCGTCATTAACAGCGTCGAGGCCCCGTGCGGCCAGGCGTACTCTTACGCTTTTTTGCGTAAAGTGTTGATCTGAATGTGTGGCCAGCGGGTCGTGCCGCCATCAGTGCCGAATTGAAATTCAAAATACTGAATCTGCTCGTACTGCAACTGAAGAACTTCCTGGCCGTTTTCAAAGACAGTCTCAATCCACATCCGCAAGTTCATCTCGGTTACGCGAGCGAATCGCTCTACGAATGGGGTGTTCAATAGTCCACCCTCGGATCCGCCGGCCTCCCGGGTGCGCATCTCAATCAGTACGAAGCTTTTGATCTCCTGATCCTGAATGGCATCGCGCAAGCGAAGATCGGGACGCACCGAATAGGGGTAGTGATCGTCGGCCAAAATGCGCTGTGTGTAGGTTCTGTTGCCGCTTGGATCTCTCTCCGCAAGACTGGGGTCGTGAACCCAGGGCGGCGCCGGTTCATCGAGATTGATGGGGGTGTCAGCGGTGGTGCCTGCCAGCCCCATACTTGGTGAGATGGCCAGGTGATTGGGATCCCAGGCGGCTGTGCCATGGGGAAATTCCGGTTTCCCCTTCTTTTCGGAGTCTGTACCCAACAGCAACACAGTGCTGCCATGGGGAATCGTGCCGCTGCGGGAGACCGTATAAGGAGGCACATACACCGGGCCGTCGGAGCCGGCGCCCGCCGATAATTCGGGATAACCGATATCGGTCATGATGGATTCGTCGTCGGCGGGATGGTTGTAAAGAGTACTCAACCAGAGGTACATACCGTTTTCGTCATGAAGCAGGTTGCCATCGAGATCATGAATACTCTGTTCGTACTTTACCGCTCCGCTGAACTGCTCGTTGGCGCCACCGCGGTTGCGTACTCCGCCGGGGACTAACGTAAAGGTAAGCTCCTCCTTATAGTCTTGGCAGAGAAAATGAAACTTGCCGGGAATGGTTTCGGAGTTGGTTCCTGGGGAAGGCAGGCAAGTGGTATGTAATCCCCACCCGGTCGTTTTGTTGTCTGGGTTGTAGTTAACCCAGGTTCCCGCCAGCTGTTCAAGAACGCCGTAATTTGCAGGCTCTTTGAGTACAGCAGGGGTATATCTCGGTTGTTGGGTAGGCATGATTTCAACTCCCCCTTGTTATTCTTGATCTGCTATTTTTGTCGCTGTTTCCTAAGGTAAGAAACGTAGCCGTACGCTATTCATTCGAATCTGGTCAACTCTAGGGAGATGGCTCCTCACTCACTCTCGACGATCATGCGGGAGTATGGTGAGGTGGAATTCAGCAGAGTGCGTGCCGTGTGGGCACTCTGCGCATGAGCCGTGTCATTATGGTGTTATTAATATTTTAGTATTCAGCCTAGCACCGAAGAATGATTTGTCCATGTGACTTGTTCTTTAATGCTTGGGAACGAAAGGCGGCTTCGAATGAGCGGTGTGCCCAGGTAGGCGTCACCCAGCGAGTATTTCTATACATTCTCCTGGAGTTTCAATCCTTGGTGGATCGCACCATGCACATGAGGTGGATCTGGAGCAGATCAATAGTTTGGTGGAGGATAAAGATATGTTGTCAGAAAACCTGGAAAATCTGGTGCAAAAAGAGCGTCAGGAGGGACGTCAAGAAGAGCGTCGAGAAGCTGAGCAGCGCGCTTTGGAAAGCGGCTCACTAAGCGAGGCTCAACTTTATCAGCCGACACTATAAGTTCGCACCGAAGCAGATGATCAGATGATCGCGGATATCGAAGAACTGCCCGTCGAAGAGGTAGAAAAGTTACGGGCAGAGACTCAGCATTAAGGCCTAAACAATCTGGCGCGACCGGCGCCACTGGGCCAGCGCTTGAATATCCTCCGGTGTCGTTCGGCAGCAGCCGCCAATGCCTGACACGCCTGCTTCAAGCCAATGCTCAACTCCTTGTACCAATCCGGAAAGATCGGCACCGGTATGATCGCATTGGGACGGGTGCCAGGTTTTGGTTACCGCGTCGTACACTTCCCCCGAGTTGGGGTAGACCAACACCGGAAGATCGCACTGACGTCGGATCGCCTGAATCAGCGATTCAATGTGGGCCAAGGCCGTGCAGTTCACACCGATCGCCGCTACGCCTGGGCAGTTGGCCAGGGCCCTCACACATTCTGCGATCGGCGTGCCATCGCTGATATGTTGGCCATCCTTCGCCGAGAAGGTTATCCAGGCCTGAGCGCCTGGGTGCTCAGCTAGCAAATCGGTGATCGCCAGCGCTTCCTCCAGTGAGGGCAAAGTCTCAGCGGCCAGTAGATCCGCCCCCGCCGCCAGCAAGAGTTCAAAACGCTCGCGGTGAAATTCAACCAGCCCGGCACGATCCAGGTCATAGCCGCCTCGGTACTCACTGCCATCTGCTAGATAAGCGCCATAAGGGCCTACGGATGCGGCCACCAGTGGTTTGGGACGGTCGGTTTGGCCGGGCTGCCAGACGGCATCCCGCGCTTGCTGCGCCAGCGTGACCGATAGCTGAATCAACTCCCGCGCCTCTTCTGCCGTCATCCCCGCCTGCATAAAACCGGGCACGGTAGCCTGATAGCTGGCGGTAATCGCACAGTCGGCACCGGCTTCAAAGTAAGCCTGATGAACCTGACGGATCTTCTCCGGGGCCTGTGCCAACAAGCGCGCCGACCAGAGGGCGTCATTGAGGTCGCAGCCTAGCGCTTCCAGCTCAGTGGCCAAGGCACCGTCGATGACCATAAAGGGCACGTCGGCCAACAGGGCTTTGATCGGATTTAACTCATTCATACGGCGTTTTCCTTAACGGCGTTGGGCGAATGTTCAGAACGTTGGGAGGCCGAACGGTGGCGCACAAAGTGCATCAGGTAGCACAGGCCAATGAAAGGCACACCGAAATAGAGCGCAACGCGTTGATGCGGGTCGAAGGCAATGCCAATGCACGCGGCCAGACAGGCTGCAAAAGCAATAATCGGCACCCAGGGGTAGAACGGGGTGCGATAAACCAGATCCTTCAGTAGCCCGCCTTCACGGAGGTAGTAGCGCCGGAAGTTAAACTGGCTAAGCGCAATCGCCATCCAGACCACCACCACGGCCAATCCGGAAATCGAGACGAGCACCAAATAGACGGTTTCAGGGGCATACACGCTGGAGAACAGCGCGCCCAGGCCGCCGACCATGCTGAGTAGCAGGGCATTCATCGGAATGCCACGCTTGTTGAGGCGGCCAAGCGACTTGGGCAAGGTGCCCTGGTCAGCGAGCGTCCATAGCATGCGCGACGAGGCATAAAGACCGGAATTGGCCGCCGAAAGCAGCGCGGTGATGATCACAAAATTCATGATATCGGCTGCACCCGGCACGCCAAGGCGTTGGAATACGGCCACAAAGGGGCTTTGACTGAGCCCGGCTTGATCCTGGGGTAACAGCGCCGCTATCACGACGATGGTGCCGACAAAAAACAGGATCAATCGCCACAGGGTCGCGCGGATTGCTTTGGGCACATTGCGGGCCGGGTCTACCGTTTCTCCGGCGGCAATGCCAATCAGCTCGGTGCCGGAAAAGGCAAACATCACTGCCAGTAAGGCGGTACCAATGGCCAGCAGGTTGGGCGGCATGGCGCCTTCACCCCATAAAGCTGACAGGCCCGGCGAGGCAACCTCAGTACCAGCGGCATCATGCAACGGCACCCAGCCAATAATCGCCACGGCGCCCACCAGCACAAACACCACCACCGCAATCACTTTGATCAATGAGAGCCAGAACTCAGACTCGGCAAAGAAGCGCGAGGTAAACGCATTAACGCCAAAAACAATCGCCGCAAACATGCCGCTCCAATACCAGCCGGGGATATCGGGAAACCAGCGCCCCATAAAGACCGCCGCCGCAGTGAATTCAGACCCTAGCGCCACCGTCCAGGTGAGCCAGTACATCCAGGCCACCATATAGCCGGTGCCGGGGCCGATATAGCGGCTGGCATGCGCGCTGAAAGCGCCTGAATTCGGCATATGCACCGCCAGCTCGCCCAGGCACATCATCACCAGCCAGGCAACGATGCCACCCACCAGATAGGCCAACACCGCCCCGATAGGCCCGGCCTGCTGCACGGTATAACCGGAACTCAAAAACAACCCGGTGCCAATCACGCCTCCCAGTGAGAGCATCACCAAATGGCGAGTTTTCATACTGCGCTTAAAGTGCGCCCCCTCTTGATCACTTGCTGGCTCACTCATGGTGACATCCCTATCTTTGACCTAACACGGCGGCAGGCGCCCAGCGGCCTGGCTCAGAAAGGGCACCATTTTAGTGCATCCTTAATTTCCTAAAAAGCATAAAAGGATTATTTAATATTCTTATTTTGAATATGCAGTCTGGCATGGGTGATAAGGGCTGGATATATCAAATGCAGGCAGTGTCTAACGCCAACCCGACAACAGTTGCTTGCCAAGCCCCCGCTATTTATTCTTAGGTATATTGTTTTTTGCGATGCACTCGCTTAGGCACATTGAATAAGGAGCACTCATGGTGGGCACCATTCACAAACATCATGATACCGGCTACAAGGAGCTGTTTAGCTACCCTGAATTCGTGCAACAGTTGATCGAAGGCTTTACGCCTGCTGAGATTGCTAAGCTGATGGATTTCTCCACCCTGAAGAGCCACAGCGGCAACTACATTACGCCGCTTTTTGAAGAGAAGATTGAAGATGTGGTGTGGTCGGTTGAAGTGAAATGGAAAGGCCTCACCCAACGAGTATTTCTGTATATTCTGCTGGAGTTTCAGTCCTCGGTGGATCGCACTATGCCCATTCGACTACTGCACTACGTCGCCTGTTTCTATAGCGAACTATTCAAACAGAAGATCATCACGCCCAGCCAAGGGTTGCCGCCCGTGCTCCCTGTCGTGTTGTATAACGGCTCAGAGCGATGGACGGCACCGCTAGACATCTTCGAGATGATCACCCCAGAACCGCCCGACTTTTTTCAGATTTATCAGCCCCACCTACGCTATTACCTAGTCGATGAAGGACGCTATACTGATGAACAGCTAGGCTTAGTTCAGACACCATTAAGCGGTGTGTTCAGCGTCGAAAACGCCGGTGAGAGTTGGGAAGCCCTGCAACTAGCCGTTGATCGTATTGTGGCCATTATCAAAGCGGATCCGAACAAAGAACGCATTGATAAGGTCATCACGCGCTGGATTAAACGTCATCTGCAGCGACTTGGTGCAGAAGTTAATCTAGAGCGGCTCAACAGTTTGGTGGAGGATAAAGACATGTTGGCAGAAAACTTAGAAAATCTGGTGCAAAAAGAGCGTCAGGAAGGGCGTCTGGAAGGGCGTCAGGAAGCCGAGCAACGTGCCTTGGAAGGCAAACGCAACGCGGCCCGAAAGCTGATCGCTCGCACCGAAATGGATGATCAAATGATCGCAGATATTGAAGAACTGCCGGTTGAAGAAGTGGAAAAGTTGCGGGCTGAGATCCAGCACTGAGCTCGCTTCCTCCCCCACTTCTCCTAATAGAAAGTCCTAACAGAAAGCCGTCTGCTGAAAGCTCTCTCGCGCAGTAACGCTAGCGTGCCATGCCAGAAGCAGCGGGTAGTCTTTTTTCCAGTTCACCTCTGGCAGCCTAAAGGCGAGATAATCCAGCGCCACTGCGGTGGCAATGTGACCCAGATTGATAGTTGAGGTCTGTTGTATTTCGCCAAGCTCACCGTCCAGCTGCTTTAATAGCCGCTGAATGGCCCGCGAACGCCTCTGCCCCAGCTCGCTATCATCAATTCCATTGCCGTAATGCTTTCTGGCAATCACGGTATTGAACGCGGCATCCATCAGGTTTTGACCCAACCCCGCCAGGTGCAGCACCTCACCTAAACCAGCCTTGGGAATCATCGGCTTGTTGGGGCTAACGCTATCCAGGTAAACGGCAATCAGCATTGATTCGCTAAGCGTGGTGCCCTCCTCCGTTACCAGCACGGGAATACGCCCGGCGGGGTTGGCTTTTAACAGATCTACATCATCTGCCCAGGGGTCGCACCACTTTAGCGTCACGGCGTCCATCAGGCCTTTTTCCAGTAATACGATGCGCACCAGGCGCGCATAGGGCGAGGTTGCGTTTAGGTAGAGTTCCATTATTGCCTCCCTTGGTTTGAAGATTGCTGTGTAGGTTGCTGGGCAGAAAGATGCGAGTGACGCTGCTGTACGCCACGGCTAAGCAGCACCAGCAAAAAGCCAGCGACGAGGATGAGGCCGCTGATGGCAAACAGTGGCGTGTAGCTGCCCCAAGCGCCATAAAGCGCGGACATGGCATATCCCGCCACTGCCTGGGCGGCAGCAAAGGCGGCGGTGGCTTGCCCCCAGAGCTTCTTGTGGGCGGTTGGCCCTACCAACTCAGCAAGGCGGCCTGAGGTGAGGGCGACAATGCCGGGGATCATCGCCCCCACCATGAACGAGGAAACCGACTGGCTGAGTAGGGCGAGCGAGAACACCGGTAACAAGACGGCAGCGGCCTTCGCCGCAAAGGCGATCATCAAGCCACCCTGCCAACCCACTCGATGCGCCAGTGCGCCTACCATGAACGGCCCACACAAGGCGCCCAACCCGAAGATTCCCCACTGCAGGGAAGCCGCTTGATTGCCCAGGGCGTTTTCCCTGGCGAGATAGTCCACCCAGAACACGGTATGGGGCACAAAGCCAATCGCATCCAGGGCATAAGCACCAATGACAAGCAGCACAACGACCTTTACACCCGCATACCCGGTGGAGCTATTACCCACCGAGCTAGCCGTTATGGGTGAGGTTAAGTGCGCCACTCCCCAGTCGCACAAGAGGCCAGCGGCAATACAGAGCAGCCCCAGCGTGCCCCAGGTGACTGTCAGGCTTAACCCAAGGAGTAACGGTACGATGAAGGCCGAAAGCAGTGCCCCAAAGCCAATACCGGTAAACACCATGGCACCGACACGAGTTCGCCTTTCAGGTGGTGTGGCCGCCAACGCCAGCGAGGGGCCAACGACCATTAAGATGGCCCCGGCAATGCCCGACACCAACCGCCAGAAGAAGAACCAGAGGAAACCACCTGCCCCGGCGCAGAGCACAAAGCTTAGCGCGATACCCGCAAAGCTTGCGGCCATCACCAAGCGAGGAGAAAAGCGCTCACTCAGCGAGTGAGCTGCGAGTGCACCGATAAAGTAGCCCAGCAGGTTGGCGGCCCCAAGGTAGGCGCCTTGGCTTGCGGTAAACCAACCCTCTTGAATAATCGCAGGCAATAGCGGCGTATAGGCGAAGCGCGCAATGCCAATCCCCGCCAGAGTCGCCATTATTCCAGTCATCAGGGCGGGCAGCAGATCGCGGGTAGTGATTGTTCGATTCATCATGTGGTGTCCTTTTCGTGCCGCCATTCGGCAAGTTGGGCAGCGCGTTAGTACACAACCAGACTACGCGTGAGGAACTATTTCTAGAAACGATTAGTTTTGATAGTTACTATCTTGTTTAAAGATAGCCTGACAGGGAGACGGTGCGTGCAATTGAAATCACTGCGACTATTCATGGCCGTGGCCGAAACAGGCAGCTTCGTGACGGCGGCTAAGCAGCTGCACACGGTGCAATCCAATGTGACGGCCCACATCAAGAAACTTGAGGAAGAGTTAGGCGTACAGCTGATTCACCGTGCAGGACGCGTTCGCCCTACCAGTGCCGGATTGGCGCTGGTGGAGTACGCCGAGCGCATGCTAACGGCCCACGATGAAGCGGTGTCGCTGTTCAAAGGCCAGGAGAAGGCGTGTGGGCGGCTGCGCATAGGCGCCATGGAGACCACGACGGCGTTGCGCCTTCCGCCGATACTGGCGGCGTACCACGCAGCGCAGCCTGACGTTGATATCCAGATAAAGACCGGGCCCACGGCTGAGCTGGTCGAGTTGTTGCTTAACGGGCAGGTGGACTGTGTCTTCGTGGCCGGGCGACTCGAGCATGGCCGCTACCACCTGCTCAAAGCGTTTAGCGAGCAGCTTGTCTTAGTAGGCTCAACGCCTATGACGAAGATGCCCTCTTCACAAGAACTGCTGACGTCTGCTTTCTTGGCGTTTCGCCAGGGGTGCAGCTACCGCCAGCGTATCGAGCTGTTGCTGGCATCCTACGGCGTCAATGCAGGCCGAATCTTTGAGTTCGGCTCCCTGGACGCGATGCTTGGCTGCGTTGCTGCCGGGATGGGTTACACGGTGCTGCCCCGTGGGACGGTTGAAGCCCACCAGCACCGGTTCGGTATTCACACGCTGGAACTGCCCACGTCCATCGCCAATGTCGATACCTATTTTGTCGCCCCCGAACCAGAGTCCTGGACACCCGCCCTGGCAAGCTTCGCTGAAACGTTGCGTGACGCGGTGGTGGTGGATGAGCCTCAGCTTACAGCGTCGTGAGGTGGGTGGCTGCCTGATCAATGAAGTTGATCAAAGACTTCCGGGCGTTGTTCAGCAATACGCAAAAGAGCAATGGCCGGGCCCTGTGGCTCTCTACGGCCTTGTTCCCAGTCCTGAAGGGTACGTATGCTTACTCCCAGAAGCCCTGCGAAGGCCGATTGAGATAGGTTCAGTTTCAACCGAATCATTTTGGGTGGCGAGGGCTCTGCTAACTCGTTAGTGCGCAGCGCTCCCCTACCTTTCTTGAAATGTTTTATCTCATTAATGCCGTCGAGTACCTCTGCTCCAAGATTTCTTTTAACCATTTTTGATTGCCTCCGCTATCTGCTTGAGCATGTGCCCAGGGATACTGGCGCGCTCCGTTTTACTATACAGCGTGAGCATCCATATCTCGTGGTCAGATTTCTTCCAATAATAGATAGCTCGGATACCGCCACTCTTTCCCGAACCTGTTGATGACCAACGAACTTTACGAACACCACCCGACCCTTTAATAAGGTCGCCCGCATCTGGTTTCTGCAACAAATACGTTTGCAGCCCACGGTACTCCTCATCCGTAAGATAACTCGGTTATAGCTTGGTGAACGTAGACGTTTCGATGAATAGCATTGCTTAAATATACGGCTTTGCCGTATAAAAAACAAGACTGGATCGGCTCCAGATATCTACCTTGTACGGCTTCTAGAAAACGCTGTGTCAGCACTAGATTTTCCAAAAATAGTGCTGGACTGCTCCATCTTATTGGCTAACACCGGCTTACCGTTGTAGCAGGCCTCAAACTCCTCGGTCACTTTAAAACCATATTGCTGATAGAGCGCTTTTGCCGCCACGTTGCTTCTTGCGACGCAGAGCGTAACGGGTCTTCCGATCCAGGCAATCATATGACCAAACAGTTGATTACCGACGCCTTGGCGGCGAAAAAGCGGGTGAACAAGCAGCGTGCGAATCTCATTTTCGTAAACTGCCCCGTACCCACGAATGCCCTTATCAGCATAAACAAATATCACTGATTCCATCAGCCCTCGTAGGCGCTCCTCGTCTTGCCGAAGCGGTATCAGCTCAAACGGGCCTCGCTCAAACCGGAACTCATCTAGCTTGGCGAGGGTGTAAATTTCCTCTATGGCTTCAAAATCCTGGTCTTCAAATACTCTTATCATCGTTTTGGTAAAAAAATCAGGTAAGTAGCACGTCTAATAATTGCTGTAGAAGCCTTCATGCTGACAGCAGAGGATTAACTCCTATAGCTCATTCGATCATACAAACACCTGGAGTTGCCTAAGGCTGTTGGATGAACTACAGCTCACTGCGTCGTGCATGGGGTAGCTGGCTGATCAGTGAAGTTGATCAAAGACCTCCCGGGGTTGTTTGCGGCCTGCTGCCATATTTATTAACTTAAGGCCAAGGAACAGGTACAGTCCCAGCTAACGTATCCTCCAACTCCTCATGAAATTGTGGGTCATCAAGCACTTCCTTCGCTAATGTAGAAATTTCGGCTGCTTCTAATTCGCGGTCATTAACCACAAGAACTGCAACTAATGTCGCTGCTTTATTGCGAAATGAATTAATATAGAAATCGGATCTAGAAGTATTAGAATCTGAGTTGTTAGCGCTTAGCATGCCGCTTTCAAAGCTATGCTTCATACGTAGAAAGTCATGCTGTGGATTGACGTATTTCACATACAGTTCATATTCTTTATCCTTGATCAACGCCGGTTGCGCGAAATTGAAAGCTCTATTGGCAGCCTCTGGTTGCTCCGAGTCGAGGAGTTTAAAGATTTCCGTTGTCTTTGAATCCTCATTGAGAACTGCATTTATTGATACAAGATCGCGAAATGCATTTCGATCATACTCTTCATTGATCAACTTAGTGATCAGGCCTCCTCTCACCTGAAGAAGTTCATCCATGGCCGGTGGATATTCTTGTCCGAGCCTCACCCAGTCATAAAGTGCAAATGATGTTCTGACTGCAGAGATACTTTCATCTATTTGCTCTGCATTCTCGTGAAACCAAAAATGCTTTTCCAGCGCAGACTCGTACCGCTTGGCCTGCATATCCAGTCGCGCCTCATGTAAGATCTGAAGCAAATCAGGATTATCAGGTGGAGTCCAATCAGTTGCTACCGCTTGAGCCGATATGAAAAAAACAACATGATGGCGACAAAAAATCGAGCTAACTGAATTTTGCATTCCTTGCGATAAAAAGATGTTACTAGACGCGTAGTGTTTGCGCGTCTGCTCGTTCTACCATTAAATAAAGCCTGGGGATAAGCTCACTGCTCAAACACTCAATACCTATAGCTGCCACTATCTCAACAAATGCTATCCAGCCCTAACGGCATGCATTGTTGGCTCACTCTATTAGACTCTCACTCAACGCGACGAGGTCTTCAGCCACAAAATCCCATGCTTCTTCTGCTTCTAAATCTTTGCTCTGTTGGGGGCCATATTCTGTACGACGGGGTATAAACGCCGTTTTCATTCCCAAGGCACGGGCAGCACGCAGGTCAGCATTATGCGCCGCACACAGCATTACCTCTTCAGGCGGTAGGCGTAGCAGACGGCAAGCCCCTAAATAAACCTCCGAATCAGGCTTGTAGTGCTCGAATAACTCGGCGCAAAAAAACCATATCCCACGGTAACTTGGCGTGACGGGCAACATCGACCATTAATGAGACATTACCGTTGGTCAGCGTTGCGATGATGGTGTGCTCTTTCAAGCGCTGTAGGCCACTCTGAACATCTGGCCAGGGCTCTAATTGGTGCCAAAAGTGATTGACGCGATCAATGGTCGCTTTGTCTAGCGCAATCTCATGTTGATTGAGTAGTTTGACTAAGCTTTCTCGATGCAGATCATCTAATACCGTCCAGGGGATTTCCCCTCTGCGTACCCTGTCCATGGAAGGCGCATAAAGCTGACGCCATTGATCAGCCAGCACTTCACTAGGCAGTTCAATCCCCAACTCTTTCTCTAGCTCATTGAACTGGTGAATCAAACTGGAGCGCCAATCAACAATGGTGCCAAATACGTCAAACACGATCGCTTTCATTAATTTCTCCTTGCCGCTGGATGGTCATTAATAGCCCCAATAACGTCATGGCGATCAGCAGACTCCAGCCGACCATAAAACTGCCACTTATATCTAACAGCCACCCAAGGAGTGGTGGTATCGATACAATCGCCAGTTGGTTAATAGCCATAGCCAATCCCAGTACAAAGCCGGTTTTATCAGCAGGTGCAGACTCAGCCACATAAGCTACCCAAGGGCCGTACCAACCAAAACCAAAAAAGCCCAGCCAGGCCATCAAACCGCTCAGCATGAGCGTTGAGTGTAGCGGCAGCCAAACCAATACCAGCAGCCCTACTATCACCGCCACCATGCACACCATTACCGGAAAATAGCGCGAGCGACAGCGGTCGCTCCAGGCCGCCAGCAAAATACGCCCGGCAACCCCGGCCCCCTGGGCTACGAATAGCAACGTCGCCGCCTGCAGCACCTCCATCTGCAAACGACTATGCAGATAGAGCACGGTAAAAATCAAAATGCCGTACTGAACCGAGATCAAACTAATGCCGGACGCCATGATCTGTTTCATGGCCGGTTCACGAATCATCCCCAGTCGCGATAAGACGACTTTTTTTACGCTACCTTCAGAGGCTCTTGTGACCGGCACCACGCCACCAGGGGCACGGTAAAAAAGCATGAAGATCAACGCCCCGAAGATCGCAATCAGTCCTCCCACCAGAAAAGAGGCGCGCCACCCCCAGGTGACCGCGACCGTTGGCAGTATGATCGCCGCCAGCGCCCCACCCAGCGGCAAGCCTGCCTGACGAATCCCCATGGCAAAGCCGCGCTGGGATTTTTCAAACCAAGCGGCTACCGATTTGCTACCGCCGGGTTGGGCGGCACTGTAGCCTGCCCCTACGATGACCAAAAACAGCAGCATGGCCCAGTAACTCTCAACCAGCACTGCAGCGCTAAGCGCAATGCCCACTATGAGGGTGCCTACTCCCACTACCAAACGCTCACTGAACCTGTCCAGCATCTCCCCGGCAACCAACAGCCCAACCGAAGGCACCAACTGAGCCGCCGAGACCAGCGCCCCAATCTGAAATGCAGAGAGTGCCATATCTGCCTGTATATAAACGCTGATGGCGCCGATGCCTTGAACGAAAAAGCATGCCGCTGCTTGAGCCAGGGTGGCTATCAGCAAAATGATCCAGCGGTAATGTCGGCTAGCAGTCATCGGCGGCACGGTTGTCATGTAAGTTCAGATTCTAGTCAGGCCTTCTTCACAAAATGGGCGGTCACCATCATGTCGCCGACGCCGTCGACCTTGCAGTCCAGTTGGTGATCCTTGCTATCCAAGAGCCGCTTGATAACGGCTTTGGTGCCCACCTTGAGTACCAGTGAGCTGCCTTTGACTTTGAGGTCTTTGATCATCGTTACCTTATCGCCTTCCGCTAACAGGGTGCCGTGGGCATCTTTTACCGTCACAGTGTCTTCTGCCTCAGCCTCGGAAGGGTTCCATTCGTGGGCGCACTCGGGGCAGATGAACAGGCTTTGATCCTGATAGACGAATTCGGATTGGCAATTGGGGCAAGGTGGGCACGACATGAATGATGACTTCTGTGGTTTGGTTTAGGCTGCTTATGATACTGAGCCTATATACCCTTGGCGAATGCCTTCACGCCTAACCAGGAAAGGAGAACCAAGATGAATAAACGTGACCTGGAAGCAACCTACCGTGATTACATCACCTGCCTCAATAATCAGGACTGGACGAACCTTGACCAGTTCGTGCATAACGATGTCCACCACAACAGCAGGCGCCTAGGCGTTGATGGCTATCGCGCCATGCTGGAAGCCGATTATGAACAGATACCGGATCTTCACTTCAACATTGAGCTTTTGACCGTTGATCCACCCCATGTCGCGTGCAGGTTGCGATTCGATGTCACACCCAAAGGTAGCTTCCTCGGCCTTGCGGTGGACGGCAAAAAAGTGACGTTTTGCGAGAACGCGTTCTACCTCTTCCGTGATAATAAGATTCAGGAAGTCTGGTCGGTGATCGACAAGACAGCAATAGAAGCTCAGCTGGATTGAGGCTCCAAATGCCACCCTTGTTCGGTTGCAATCAGGTGGTCTGTCAGGGCGAGGTTTCCCAGAAACGCATCATCATGGGATACCACCACTAACGCGCCTTGGTAACTGCGCAACAGCGTTTCCAGCGCTTGTGCCGATGGCAGGTCGAGGTGGTTATTTGGCTCATCCAGCAGCAATAGTTTCGGTGGTGAGTCGGCGTAGAGGAGGCAGGCCAGTGCACCTTTCAGACGTTCACCTCCGCTTAATAGTCCGCTGGGTGTGGTGATCTTCTGCGCGTCCAGGCCTAGTTGGGCCAGTAGCATACGCAGCTCGCCTTCCGTCGTTGAGCGGTTAGCCAGTTGCAGCTGTTCGAGCACGGTTTTATCCGGCTCAAGATTCGCTAGTCGCTGGTCGAGATAGACGCTTTTAGAGGTTACTTTGCAGGTTCCGGATAATGGCTCAATTTGACCTGCAAGCACACGAAGCAGCGTGGATTTACCGCAGCCGTTAGGGCCGACAACCCCTATGCGCTGTTGCCCTCTCAGCAGTAAGCTAATGTGACGAGTGGCTCCCATGACGAAGGGTAGCTCTACCCTCTCCAATTCTGCCAAACAGCGCTTGGCGACCTGATTAACGGGTATCTCATGTAGGGTAATGTGCGCTTCGCTTTCAACCTGTTTTGCCGCTTCTCGCACGCGCTGGTTAAGCTGATCACGGCTGGCTGCCTGCTTTTGGCGCAATGCGCCGGTGGAGTTCTCGCTGCGCTCTTTCTGACCATCCAGTATCACCTTGGCCTGGTTGGCTTCCTTGCCCTGCCGATTTCCGCGGGCCTGCCGTTTCTCCTGGCGTTCACGCTGCTTACGCATCGCCCTTTCTTGGCGTTGGCGCTCTAGCTTGTGTCTATTGAGTTGGTCAATCGCATTTTGCTGCTCGTGTGCTTTCGCCTCTGCATAGAAGGTGTAGTTGCCGCCATAACTGTGCAGCCCTGAGGGGGACAGTTCTACGATACGCTCCATGGCCTCCAGCAATTGCCGGTCATGACTTACCACAATCAGCCCACGCGGCCAGCGTTGCAGTTGTTCAATGAGTGCTTGGCGGTTTGGTCGGTCGAGATGGTTGCTTGGCTCATCAAGAATCAGGAAATCAGCATTCGAGAGCATGGCACCCATTAAGGCAACCCGCATGGCTTCCCCACCGCTCAGTGTGCTGGCTGGTGTTGTGGCCACAAGATAGCCCAAGCTGCCGCGTTCAAGTTCATGGCGAAATCGCTGGGGCAAATCCCAACGCTCACCCACGGCCTCAAAATCCTCTATGGCAGTGCTGCCAGCCTCAATGCGTGCCAGCGCATCTAGCGTTGGTTGAATACCTGCGAGATCGGCGACAGAAGCACCCTTCGGCTGGGCCACTTGTTGAGCAAGGTAATGCACGCTGTTGGAGCGCTGACATTCGCCGGCGGTGGGTTGCAACAGGCCCGCGAGGATTTGGGCTAATACTGTTTTACCCACACCATTACGCCCAACCAGCCCGGTTGGGCGTGCATCGAACTGCTCATGAAGGTCGGTGAAAAGCGTTCTGCCATCCGACAAAACGTAGGAGACACCCGTTAGGGTGAGATGGGTAGTGGTCATAGGTAATTCCATAGATGCCAAGTACTCCCCCTGGATCAGGGGCTAATGGAGACTGGCCGTTATTGCAACGGCGGGCATCAATGGCTCATTGGACAACTACCTATGCTTAACGTGGAAAGACGTACCATCATACAAATAATGACGGCGAACCAACAAGGTTATGACAGTCCTGGTCTAGATATTTGAATTATCCCCATTAACAAACGAGTAAAGAAAATATCAGATCGGTAGGCTCAGAATTTTCTTGCGGAGGCTTTCGGCTCACAAAAAAGCGCCCTGGCTGGGCGCTTCATGGTTGCTTCAGGCGTTTAGAAAGATGCCCATTCTTCGGTCTCTTTTTTACTACCGAGAACATGAGTCGGCAAGCCTTTACTAGCCCGAGGCTGGCTGTCGCGCGGTCTTGGCGTAGCGGGTAGCGCGCGCTGGTTTTGGCCATTGGTCGCTCCTCTAAAGAACGACACCTCGTTCAACAACGCCTCTGCTTGGCTTTGCAGTGAACGCCCCGCCGAGCTGGACTCTTCCACCAGACTCGCGTTCTGCTGGGTGACACTGTCCATTTGCGAGACGGCGGTGTTGACCTGATCGATACCCTGGGCCTGCTCGCGGCTGGCGGTGGCAATCTCACCCATCAACACCGAGACACGCTTAACGCCATGAACGATACCTTCAAGCGACTTACCTGCTTGGTTGACCAGGTTTGAGCCGGTGTCCACTTGGCCGATACTCTCTTCGACGAGCTTTTTGATGTCTTTGGCGGCGTCAGCACTGCGCCCTGCTAGGTTGCGCACTTCGTTGGCCACCACCGCAAAGCCGCGCCCTTGCTCGCCCGCACGGGCGGCTTCTACCGAGGCGTTCAGCGCCAGCAAATTGGTCTGGAAGGCAATTTGATCGATCAACCCGACGATACCGGAGATCTTACGGCTTGAGATGTTGATGTCTTCCATCGCGTTGACGGCTTGCTCGGCGATCTCCCCCCCGGCGTTGGCTTGCTGGCTGACGTCATATACGAGTTTATCGGCTTCGGCAGCATTGTCTGCGTTCTGACGCACGGTCGAGGTAATTTCATCCATCGAGGCCGCGGTCTCTTCGATATTTGCGGCCTGCTCCTGAGTACGGCGACTCAGGTCGTCAGTGCCTAGCACGATTTCGTCAGCGGCCACATTCACAGACTCGGCGTTATGACGAACGGACATGACCACCTGCGAGAACTTGCTTTCCATGCTCTTTAACGCCCGAAGCATCACACCAAACTCATCTTTGCATGTGACGTCAATCTCGTTATCAAGCCTTCCTTCAGCCATGGCGTTGGCGAGTGCTTGTGCCTTGCCCAGCGGCGTCATGATGCCGCGGATCAACCATATAGCGAGCAGAATTCCGAAGATGACAGCCGCCGCCATCACCCCAATAACGAAATTGCGCGTCCAAACATAATCACTTGAGGATTGTTGGTTATTTGCAGCGGCTTGAGTGCTGTTACGGTCGATGAGCCCCTGGATCGCCGTTAGCACCTTTGGATATTCTGCGCGTAGCGTGGTGGTGGCAATCTCTCTTGCAGCATCGAAATCATTGCCGATCATTGCCGCGTTAATGTCGTCAATACCGGCGCGAAGACTGGTCAGCGACGCAATAAACTCATTAGCGATGGCACGTTCTTGATCATCGGAGACACGATCAGGAAAGTAATCATTCCAGGCAGCATCGATAATAGCGTCGTTCTCAGCGACCTCCTGCTTCGTGGTAATGACAGATGCTGGATTCCGATCACGCTGTTCGGCCGTTACTTTCACCCGGTTGCCGAGCAGGGCTTGGTTGATCTGAGTAAGGTTACCCAAGGTGAGCACGTTCCCCTCATAGGTTCTATTGAGGGCATCGTTGGTGTTGCTGAGGCTGTAGAGACCGATAGTACCGACGACGATTAACATCAGGATGCACGCGCCTAAACTCACGGCAAGCCGCAGTTTGACGCTTCGATTCAGAAGTAGCATGGAAAGATCTCGTAGAAGCCCGCAGCACTTTTCTTTGGGCAGGTGGAAGCCATCTCGGTAACTGCAAGTGTTCATACAGAACGTATCCTGCTAGTCACCGTTTAGCATTATCGGCTCACGTTCAGAAACATTGAGTATTTATCTTAAAAATCGCCAATATCTTGTGCGACCCCATGTCAACCGACCCGGTGTAGTCTCACGTGCGTCAATCCAACCCCATAACGTATAAAGCGCTACTAAAACTAAACGTTATGGTTATCTCCATTCACGAACGCATAGAGCAAAATATCAGATCGGTAGGCCCAGCCCTGGTTTGCCCAGAACTTCTGGGCATCTTCGTTCTCGGGAAGAATCATCAGGTGTGATTTCAGGATGCCTTCCCTCTTCAGCGCTTCCATGCAGAGGCTGACCAGCCGTGTTGCAATGCCTAACCGACGGTGAGAATTCGCTACCGATAAGTGCTGAACATAGCCGCGCTTGCCATCGTGGCCCGCCATGATCGTTCCCACCAGCTCTCCTTCTACTTCTGCCACAAAGCTTAGGCCAGGATTGCGCAGCAGGTATTTTTCGATGCCTTCCCGTGAATCGGCATCGCGCAGCCGCACGCCTTCACTTTCGCTCCACAGAGCAATGGCGGCTTCATAGTCGTTGATGGTCATGGTGCGGTAGTGCATCAGGCGGTTCTCATTGGGTGGCGGCATCATTTTGTTCGTTCTGCTCGTCAGGGTTGTTGAAGTGATCCTTCTGCTCTGCCCATTTCAATAAGGCATCCAGCGCCGGGCAGAGCGTTTGCCCCCATTCGGTAAGGCGGTATTCCACTTTCGGCGGCACCTGGGGATAGACCTTTCGGGCCACAATGCCATCCGCTTCCAGTTGGCGCAGCTGTTGGGCGAGCATTTTCTGGGAGATGTCAGGGATGAGTTTTCCGAAATCGGAGTAGCGCTGCACTTTTCCATCGAACAGATGAAAGAGAATAATGAGCTTCCAGCGCCCTTCCAGCATTTTTAATACATTTTCCACATCGCTTGCGGCGGTAGTGGGCGTATAAATCTTTCTCATGGGTAAGCCACTTACCTTTTTGTGCGTTCTTGATAACGAGTCAGCCTGGGCAGAATATTCTCTCACATTACCTTGTAAGAGATGACCACCATGAGCTTGTCACTGCCAGACGCAATCACCACTTATTTCAGCATCAGCAACGGTGCGGATGACACCCACATTGCGGATTGCTTTACCCAAGATGCCTGTGTGTTTGATGAAGGAGAGACACACCGCGGGCAAACCGCTATTCAAGCCTGGCTGCGCGCCACCCGTGCCAAGATTGAGTATCGCGTCGAGCCGGTCAGTGTTTCCCAACAAGGCAACACGATGGTGGTTACCGCGACCGTGACCGGTAACTTCCCCGGCAGCCCGGTGCAACTCGACCACGCTTTCCAGCTTGCCGATACGCAAATCCAGTCATTGGAGATCTACTAATGAACCTGAATTTGAACGGGCGACGCGTATTGATCACCGGCGGTAGCAAAGGGGTTGGCGCAGCCGCGGTGGCACTCTTTCGCGAGGAAGGCGCGCAAGTGCTAACAACCGCCCGTACTCGCCCCGCCGACCTGCCCGATGAGCTGTTTGTAACCGCTGACCTGACGACGACCGAAGGCTGTGCCACGGTAGCCGATGCGGTCAACGAACGCTTGGGTGGCGTGGATATTATCGTTCATGTGCTGGGCGGTTCATCAGCGCCCGGCGGCGGCTTCGCGGCCCTTGGGGAGGAGGAGTGGCAGCGAGAGCTCGACATCAACCTGTTTCCCGCCGTGCGGTTGGATCGCGCCCTGCTGCCAGGCATGCTGGCCCAGGGCGATGGAGTGATTATCCACGTGACCTCCATTCAGCGTGAACTCCCCCTGCCCGAGTCGACCACGGCTTATGCGGCTGCCAAGTCGGCGCTCTCCACCTATAGCAAGAGCTTGTCCAAGGAAGTGTCACCCAAAGGGGTGCGTGTGGTTCGAGTATCGCCGGGTTGGATCGAGACGGAAGCCGCCGTTGCACTGGCCGAGCGGATTGCCCAAGACGCAGGTACCGATTACGCAGGCGGCAAGCAGATCATCATGAATTCGCTGGGCGGCATCCCGATTGGCCGTCCTTCGAAGCCTGCAGAAGTGGCCAACCTGATTGCGTTTCTGGCATCACCGCTGGCAGCCACTATTACGGGCACGGAGTACGTGATTGATGGCGGCACCGTGCCCGTCGCTTGAGGATGGCGGTGAAATGGCGCTTGCCTATCTTATGGCGCGAATATCGTCGATATCGACGGGTCTCGAGAGCACGGTCTTATAGCGAATCAAGTCCTCCTTCAACATCAAGGGGAGTTCCAGGCCTAGTACACTAACAGTTTCATAGCGGTCAAACGCTATATTTAGCGGCACCCAGGCCTGGCTGGCTGCATCAAAAATTTGCGCGCCGTCAGCGTTGCCAACCTCCACCTTGATGCCTTCATACTTGAACTGGACATAGGTTAAATCCCAGCCCTCCTCGCAGTAGTGCGTAGCGGGCTTGGATATGTTCGCTTGGCCAGCCTGCACCACCGTCAAAAAGTGCTCGCTGGGTACGAACAGGTCAATATCGTTCAACGCTCGTTCAGAGCCATACCCCTTTGCTGCGAGCCCTCCGCAGATTTGAAAAGGGATATTTTTGTCTCTCAGTAATTCCACTATCCATTGGGCTGCTAATTGATGCACGTCCCCCCCCTTCTTTTCACATATAGCCCCAAGATTATCACGCCAGTTTTGAACCACCGCAAAGGCTCGCGAGGTTAGCTAGCCCCCATCATAATCTATCTGGTCACTAACCTGACACTGAGCGCTTATTCTCACAGCCGATTAGCAATTATGTATAAGCATTAAGAGGTCGAGCTGGCATAAGCTAGGTGGTGTGACTAATCAAGAGGGGGCGGTAAGGTAACGCAAGCTGGTTTCAATTAATCAAGAGCCAGCACGTGCCAACGCTGACGGGTGCTATTCGCGTTGGTAGCGCAGCTCATTAGCCTGCACATGGCGGCGTTGTGACTGAACTCAGGTCAGCCTCAATGCGACGAGACATAATCCGACTTGGTGAAAGCAGGCGGTAGCGAGAAGTTCTCCCGCATCCGTTTCGTTTCGGCAGCTGGCGTCAATCCGAAAAGCCGTTTGAACTCCCGATTGAATTGCGAAGCACTCAGGTAACCGACGGCGTGGCAAGCGGCCTCAGCCGTCATGCTCTGACGAACCATCAGCAGTCGTGCTTGATGCAGTCGCGTGGATTTAACGTACTGCATGGGTGAAGTGTGCGTAATGGCTTTAAAGTGATGAAGAAACGTCGGAACGCTCATACCGGCCTCGCTAGCCAGTTGCGACAGGTTAAGCGGCTGAGCGTAGGTCGCGTGGATGTGGCGTAACGCCTTGCCGATTTTCCCGAACTGCCCCTGCATTGCCAGCGCCGCACGCATGGCAATGCCCTGCGCACCGGTGAGCACGCGAAAATACAGTTCTCTCACCAGCGCGGGGCCGAGAATCTCCGCCTCAAGCGGCTGGCTCATCGTTTCGAGAAAACGTGTCACGGACACCCGCAACGCAGCATCCATGGGGCTGGACATTAGGCTTTGGGCCACGTTTTCCTGGACAGGAGACTGATAGCGGTCGATCTGGATCATCAGCTCCGCGGCGAGCTGAAAGTCCAGATGCATGTATATGGCTAGCAGTGGGTGTTCTGGCGTCGCCTCGGTTTCCATCGTGAAGGGTACCGGCACCGCGACCGCCAGATAGTGCTGCTCGTCGTAAAGATAAACCTGATGGCCGAAATAACCCCGCTTTCGCCCCTGGCAAACAATCACGATACCGGGGTCGTACAGCACGGGGGTACGAGACAAGGGACGATCCGAACGCAGAATGCGTACGTCGGGCAGAGCCGTGAGGTTGTATCCTTCTTCCGGCGCCAGCGCCTGAAGCAGCGTCACCATGTACCGCTGTTCAGCCGTCTGCAGAGTGGAAAGTGCTTTTTTCACGCGATACCGACTGGGATTATCAGAATAGGCAATAATATAAGAATATTATGCCTAAAAGAAGGCAATGCAAAGGGGTAATGTGCATCTTCCATTGATACACAGGAGCTATTTTGCATGTCTACCAGCAAACTTTTACTCATCACGGGCGTCAGTAGCGGCTTTGGCCGGGCGCTGGCTCAGGAAGCACTTGCTACCGGCCATCAGGTGGTCGGCACGGTACGCAGCGAACGGGCCAAGCAGGCATTTGAAGCACTTGATCCGGCGAAAGCGGTGGGCCGTGTGCTCGATGTGACCGACTTCGATGCCATCGATGGTGTCGTGGCCGAGATAGAGGCAAACGTCGGAGAAATCGATGTTCTCGTCAACAACGCCGGTTATGGCCATGAAGGTATCCTGGAGGAATCCTCATTGGTCGAAATGCGTCGGCAGTTCGATGTGAACGTATTCGGAGCTGTTGCCGTCACAAAGGCTGTGTTGCCATACATGCGCTCACGTCGGCGCGGACATATCCTCAACATCACGTCTATGGGTGGTTTCATCACGATGCCAGGCATCGCTTATTACTGTGGTAGTAAATTTGCACTGGAAGGTATTTCGGAGGTGCTTGGCAAGGAAGTGAAATCGTTCAATGTTCATGTCACTGCCGTGGCGCCCGGCTCGTTTCGCACCGATTGGGCTGGTCGTTCGATGTCCCGCTCGCCGCGCACGATCCCCGACTACGATGCGCTGTTTGATCCGATTCGTAATGCCCGCGTCGAGAAAAGCGGTCAGCAACTTGGCGATCCGGCAAAGGCAGCTCGCGCAATGCTGGACGCAATAGCCAGCGACACGCCGCCGGAGCATCTGCTGCTGGGAAGCGATGCACTGGCGCTGGTGCGCAGCAAGTTGTCGGCGCTTGCCGACGAAATCAGTGAATGGGAGACACTCACGCGTTCGACCGATGGCTGAAGGTTCAACTGCTAACCCCCCTCGCATGGCTACCTTTCGATAGCGCGATAGATGCCAATGCATCGTTGTCGGTTATCTCGCCTCCTTCCCCCGCAGCCGATTAGCAATTATGTACAAGCATTCGGGCTCGGGGTTGGCATAAGCTAGGTGGTGTGACTAATCAGGAGGGGGCGGCATGAGTAACGCAAGCCGGTTTCAATTCATCAAGAGCCAGCAAGTGCCAACGCTAACGGTGCTTCACGCGGCCATTGAGGATTTCAGCTACGACCGTCATGCCCACGAGGAGTATGCCTTCGGTGTGACCCTGGCGGGTCGTCAGGATTTCTTCAGCGGCGGACAGTTTCATCGTAGCCCACCGGGCAACGTTATCTTGTTCAACCCAGAGGAAGTTCACGACGGCCAACCGGGCGGAGAGCGCTCGCTGGATTACCCGATGGTATATGCGCATCCCGAGCAGATTAATGACCTGTTTGCTGATGCTCTGGGCCACGAGCACACGGCTGACTTTCGCTCAAATAACACCCTTGTTCAGGACGTTCGGCTACGCAACGCCATTTTGGAACTGGCACGCTTAGTCACTTCTCGCTCTGGTAGCTGTATCGACCAGGAGAATGCGCTGTATCAGGTAATTGAGCGAACCGTGCAACTCGGCGGGATTTCTCAGCCCAACCAAGTGCTCACCCGCCCCGATGCGCTGCTGGGCCTGGCGAAAGATTATATTCACGCCCACTTGGATACGGATATCTCCCTGGATGACATCAGCCAAGCGGCGCATATCTCCAAGTACCACTTCTTACGCCTGTTTCGTCAGCATTACGGCATTACGCCGCATCAGTATGTGATTAATTGCCGAATCAATGCGGCTCGCTCGGCGCTAGACCTAGGTGCTTCCCTAACGGAGGTCGCTTTGCGCTATGGGTTCTCCGACCTCAGCCATTTCAATCGCCGCTTTAAGCGAATTTATGGCATGACGCCCCATCAGTACCAGCGTGATATCGCACGCTAGGCTCTGCACGAAAACTGCCTGCGCTCGCCGACTTTTCGTACAGGCTCTTACACCTAAATACCAGCATAGAGGTTTAACCATGTTAGGAATTGTCGCCTATGCCCTAGGCGCTATGTATTCGCCTGGGCCTGTGAATCTGCTTGGCTTGAATATTGGCATCAATGGGCAAGCCAGGCAGTCGGTTGGGTTTTGCCTTGGCGTGGGTACTGCGATGCTGGCGTACTTATTAGTATTGGGTTGGGCGGGTGCTGCCTGGATCGATGATGAAGCACTCATTGTGGTGAGTGCCTTGGGCTGCGGCTATATTGTTTATCTCGCGAGCAAGATTGCCCGTTCAAGTGTTGATATAAGCGAGCCAGACAACGCCCCTCGGCTAGTCAGTTATCGTGATGGGCTGGTCATGCAGTTGCTTAATCCCAAAGCCATTTTGGCCACCCTGCCCATTGCCACACTGCAGTTTCCTGCGGCGGGTATTGAGGGGATTAGCTTAGTGGTTTGGGCGTTAGGGCTGGCGATGTTGGCCGCTGGCGCGCCTGGCAGTTATATCGTGATCGGCAGCGCCGTAGGCAGCCGTATTAAACGCCCTGCTATCGTTAAGGGCTTTAATTGGCTGATGGCAGCTTTGCTTGTGGCCGTGGCGCTTTCGATTGGTGTTGAGCATGTGTGGGCACCGCTTACTGCCCGAAATTGATCCCCAGTCGCAGGGCTTGTAAGCCGTCGAATTCGACACTTACCTCGTCAGAGAATAAGGGATGGCCCTGTACTATCAAATCCAGCGTCGCCTGAGAGCCGCGATAAGTGACGCTCACTTCAATATTCGCAGTCGTGTTAATAGGCGCCAGCACCCCATACTCAATGTTATCCACGCTAACTGCAGAGAGGCCGCGGTCATCCAACTGCTGCTGAACTTCCCGTTCAACGACAACGCCGTAATAGAAGTAGATACCGGCATAGCCAAGCGCTAACAATACAACCAGTGAAAAGAGCTTTCCCATTATTTCTCTCAGTTTTATAGAATCTTAAAAGATGACAGCGGCTTGTTGGGCTGAAACCGATGGCGCACTCTGCGGTTCGAGCATTGCCCAAAGCAACTTCTCCCCTTGGGCGCTGAATACGATAACGCGAGAATTTTTTTCTCGCTTTGCCCAACCAAGCTCCTGAATTCGGGTAAGCAGCGCACTGCCAAGCGCGCCCGCTAGATGATGCCTGCGCTCGCTCCAGTCGAGACACTCCCTACAAAATGAGCGTTTTGAAGAAGCAAGCGCGTCTGTATCGATGCCAAATTGATTAAACCACACCCTTCCCTTCTCAGTGAGCTGTAGCCCTCCCGGGTGTTGATGAAGGATGTTCGTTCGCAGCATATGTTCATACACTAAAACACCCAACTCCCCGGCAAGATGGTCATAACAGATACGGGCCTTGCGCAGGGCGGGATCGCGTGGCCCGGTAACAAGGCGGTTCCCCTCTCTGCGGCAAGCGAGGCCCATCAGCGACTCCAGGAGGTGAGCAATATCCGGCCCCGCAAGCCTGAAGTAGCGGTGTCGGCCCTGCTGCTCAACCGTGATCAGCCCTGCGTCTAGCAGCTTGCCAAGGTGAAAACTGATGGTCTGCTTGGTAACTCCGGCCGTGTCCGCCAGTTCGGTCGCCGTCAGCACACGACCAGACATCAGGGCGGAGAGGACCTCCGCCCGAGCGTTATCGCCGATAAGCGCTGCAACGCGCACAATGTTAGGGCCTTCACTCATGGTTCGATTCTAGTCGAACCACCTGGGGCCGACAACGCGGTATCGTCCTAGCTACCGTTCAAAGGAGATACCCCTATGAGCATTACCTGCTTTATCCGCTACGAGATCGATCCTTTCCAACGCGACGCTTTCAAGGCGTACGCCGAGAACTGGGGGCAAATCATACCCCGGTGCGGTGGCCACCTTATCGGTTATTTTCTTCCCTACGAGGGCACTAACAATGTTGCCTGGGGGCTAATCGCATTCGATAGCCTGGCTGCCTATGAGGCCTACCGTGCCCAGCTGAAGTCTGACGAAGGCGGGCACGCGAACTTCACCATGGCTCAAGAGAAGAAGTTTATTCTCAAGGAGGAGCGCAGCTTCGTTGAGGTGGTGGACGGCACACTGGGCGTTGAATCTGTCTATCCGTGGAGTGTTTTATGATCGCCGTGATATTTGAAGTGCTACCGCATTCGGAACGGAAACAGGACTACCTGGACGCTGCCAGCGGACTGAGCCAACACCTGGAAGGCGTCGACGGTTTTATCTCGATTGAGCGCTTCGAGAGCCTCACACATCCTGGAAAGATCCTGTCGCTCTCCTTCTGGCGGGACGAAGAAGCCGTGAAGCAGTGGCGCACGTTCGAATCTCACCGTTCCGTCCAGAAAGCGGGCCGGCAGGATATCTTTGCCGACTACCGGCTCCGCGTCGCTTCCGTCATCCGGGACTACGGAATGAATGACCGCCGCGAGGCACCGAAGGATTCGCTTGACGCGCATCCATCATAAAGCACGGACTAACCCGCAGGGCAGCTTTCCTCAATAGGTAAATTGGTCACTAGCGAGGCGTCGAGTGCGCCTCCGTTTATAGCGCAAATCACAATGCAGGCTTCAGTGCCGTCAGCAGTGATCGCGAGTTCACCATCCGCATTCCAGCCGCCGCTTTTACCGCAGGTTTGCCAGCCACCTGTGTTGGAAATGTGGTTAGCAAGTAGCACCGGGAACTGGTGGCGTTTCGCCATGGCAGCGAGTAGCTGCGCATCGACCTCGTACCCTGCTTCAGATATCAGCGCGCTGGCGATATACACATCCGCTTGCTGGGCGACGGCTGCTTCTGCATGGGAGGGATTGGCGAAGTCTGCACAAATGGCCAAGGCTATTCGAGTACAGTTAACCGTACATAGATAACTTTCGTTGCCAGTCGAACAGTAAACCGCTTCCCCTTCGTGCAGGTACTGCTTTGCGTAGAATGCTCGATCGCCGTTGGGGAAGCAGATAACCGCCCCTATCTGCGGTTTTTTGCCTTCACTAACGAGTGGACAGCCTGCTATCACGACGATATTATGGGCAACGGCGGCTGTGGAAAGTGTGCTGAACACCTCTGAATCTTTCGGCAACGCTAGCTGCTCTAATAGCTCAAGCTCATAGCCGGACAGCGAAAGCTCAGGGAACACCACTAGATCGGCCCCTCGCACGGCAGCTCGCTGAATATAGGTAAGGTGCGTTTCAAGATTTTCGGCCACTGCGCCTTTTACAACAGGCAACTGAGCGAGTGCGATAGTGGTACCGCTTGTGCTTCTGAATTTCATTTCAGCACGCCTCGCCTTTAAATATTTTGTTCACTTCAGCCATAAAAGATTCAGTTAACAAAAAAAATCGATTTTTTATTAACTTGGTATTGCTACCATATCACCGCTTCTTGTCGCCCTTGCTGGGCTCTCGCAATGGCTAACTTAGATTGCGGGCTATTTTTCCAGCTTGATGACGGTGGGGCCAACGCCCTTCACGCTCAACAGGGCGTCTCTTTCTGCATCTGAATAGGCCACTTGTTTCTAGCTCGCTACTAGTTAATCAGATTCGCCATCTGCTGAGAGTTTTCTCTTAAAACCTGGGTGAGAATCCCCGCTCTTCGCAGGCATCCCGTGGTTTATGCACCACTAAGGCACGTTCAGAAAAGCTACGCCACGGGATCTCCATACCAAACACATCAAACGTCATCATACCCGAGCGGCAGTTGATCAGAACGTCTACCACATAACCGCGATGGACCATGCCCACTGTCGTGGTATCAAGCTCTTGCCAGTGTATCGGCTGGCCGGTGAAGTCAGTGTAAGGAGATTCGTAACCGCCCTGGGTCTGATCGAAGGATCGAAAATCCATGATGAAGCCAATACATAGGAGCAGTACGCTTACGAAACCGATCAGGGCAAACCCCGCAACCATCGTCGCTTTCATCAGCTTGGCTGTCTTGCAGAGAGCGAGTGTTCAACTTCGATTCGGCAGGCTAGTGACACACTTTGTTGAACTCTCATCCAGCCCTCTTCTGTATGTAGTGATAGTCCCCCATAAGCTGCATCGCGACGGGCACGGATCATAAGATACTGAATGCCCGCGACCAGCACATTCGCCAGCGACAATACATCTTGTGAATACTCTTCTGCATCGGGAAAGATGGCTTCAATCACCTTTAGCCCCCAGCGTTCGCGAGTGTTGGCCAGCGCCTGGGTTAAGGCATTGTCTTCCACCATTTCCCAAGCCAATATCTCGATAGTTTGCGGCCTGGCGCGAAGTGTATTTAGCAATCCCAGGATCACGCGTTCCAAGCGCGCTTGAATGGGTAGCGAGCTTATAGCGGCAGGATCATCATCCAGCACCTCAGCAATCCCCGGCCAAAAATCTCCGCTCTCGCCGTAAGCTTTAAGTAGATTTGGCAGCCCATCGAAGTATCGATAGATGAGCACTTTGTCCACGCCTGCCGCACGTGCCACGGCGTTGACCCCCAGCCTTTTAAATCCCTGTTTAGCAACAATGTCACCTACCGCGCGAATTAACCGCTGTTCGGACTGTTTACGGTCACCCATTCCGAATTACTCCAGACTATTTGCGCCAATAACTCGCTAGATACCCAGATACTATCTTCCGGGCTATTTAACAGGACTATCCCTTAGGGTTAACCAACGGACAGGCTGTCATCATGAGTCGCCAACATATCATGTTGTCACCGACCGGTGACTTTTTATATCACCAAACGGTGACAAGCAAGCCGTTTGCGAAAAAAGGTTATTCATTCACCCGACTAGCGCTCGGAAAAGCACATCAAGTAGTGATGGGTAAGAGCTTCAGGGGGATAAGGTACTTCGCGCAGAAATTATCACTCGCTAGGAAGAAAGTTCTTAACGAGCATCCAGCAATCGCAACAACGTTTCACTCTTTCTTAGCCAATAGCAGCCCTACTCCTGCGCTGGCCAATAAGCCTGCGCAGGCGCGGTTGAATAAACGACGCATGGCGGGACGTGAAAACCAGTGGCTTAAAAAGCTGCCTGCATAGGCGTAACCGGCAATCGCTACCCATTCCAGCAGCAAAAACAGCGCACCTAGCACTATAAACTGCTGCCCTACATTGCCGCTGGGCTCCACAAACTGCGGTAGGAATGCGGTAAAAATCAGGATGGCTTTTGGGTTACCGGCGGCAAGCAGAAACTCTTGTCGCGCCAGCTCAAACAGGCTCTTGGGCTGAGTGTCTCCGTCAACACTCTCAGTGCTGTCGGCACCCCATAATTGATACGCCAGCCATAACAGATAGAGGCCACCCACTACCTTGATGACTAGGAAAATCTTTTCAGAGGTGTAAAGCAGCGTAGCCAAGCCGGTCGCAGCAAGCGTAATCATGCCAACAAAGGCTGCCAGCCGCCCAATACCTGCAAGACAAGCAGCCCTAACACCATAGCGCTTGGCATTGGTCAGTGACAGCAAATTGTTAGGCCCCGGCGCCATATTGAGGGCGAAGCAGGCAGGAATAAACAACAGCAGCGTGGTTAGATTCATGAAAATCGCCTCTCTAGGCTCGCAGCAAAGTACTTCATTAGCATTAGACTATATGCCCAAGTGCTTAGATTAGCTGCTCACGAAGGCTTGGCTCAATCTTTGATACCAAACAGAGGCGATACATTTCCCAACAACAGCGTTAATCGGTGAGGGACGAAGCCCATGTGCCCATATCAGCAAACTTGCGGCTCACTTACCTCCCGGCACGCCCTGACGCTTTCCGCCAGTTCACTTACCAGACCATGCACACGCTCAACAGCCTCATCAGGTGTGTTGGCATTTTCGATACAGTCAACCAGTGCTGAGCCGACGACGACTGCATCGCTGAAGCGGCCAATGGTGGCGGCTTGTTCGGCGGTACGGATGCCAAAACCAACGGCGATGGGCAGCTCCGTATGTTCACGAAGCCCGGCTACTGCGCCTTCCAACCGTTCTGGCGTGGGTGCACTTCCACCAGTGACACCGGCAACGGAAACGTAGTAGATAAACCCGGAGGCGTTCGCCAGCACCTTGGGCAGGCGTTTGGCATCGGTGGTCGGCGTGGCCAGGCGAATAAAATCAATGCCGTGTTGCGCCGCTGGCTGGCAGAGCTCTTCGTCGTGCTCGGGCGGCAGGTCTACCACGATTAGGCCATCGACCCCGGCCTTGGCGGCATCGGTCAAGAAGCGTTCGACGCCGTAACAGTAAATGGGGTTGTAGTAGCCCATCAGCACAATGGGCGTAGTGCTGTCTTCTTCACGGAAACGGCGCACCATTTCCAGCGTTTTGGCTTGTGTCTGGCCGTTATTCAAGGCACGCAGCGCGGCTTTCTGGATGGCGGGACCATCGGCCATTGGATCGCTGAACGGCATACCGAGTTCGATGATATCCACCCCCGCTTTTGGCAACCCGTGCAACAGGCGGCGGGAGGTCTCGGCATCCGGGTCGCCAGCGGTAAGGTAGCTGACCAGCGCCGGGCGGTTTTCCTGCTTGAGGGAAGCAAAGCAGTATTCAAGACGAGAGGTATGGGTCATGACGTTCTCCTGTGTCGCGCTCATAGCTGTTTAACCCCGAATTTTTCACCAAGGTGATGGGCCACGCTCATCATGTCCTTGTCACCCCGGCCGCTGAGGTTCACCACCATTAAGTGCTCGCGGGGCAGGCTGGGGGCACGCTTGGCCACTTCGGCCAGGGCATGGGCGGTCTCCAGGGCGGGAATAATGCCCTCCTGGCGGCAGCAGACCTGAAAAGCTTCCAGCGCTTCATCGTCAGTGGCAGAGACGTACTCGACACGCCCCTGCTCGTGCAACCATGCGTGCTCTGGCCCGATACCAGGGTAATCCAGCCCGGCGGAAATCGAGTGAGCGTCGATAATCTGGCCATCTTCGTTTTGCAGCAAGTAGGTGCGGTTACCGTGCAGCACGCCGGGGGTGCCGCCGTTCAGGCTGGCCGCATGTAGGCCGCTTTTAACGCCCTTGCCACCCGCTTCCACGCCAATCATCTTCACGTTGAGGTCATTCAGGAAAGGGTGAAACAGCCCCATGGCGTTTGAACCGCCACCAATGCAAGCCACCAGCGAGTCCGGTAGGCGACCTTTCTTTTCCAGCATTTGGGCGCGGGTTTCATGACCGATCACTGCCTGGAAATCGCGTACCATGGCGGGGTACGGGTGTGGCCCAGCCACGGTGCCAATAATGTAGAAGGTGTCGTCGACATTCGTTACCCAGTCACGCAGCGCTTCGTTCATGGCGTCTTTTAGCGTACCGGTGCCCGAGGTAACGGGGATCACTTCCGCGCCCAGCAGCTTCATGCGGAATACGTTGGGCTGCTGACGTTCGATATCGGTTGCGCCCATGTAAATGACACAAGGCAAGCCAAAGCGCGCCGCAACGGTAGCGGTGGCAACGCCGTGCATGCCTGCACCGGTTTCCGCGATGATGCGTTTTTTGCCCATCTGCTTGGCCAGCAATACCTGACCGATGCAGTTGTTGATCTTATGCGCGCCGGTGTGATTCAGCTCTTCGCGTTTGAGATAAATACTCGCCCCGCCAAAGTGCTCGGTCAGCCGCTCGGCAAAATAGAGCGGGCTTGGCCGACCCACATAATCACCCTGGAAGTAGGCCAACTGGCGCTGGAATTCGGGGTCGTTCTTGGCGATGGTGTATTCGTCTTGCAGCTCTAGAATCAGTGGCATCAGCGTTTCGGCGACAAAGCGGCCACCGAAGCTGCCAAATAGCCCGTTGGCATCGGGCAGGCTCTTGGATACATCTACAGGTTGATTCATCGCGACCTCTGAATGCGTTATCGAACATTGCAGTGAAAACAATGCAGTGAAAATAGCGCAAGCAGGTGGGGATAAAAATCGATAAGATGTCAGCAACATGTGAGCTTAAGTCAACTATCAGCAGGATGTCCCATGCAACACAGCATGCCGCCGCTTAGCGCTCTGCGCGCCTTTGAAGCCACTGCCCGTTTGGGTAGCGTGACCGCCGCTGCCGATGAGCTAAGCGTGACTCACGGTGCTGTCAGCCGCCAGCTAAAGAGCCTGGATGACCATTTTGGAGTAGCACTTTTTGCCAAAGCGGGCCGAGGTATTGTACTGACCTCGCACGGGGAGCGACTGCAGAGTGGTGTTGGTGAAGCGTTTTCACGCTTGAAGGATAGTTGCGCAGCGCTCAAGCGTGATGTTGAAGAGGCTCCTTTCACCCTGGCCTGCCCTGGCAGCCTTTTGGCCCGCTGGCTGATTCCCCGTCTGGATCGCCTGCACCGCGAGCTGCCCCAACTGAAATTGCAGGTGGTGGTGAGTGAAAGCGAGCAGCCGGGCACGCAAACGGATGCCAGCGCCACCCTGGCATTTGCCGAGCCACCCTGGCCCACAGGTGTTGAGGTATTCGAGCTGATGGAAGAGCAGATATGTGCGGTGGCAAGCCCGCAGCTGGCGGCCCAGTGCGATGCAACCAAGCCCGAATCGCTGCTTGCCAATAAGCTTTTATATACATCTTCCCGCCCCCAGGCATGGCCGCAGTGGGCCACCGCCAAAGGGCTGGCGCTGGAACAGCTTGAGGCGGCGCTCAGCAGAGGCCAGAGGTTCGATCACCTTTACTACTTGATGGAAGCGGCAGTGGCAGGCCTGGGTATCGCCATCGCGCCACGGCTATTGGTGGAAGACGACCTTAAGAACGGGCGACTTATTGCCCCCTGGGGAAGTATCGAAACCCCCGCCCGTCTCTGCCTGTGGTTGCCCAGCCAAGCCGATGGCCGCCGCAGCGAGCCACTGGCAGAGTGGCTCAAGCAGGAGTTGGAGGCTGACCGCTGCTAATATGACTGTTTGATCAACGTTTATTTCGCGCAAAGGGTGCGTGCTATTTGCTCACGCACCCAACGATGCGCACTATGACCATGATTGCGCTCATGCCACACCATACCGACTTTGAATCCCAGTGATTTAATGGGGGATTCAACAATTTTAAGGTCGGAACGCTGGGCAACTAAACGCCGCGGCACCAGTGCTACAAAGCGTGAGTGAGCAACAATCTCAAGGACGAACAGGAATGAAGATGTCGACAGAACAACATTGCGTCTATAGCCCAATGTTTGTAAGACCTGATCCACCTGAGTGGAAAAATCGCCTCCGCTGAGCGAAACGATTACATGCTCGAGCTGGACATACTCTTCAATCGTCATTTCTTCACTTAGCTGTGAGTGATTCCAGCACCCAACCAGCACATAGTTCTCATCATACAGCGGCCTGATTCGTAAAACCTTGGGCGCCTCTTCGGGTGTCATGAGTGCAAGATCCACTTCACCCCGTGCCATTTGAGCTTCCAGCCTGGGTGGCTCCAGACTACGTATGGCGATTCTAATGCCAGGTGCTTGACGCCTTAATTCGTTCATGACCGCCAATCCAATGACCGCTTGAAGGTAATCGGTGCATGCAATCGTAATGGTCAGCGACGCTTGGGCAGGTTCAAAGTGCTGGTGCGTTATCAGCGTCTCTCGCACCTGATCCAGTGCAATACGTAGTGGGGTAAGTAACTCCAACGCTTTGGTGGTAGGCATCATCCCTCGGTGAGCCGGGATTAGCAGCGGGTCGTTGAACATATCTCTAAGGCGGCTCAGCTGAGCGCTGACGGCAGGCTGACTAAGATGCAGGCGTGCGGCGGCTCTCGTGACATTTTGCTCTTCAAGCAAAGCCTCTAAGGTCGCCAACAAATTAAGATCCAGCCTTTTATTATCCATATTTTATATAGTAGATCATAAAACTATTAATTTCATTGATAGCTTATTCTTGCCCACAATCTCTAGCGTATCCACCAAGTAAATTCGCCTGTAGGAGCATTAGAGTGTCCAAGACTATATTGATTGTGTATGCGCACCCAGAACCCACATCATTGACCCGCCGGTTCGTAACTGAAACGGTACAAATACTGGAGCGACAAGGCCAAACCGTGCTGCAGTCAGACCTATATGGCATGGGTTGGAAAGCGACGTTTGATGAGCACGATTTCCCCAACCGTATAAATAATGACCGGCTAGGCTTTATTCAAGAGTCGCAGCACGCCTATGCCACTCACCAGCAGACGCAGGATGTCGCCGCAGAGCAGGACAAGCTGCTTGCCGCCGACGCCGTCATATTCCACTTTCCCTTGTGGTGGTTTGGTATGCCCGCCATTCTCAAAGGCTGGATAGACCGGGTGTACGCCTATGGATTTGCTTACGGATACAAAGATGAAGGCAATCGTTATCGCTATGGAGACGGTATTCTCAAAGGCAAACGGGCATTACTGTCGGTAATGGTGGGTGGCCCAGCGGAGGACTATTCACCCCGAGGTATTAATGGCCCCTTGGAGGAATTGCTATTCCCCATCACCCACGGCGCCCTGTTTTTCCCAGGTATGGATGTACTGCCAACCCATGCCGTGTATGGCACCGGCAAACTTTCGAAAGTCAGCGTAGCGAAGGAGCTAGCCGCTTGGCGTCTACGCCTCGAAAATCTTTTTAATGAATCCCCTATTCCATTCCGGCGGCAAAATGGTGGGGAGTATCAGCAAAATATACTCGCTGACCATATTGCTATGGGGAAAGAGGGACTGACCATTCACATCGACCATTAGCAGATTTTTAGACAGCAACATCATGCAGACAAAGTATTATTAGCTGCACAATATTACCAGCACGTGCAACTATGAATTCAGGAAATCAAGGCCAAGCGCAGCGATAAAGCTATCGCTGCGCTTGGCCTTGTCGGAGCTAGTGAGATATAGTTGTACGGAATTTCCGTACATTATGGTGACGTTATGGATATTATCAGTGTTAACAAATTCAGAGACAACCTGAAAAGCGTAGTAGAACAAGTGATTAGCCAGCACGAACCCTTAAAGGTAACCCGTCGTGCCGGAGAGGCGTTTGTGGTGATTAGCGCTGAGGACTGGGAAAGAGAGCAAGAAACACTGCATGTGCTTCAGAACCGAGACCTCATGCAACAAATTGCGGCTTCTCTAGATACCCATAGTCGTGGTCAAGGATACCAACCTGATAATGAGCAGATGAATGAGATCACTGGTATTTGAGGGCCGTACGTGGGAAGCCTATGAAAAAATGCGTGAAACAGATAAGAAGCTGAATAAAGCGCTCTGCAAACTCTTAAAAGAAATGCTCCGCTCTGACGATCCAACGGCTGGTATCGGAAAACCCGAGCCACTCAGACACAATCTTTCTGGCTTGTGGTCAAGGCGCATTTCACAAAGAGATCGGCTGATCTACCGGTTCGATGACAAAGCTATTTATATTTTTGCCATCGGCGGACATTACGATCAGTCCTGATAATAGTTAATTGATGAAAAGCACGACGCTACCTTTTCTGCACTATCAAATAAGTATGCAACTCCGGGTGCTGATCGTACTCCAGATGTCTGCACACCGCGCCTAACTTCATCAATAAGGATACGAAGCCGTTTGTGCCAAGCGTAGAGTAGTAGACCTCGGGCCCCATAAAACTATCGGTATGCTCACCAGGTTCGTCGGTACCGCCGAAAGAGAAGATCAGTACCCCACCCTTATTCAGGCTTCCGATAAGTTTGGTCATCACACTTTCCTGCTGCACTAGCGGAATATGCCAAATGCTGTCCCAGGCGGTGATAAAGTCGTATTTTTCCAGCGGCTGCCACTGGCAAATATCCTGGTGGTGAAAGGTCACGTCAGGGTGCTTCTGCTTAGCGAGGCGCAGCATTTCATCGGAAATATCCACGCCTTCAGGCGTAAAGCCTTCTTGTTGCAAGAAGTCGATAAAGCGGCCGGTACACCCACAACCGATATCGAGTGCCTTTCCTCGGCCCTTCACAAACGAAAGCGCCCTTTTGTGCGCCTCTATCCCGTTAGCGAGATTGAATTTGTCGCTTTGCCAGAGGTGGGTGATCTGATCGTAGGCGCTGCCAATATCAGTGGGTGTCATGGATGGCCTGTCGGATAAAAAATGAAGACTTAGTGACTATATCACCCACTCAAACGCTTGCGGTTACTGGCCACCAGCTCAGTCAGAAAGTCCGCCACGGCCCGGGTACGGCCTGATTGGGTGAGATCCGTCTGAATAACGAGATAGATGGGCTGATCCACGCCAATATCCGCAGCGACACACACCAGTCCAGCCTCCAACGCCAGAAAATGCGGCAACACCGCTATCCCCAGCCCTGCTTTCGCCGCCGCTAGCTGGGTCGCCAGCGAGGTGGTGGTTAACGCCGGTTCCTGCCCTTGCAGAACCCGCTCAACCCATTGGGTGGCAGGCAGGTGCGCCTGCGTTTCGCCCCAGGTGATAAAGGCGTCGGTGTCGTAATTGCCAGCATCGTGGTGAGCCTCACGCTGCGCTACATAATTGGGGCTGGCGTATAGCCCGAAACCCAGGGTGCCAAGGCGACGAAGGGTGACATTACCCCGCTCGGGCTTGACCATTCTAAGTGCTACATCGGCGTCGCGGCGGTGCAGATTAACGGTGGTGATATCGGTCACCAGCTCAAGTGTGATGCCGGGATACTGAGCATAAAATTGTGGCAATGCAGGCAGAATCAACGACGTGGCAAGGTTTTCAGCCGTGGCCAAACGCACCCTGCCGCTCAGTTGCGTAGCGAGTGCGCCGCCGCTAGAGAAGGCAGCTGCGGCGGCTTCCAGCGCTTCGGCTTTTTCGATTAGCCCGGCCCCTTCCTCGGTAAGCTGATAGCCCGACTGCTGACGAACAAACAGCGGCAGCTTTAAGGCTTTTTCCAGCCGCTCGATACGCCGGGAGAGCGTCGCGATACCCAGATGGAGTTCCGCTGCCGCGCCGCTCAAAGTGCCGTGGCGGGCCACCGCCAGAAAGGCTCGTGTGTCATCCCAGACCCACCCGCGGAGCATCTGGTTTTCAAAACTGGTAAACGGCTTACCGAAATCGTTCATTTTTTTCATTATTGGATAGTGCCACGCTGTTATTGCACGTTTCAACAAGCGCTCGAAAACGGCTCACGATCTCTTGATGAGCCATGGTTTCGTAAGTAATGACAGGAGACATAGCATGCAAAAACGTACACTCGGAACCGACCTAACCGTTTCCGCCATTGGCTTAGGCTGCATGGGAATGAGCGAGTTTTATGGCCCCCGAGACGATAGCGAATCGCTTCGCGTATTGGCCCAAGCGGTGGAGCTGGGAATCGACTTTTTTGACACGGCGGATATGTACGGGCCACACCATAACGAGGAGCTGATTGGCCGTTTTCTTGCCAGCCATAAGCCAAACGTACGTATCGCCACCAAATTCGGCATTGTTCGCAACCCTGGTGAGTATCAGCGTAGCCTGGATAGCAGCGCCCATTATGCCCGCCAAGCTTGCGAGGCGTCGCTAAAGCGGCTGGGCATCGAACAGATCGATCTCTACTACGTTCACCGCGTTAACCCGGAAACCCCTATCGAAGAGACCATGGAGGGCTTGGCACAACTGGTTAAAGAGGGAAAAATTGCCCACATTGGCCTCTGCGAGGTTAGCGACGAGACCCTGCGCCGCGCACACGCCGTGCACCCGGTGACGGCGGTTCAAACCGAATACTCGCTCTGGACACGGGACGTGGAGCAAGCGGTGCTGCCCACCTGCAAGGAACTTGGCATCGGCTTCGTGCCCTACTCTCCTCTCGGCCGAGGGTTTTTAACGGGCAGGTTTCAAGAGAACGCTGATTTCGGCGAAGGCGATTTTCGTTCTAACCTGCCGCGCTTCTCTGAACAGGCCATGGATACTAACCGCCGAATCGCGGAGGTGATTGGCGACATGGCAGCACTCAAAGGCTGTACCCCTGCGCAGCTCTCTCTGGCCTGGCTGCTATCCAAAGGCGACAACATCGTACCGATCCCGGGCACCAAGCGGTTACGCTACCTTGAAGAGAATGCGGCAGCGGCGTCCATCTCCCTGACCACCGATGAGCAGCAACAGCTTGAGGCGGCCACTGCTCGCCTTCCGGTTATCGGCGAGCGCTATACACCGGAGGGCATGAAGGGGGTGAATGCGTGAGTGAACTATCGTCTATCGTTGCACCCAGCCAATGGCGCGGCTAATGCAGCTTTAACTCAGTACGCCAAACGTGGGGCGAAAAACCTGGACGACTTTCGCCCGGCTGCTGCCAAAGCCGCCTTTGAAGGATAAAACCTCATTCCTTCATTTCATGCGTCGCTAAGGATTCAGTTTCTGCAATTTCGATTAGGCGGCGTACTGCTGACAGCCCCGAATCTCGCCGCCAAACCAGCATCAGAGGCAAAGTCAGATTGAGGTCTTCTAAGCGATGGCTCACTACGCCTTCTGGCGCTCCAGCCATGGTCATTGCCGGTAGGATACTGCAGCCCATACCGGCAGCCACTAAGCATAGCATCGTCGCATTGTCGGTTCCCTCTTGCACCACATGTGGCGTGAAGCCCTCTCGCTGAAAGGCATGAATTAGCTTGTCGTGATAGACCGGGGTAGCACTGCGGTCAAACCAAATAAAATTCTCGTCGTTAAGATCAGCAAGAAACTTTGGAGGGTGATGCGCTAGGTGTGAGGTCGCACTGGTGACCAGTACAAGATGATCTTCATAAAGGCAATGACAACACAGGCTACTATCGTCCTCTGGCGGAAAGAACAACATGCCTGCATCGAGCCGGCCACGCCGAATGGCTTCAACCTGAGGCCCGGAAAGCAATGATTCTACCTTCAGTGTGACCTCTGGATAACGCTCACGAAAGCGATTGAGCAAACCGATGATCTGCGGCACCCATAAATGCATGACGGTTACTCCCAGTCGCAGTTGACCGAACTGACCATCTGCTATGCGTCGTGCATTACGCTTAGCCTGCTCAAACTCGCCCAGCAAGCGCCGGGTATCACGATAGAACGCTTCACCAGCGGCAGTCAGCCGAATGCCGTGCCGCGAACGGATCAGCAACGTCGTACCAACCTCGTCTTCAAGCAACTGCAATTGACGCGACAGTGCCGGCTGAGCAAGAGGTACCCGACGGGCCGCCGATGATATGGCGCCTTCCTCCACAACTACTTGGAAATATTTTAAACGCTTGAAATCCATCTGGTGCCCCTAGCCATAACATCTACCGCAATCCATCCAATATTAGTATGGAAAGCTAATAAAAAAACTATTTTCTCTATATCACCGAAACAACCAAGATGAAAAAGGCCATCTTCAACCATGCGAATTGACTATGACAGAACTCATTGATCCAAACTTCTTCGAGCGCCATCACGCTGAACTGATCCAGATAAGACACGAGTTACATCGCAACCCGGAGCTGGGGTTTCAGGAACACGAAACGGCCAAGCTCATCGCGACAGAACTAGAACGTCTCGGCTTGCCCTTTGAAGCCGGCATCGGTAAGACCGGCATCGTTGCGACCGTGACGGGAAAACGACCTGACAACGGACGACATATTGGTCTTCGTGCTGATATGGACGCACTGCCTATCCAGGAGCTAAACGAACACAGCTATACCTCAGCAGTGCCCGGCCGGATGCATGCTTGTGGTCATGACGGCCACACCACTCTACTGCTCGGTGTAGCTCGCTACCTAGCTGAACATCGTGACTTCGCGGGTACTCTTCATCTCGTCTTCCAGCCAGCCGAAGAGGGCCTGGGTGGCGGCCGAGCAATGGTTGAAGAGGGCCTATTTGAGCGCTTTCCTATGCAGGCGATTTATGCCCTACATAACTGGCCTTCGCTACCTGCAGGCCAAGTGGCTATTCGACCCGGCGCGATCATGGCGGCCACCGACCGTCTAGATATCCGTGTACGCGGCAAAGGAGGCCATGGCGGCGTCAACCCTCATCTATCGACGGATCCTGTTCGTATGGCGGGCGCCCTTATTCAAAGCCTGCACTCCGTGGTCGCACGTGATATTAATCCACTCTCGCCCGCCGCCTTGAGTCTATGCGGTTTGCAGGGTGGCGACCTGGACGGCTTCGCCATCATTCCTGATGAGGTGCACATCAGCGGTACAGCGAGAAGCCTTGATGTTGATACTCAGGATCGCATGGAGCATATGGTTCGCCGTGTTTGTGAAGGGGTAGCAATCGCCCATGGCGGTGACATTGACGTCGATTACCAGCGCATATTTCCGGCGACGATCAATACCGAGGCAGAAACCCGTCATGTGGAAGCCTGCATTGTGCAAACACTCAGCGAGTCGGCCCTAATACGCGACGTTGCTCCCAGCCTCGGCGGTGAGGATTTTTCCTTCATGTTGCAACGCTGCCCTGGGGCTTACTTCTTTCTCGGCACAGCGAAGAGCGACACTACACCGCCACTTCATAACGCTCGTTATGACTTTAATGACGACATTATTCCCACCGGCTGCCGGTTGCTTTTAGCGATAGGCCTTAACGCGCTCGTTGCGAACTGACTAAGGCTAACGCAACTACTTATAACTCTACAAAAGCATAACGAAACAACCATACAACTTCATAAAAACGAGGTATGCACATGAAAACTCAGCCCTCGCTCCCTTCTAGGGGAATGCTGATTTACTTTACTGTCTGTGCCCTGGCCATGATCTGGCCCGGTGCACTGGTAGCGAATCGTATTGAACCGATGATAATCGGTTTGCCCTTTTTCCTGTTCTGGTATGTAGCCTGGGTGTTTGCCCTGTTCGTGGGACTGGTCATTGCCTATCGTAGTGATGCCGCGCAGGAGGTGGACGATGAGTGATTCACTGCTGATCACCACCATTACCCTGGCCTACCTACTGATTGTGCTAACAGTGGGGCTAAGCGCACGCCACAATCAAAACTCCTCTCTGGAAGGGTATGTGGCCGGTGGACGACACATGGGTTTACTGGTGCTGTTCTTTATTCTCGGAGCGGAGATATTCTCTGCTTTCGCCTTCTTGGGTGCACCTGGCTGGGCCTACAGCAAAGGAGCTCCAGCACTCTATATTATCGCCTACCTGGCACTGGCCGTAATCGTGTGGTGGTTGATCGCCCCCTACATTTCGCGACTCGGCCGCCTCCATGGTTTCCTGACTCAAGCGGAGTTCCTCTCTGCCTGTTACCCAACCCGCGGCAACTTGCTAGGCCTATTTATCGGCGTGGTTAGCGTGCTAGCAATGATTCCCTATTTGACCATTCAGATCGCCGGTGCAGGACTTCTCTTCGAGGCTGCTACCTCTGGCACCATTCCCTTCTGGCTCGGCAGTTTACTCGCCTGTGGCGTGGTAGCTGCCTATGTCTATGCAAGCGGCTTGCAAGGTATCGGTTGGACCAACCTACTTCAGGGCGTGATGATGGTGGGCGTGGCGTGGTTTCTGGGCTTGGCGACGGCTGACCAATTCTTTGGTGGGGTCGGCGAGATGTTCCGCGAACTACAGCGAGAAGCCCCTGAATACCTAACCATGCCCGGCGCAGGCGGCATGGGCTGGGGCGCTTTCTCTACGGCTATTCTGGTAAGTGCTCTAGGCTGCGTAATGTGGCCGCACATTTTCATGAAATTCTATAGTGCTCGCAGTGAGCGAACCCTCAAGCGGGTATTCGTGCTCTACCCTCTTTACAGCTATCTGTTGATACCATTACTAATTATTGGTTTTGCTGGGGTTCTACTGTTGGAGGATAGCCCGCTTGACTCCGCCGATCGAGTATTGCTAACGCTGGTAGTTGAGCTAGCTGACTTCCCGGCTTGGCTGATAGGCGTAGCTCTCTCCGGCGCCCTGGCCGCTGCCATGTCTACTGCTGCAAACCTAGCTCATACCTCCGCTACTATTCTGGTACGCGACGTGGGCCAGCACTTACCAGCACTTCGCAACATGCCAGACAATAAGGCGCTCAAATTGACTCGCTACGGCGTGGTGCTAATCTCACTTGCGGCTTACCTACTTGCCCTTGTCAATCCCGGCTCATTGGTTGACCTACTGCTCGGCGCCTATGGCATCGTGGTGCAGTTACTACCCATGCTACTGGGCGCATTGTTCTGGCGCCGCGCTTCCCGTGCTGGCGCTTTCGCTGGCTTGGCAATAGGTGCTGCACTGACCCTATTATTTCAATTTGGTGTTAGCACCCCATTCGGCTGGCATGCTGGCTTCTGCGGCTTAGTAGTCAATACAGCCGTATTCATTAGCGTGAGTTTAGCAATGCGAAGCGCATCATCGTGTTCGCCAGCTCAAGCTCTCGGCACTAACACTTGATCTGTGAAATAAAATGCAGTCAACATCAAGAGGTGGCAGCAGCCACCTCTTGATGCATAAGAGTATTTCTACTTAATTGAAGCGTGGGCAAATAAGTACGCAAATGTGCATTGAGTAGTGACCACCACACCAATTATTGAATAATCTCGCCAATCGAACGCTTACCGTCCAATAGTAGGTACTCTTGGTTGGTCACACCTGAAGTTTGCACCACATGCAGCAGTGCATGGGCGACATTGGCTCGTGAGATTTGGTTGTCGCCTGCTTCATCCAATGAACTGGCAAACTGCTGGCTGGCGGTTTCGTCGGTCAAACGCCCTGGCTTGAGAATAACGTAGGGCATACCGCTGTTGCGAAGGTGGGCATCGGCGGCAAATTTAGCAGCCATATAGGGGCGCAGCTTTTCGGGCGCTTCCATAGGGTTTTCTGCCCGCATAGCGCTGATCATGATGTAGCGGGAGAGACCTTTTTGCTTGGCGATATTGGCAGTACGAATGGCGCCAAAAAGGTCAATCATCAGGGTTTTATCCGGCCCGGTGTGGGGCCCTGACCCCGCGGTGAAGACCACTTGGTCGCAGCCGTCAAAGGCGTGCTCAAACTCACCTTCTAGATCGGCTAGCACGCTGTCAATGCCGCGCTCTTTGAACCAGGCTGCCTGCTCTTCACTGCGGATCATCGCCTTGATAGGCGTGCCCGCTTTTTGGGCCAGTTCGCAAAACTGCTTGCCAATCTGTCCATTCGCGCCAATCACTAACGTTGTCATAACGACTCCTTGTGAATTGCTTACCCTTCTATCAATGCAGGCACTTAGGCGAAATTCAACCCGTACTGATCTCTTACCCATTTATTCACTTACCCACAGTGAGCCCCTGCCACCCGTACTCTTCCACCAACGCTTTTAAGTAGGGAGGCCGGTAGTTAGCGTCGCGCTCATAGCGGGCTTTTACGCTGGGATGAATTAGCATCAGGGTGTCATCAAGCACGAGTGGTCTATCTAACGGTTTTTTAAAGCGATAGACATGCTTGCGGGAGTTGTGAATCTGGCCTTTCGCACCGTCGGTTAGGTTGTCGCGAATATGTGACTCGGTGATTAAACCGGCAGCATTTGCCTCATCCAGCATCCAGGCAAGAGGTGTGTCAGAAGCTTGAATGCCACTTTTGTCTGTTTTGTAGGATCCGCCGACATCTGCATGTACACCTGCAAACCAGACTTGCTTGAGGTCTACGCCTTGCCTGGGCGTCCAGATAGTGGGAATAAAATCTTCCCGCTTCTCGTCAATGGCTAGGGCGTGGCGAGCAATGGCCACGTTGGCGCCCATTTTGGTGTCGTAGAACTCATCGTGGCTCTCGAACAGGCCCATAATGCTAAACGGGATGCCCAGTGCGCCGACGGTGTCCCACACACCTATAAAGTGTACGTCCCGAGCAGGGTGACTGTAATCGGCGCGGAATTTACAAGCGGCTTTACCCGCGGGATGGTTGGTTCTGGTTGGGCTTTTATAGATTTTCCAGGCTTCAACGATCAATCGGGCTTCTGCTCGTTTGAGAATGCCGCAGTTATTAATCAACCCACTAAGCGCTCGCACGGTATAGGCACCACGGCTGAAGCCGAATAGGTAAATGTTGTCACCGGGGGCGTAGTTTTGAACGATATAGCGGTAGCCATCAAGGATGTTTTTATGAATTCCGGCGCCGGTAGCCCCCGCGCTAAGGCTATTGTGATAAGAACCTAGCCCCCAGTCGTAAAACACATGCTGCTTTGCCTCCTGTGTCTCAGGGCTGATCGCCCGGGCCAGCTGCAGCACATTAGTGGGAAAGTCATTTTCCAGGTCTTCTTCAGGACGGTTCCAGGTGCCATCGGCGCATACCACGATATTTGCCATGGTTCATCTCCGTTAAGCCATCACTCCAAACACATGTCCGATGGCGGAGGTTAATGCCATCGCAAGAGCGCCCCAAAACATCACTCTTGCTGCAGCTTTTAGGATTGGTGCTCCACCCACTCGGGCGGCTATGCCGCCCAACAAGGCTAAAAAAAGCAGGGAGAACACCGCTACCAGTGGGATCAACAGTGAAGGTGGCGCCCACCAAGCGACCAGTAGCGGTAGCAGTGCGCCGATAGTGAAAGTGGCGGCTGAAGAGAGTGCGGCTTGGAGGGGGTGCGCTTGACTGAGGTCGGTGATGCCGATCTCGTCTCGCGCATGGGCGCCTAAGGCGTCTTTGGTCATTAATTGTTCGGCGACTTGTCGTGCCAATTCGGGTGCCAAGCCGCGCGTTTCATAGATAGCGGCAAGCTCTTCCTGCTCTAGTTCATAGTGCTCCGCCAATGCTTTGCGTTCGATATCGAGATCAGCATTTTCAGTGTCCGATTGAGAGCTTACCGAAACATACTCCCCCGCTGCCATCGACATTGCGCCAGCCACCAGGCCTGCAATACCCGCCAGCATAATACCGCTTTGAGTGGTATTGGCTGCGGCTACCCCCAGTATTAAACTGCTAGTAGAAACGATGCCATCGTTGGCGCCCATCACAGCGGCACGCAGCCAGCCGGAACGGTGAGATCGATGGTGCTCTGAATGGATCATGGGCTTTCCTTTCTGTGAGGCGCATCCAAGCCAACAATAGCATCTACGGTCATGAACTATTTTGCTGGCACTACTCGAAGTAGCCTGCCCTCGGAGCTGTCGGTAAGTAGGTACACTTCACCTTCTGGGCCTTACCCGCACATCTCTTATACGCTCGTCTAGCTCACCAAACAGGCCTTCTACATCGCTGGCTTCGCGGCCATTGTTAGATAAACGTACCCGGCACACCTCTTATTTACCAGCGCTCCTATCAGTATATCGCCCTGCCACTGAGGGAACAGCTCGCCGCTGTAAAGCGCTATCCCCGAGGGGGCAATAGAGGGCGCGTCCATTCTAAATTGGCGGCACGGTACCAGGGTACTCTTTGACGCCGTATGGTGCCCTTGCTGCCTCTTGGAGCACTCATTAAAATGTCGCGCCACCTAAAGAGAACTCCCATGAAAATTAATGTGGTTGGTACGAGTGGCAGTGGCAAAAGTACCCTTGCAAAGCAGCTCGCAGACGCCTTGAACGCCCCATGCGTTCAGCTTGATCAATTATTCTGGCGCGCTAACTGGCAAGGAGCACCGGACGATGAGTTCTTCGCCGAGCTGGAAGAGGCTTTAGCAGCCTCACCTCAAGAGTGGATACTGGACGGTAATTTTGACCGCACTCGGCATATAAAGTGGCGCGAAGTGGATATGGTAGTGTGGATCGACTACCCCTTTTGGCGAGTATTTAGCCAAGCCCTCACCCGTGCTGTTAAACGCATCATCAGCCAAGAGGAGCTTTGGCCTGGTACAGGTAATCACGAGAGCTTCCGCAAAACATTTCTAAGCCGTGATTCGGTTCTACTATGGTCACTAAAAACGTGGCGGCAAAATCGTAAACGCTACTTTGCCGATATGGTGAATCCACGCTATGCGCCTATTCAATTTGTACGTTTGACCTCTATAAAAGAAGCGCAAGCGTTGGTGAAGAGTCTCAACGTGGGTACCTAGCCCTTAGGTGACTATATAGCCCCACTGCGTATTCGCTTGATGGCTGCTCTCTTCGGCTCTCGATGAATCACCGAACAGTTCTCGTCACTTGGCTTTAACGCTCCAGGCCATGTACGCTTATTGAACGAACATTCAATTAAGGTGCTTTAATGCAACGTCATTCGCTATTCGCCGCAATGTCACTGGGGCTTTTTGCTGGTGCTGCCACAACCACCGCGCTGGCGGAGTCCACACCGTTGGAGGAGCAGCTCAAAGAGCTTGAGTCATTCCAAGTGATCGCCCACCGCGGGGCCAGCGGCCACGCGCCGGAAAGCACCATGGCGGCCTATGAATTGGCCCATGAGTGGAATGTCGACTACTTAGAGTTGGACGCCCAAATCACTGCCGATGGTGAAGTCGTGGTATTTCATGATGACGCCATTGACCGCACCAGCGACGGTGAAGGCAAGATTAATGACTACACCATGGAAGAGCTGAAAGCGCTGGATACCGGCTCTTGGTTCAATGAAGCCAATGCTGATAAAGCGGACGCGGACTTTGCAGGGGCACAGATCCTCACGCTGGATGAGCTTTTCGAGCGTTTCGGTCACAATGCTCGCTACTACATTGAAACCAAGTCACCGCAGCTAAACCCAGGCTTGGAAGAAGCCCTGGTAAAAACGCTGGAAAAACATGACATGGTCGAGAGTGGCCGAGTATTAGTGCAGTCTTTCGAGCAGGAAAGCCTATTAAAAGTGCAGGAACTAAACGACGACATTCCGCTCATTCAGCTCGTTTGGTACTACCCCAGTGAAGAGGACGAATCGCGTTTAGTGGAGTGGACTGGCGTGACACCGGGCCCAGCAGAGATTAATGATGAAGACTTCCAGGCGGTAGCGGAATACGCGTCGGGAATCGGTACTAACTATATCTACGAAGACCAAGAAGTCATTGATGCCGACTTTATCCGTCAAGCAAATGAAAATGGGCTGCCGGTACACGTTTACACTATTAATGAAACCGATGAGATGGAGCGTTTGATGGAAATGGGCGCAAACGGCCTGTTCACCAATTATCCAGACCGCTTGCTTAAGCTCGTTGAGTAATCATCATTGAAGTGCTTATTACGCCCGGCCTTGGCTGGGCGTTTTTGTTACAAGGTTTTACTCAAGCCCAAGCTGCTCCAGTACCTGCTCTACTCTTTTACGATCGCCCGCTTGCAGCGTTTTAAGCGGCTGGGGCAAGCAAGGCTGACTCACCTTGCCGGTGACTTCTGCAATGGTAGCCGCCACTCGCAGGCTACCGCCGTATTCACGGTAGAGTGCCCACAGCGGCTCAAGGCCGTCTGAAAGCGCCTTGGCCTGTTGAACATCCCCTGCTTGAGCAGCTCGGGTTAGCGCCAGCGCTGCTTTAGGGTATAACCCGCCGATAACGGAGTACCAGGCATCACATCCCGCATTTAGGCCAGTGGCTGCTGCCGCGTCGCCGCTGATGCCGATAGTGACATCAGCGGGAATCAGCTTGCGCAACCCAGCCACTCGCCCCTTTGCGGAGTCAATATCATTGCTCACCGGCGGAATTTTGATAGAGCGAACCTGGGGCAGTTGGGAGATTCGTCCATGCAGCTCATCGCTAAATTCAAAATGGGTTGTGCCAGGGTTATCGTACACGCAGAGCGGCACACTCAGCGATTGGCAAACCGTGGCGTATAGATCGAAGACCTCGTCGTCGGTGAGCTTTTGGTAGGAGACCGGCGCTAGCAGCACGCCGCTGGCACCTGCCTGCTGAGCGCGTTCTGCATTAGCCAGCACATCACGAGTACGTAGCGCCCCAATGCCTGCAATGACAGGCGCGCCAACTGCATTTTCAACACTAAGCTGAATAACACGGGCGCGCTCATCACGGCTTAAATAGGCGTAGCTACCGGTCGAGCCCAGCACGCCAATGGAATCCACCGCTGCCTCAGCTAAATAAGCAACTAAACGGACAAACTCATACTCATTAATGCCCTGCTCGTTCATGGGGGTTAGCGGGAATGCACTTAGGCCGGTGAACATGGTGGATGATCCTTTTAAGATGGATGGCATTCGCAGTGTCGCACAGACGATTAGCTATTATGTACAAGCATACGGTAATGGAATAGCCACAGCTTATCCTCGTTATTCGTTGACATAACTTTCTGTTATTTTTCTTGAATTGATGTAGTGTTTGCGTATACGCCGTATCGATACGGCACAGTTGCTTTAGATGTGTATCTTTCAGTCATACCATCATGACTGAATATAAAAACAGTCTCGTTAGTGCTGCGAGGGAGAACACGTCATCAATACATACACATTTTCAGCGCAGAGCAGAACGGCACCGCGGGTGAACCTGGCGTTCATCAATCAACCAGTAAGCCACTACCAATGCCATTACCCATTATAAGCGGCTCTCTAATGCGATTGGCCTTACTGGCAGCGACCACTTTTATTGTGTTGGTGGGGCTCGCTTTCGCAACAACGAATGCCATCGCTCGAGAAGCGCCGCTTTTTTTAGTGGCTCACCCTGACGTCACTACCCACTGGCTGAACCGTGATACTACCCGCGCGATTTTCGCCATGCGCCAACGCACCTGGCCGGATGGTCAAGCGGTTAGGGTTTTCGTTTTAAGTAACAACAACCCAGTACATGCTCGCTTTACCAAAGAGCAGTTGGCGGTTTACCCGCACCAACTTCAATTAGCCTGGGATCGCATGGTTTTTTCAGGTACCGGTCAAGCCCCCGACCGAGTAAATGACCAGGAAGAGATGCGCGAGCGCGTCGCCTCAACGCCGGGTGCCATTGGGTATCTTGAAAGGGAGTATCTGGATGATAGAGTCCAAGTCATTTCGATGGAATGAATGCAGAGCCCTTGCCGCTTTGCTAGGCACCGTTGTAATGGGTTTATCTGCTCCCGCCCAAAGCGACGAACACGCTCTGGATACTTTACAGGTACATGGCTTTCTTAGTCAGGCGCTGGTCGTGACTGACAATAACAACTTTTTTGGTCAGAGCAGCCAGGATGAAGGCAGCATAGAATTTACCGAAATTGGCCTCAACGTCTCCTTACGCCCCCATCAGGATGTACTCGTTGCTGCTCAGGTGCTAAGTCGTCGAGCTGGAGGCAATAGCAGCGACGCAGAACCTAAACTGGATTACGGTCTCATTGATTACCAAATGATTTCTGACCAAGGGCGTACGTTTGGTGTTCAGCTTGGTCGGATTAAAAACCCTTTTGGATTTTATAATCAAACCCGCGATGTGGCATTTACCCGTCCCAGCATCTTACTGCCTCAGTCTATCTATTTTGACCGAACACGCTCAATGGCTCTCACAGGTGACGGCCTAACGTTCTATTTGGAACAGAGATTAAGCAACGGAGTACTACGAGGACAGTTTGGCTTAGGAAAGCCTCAGGCTGGTGACGATTTAAGCGATACGCTTCAACTTCAGCGTATATCAGGCACCTTCGATCCTCAGCAGTCTACGATTGCCCAAGTTCGTTATGAACATGATGGAGGTCGTGTCGTTGCAGCGATTAGCAATGCCAACGTGAGATCCCAAATAGAGTCACATCAATCAGGTGTCAGCGACGGAGATTTTTATTTTACACCCTGGGTATTTTCACTCCAATACAATCAAGAACTCTGGAGTGTAACGACTGAATACGCCCTGCGCCGTTCAGGGTTAAAAAACTTCAACCAGTCTTCTGTAAACTTCGACACGACAGGGGAAAGTTGGTATATCCAATACGCTCGGCGTTTTGCAAATGACTGGCAGTGGTTAATGCGTTATGACAGCCTTACCAGCAACCGCGCAGACCGCAACGGTAAATCTTTCGAGGCGAGTACAGGGGGAAGCGTTCCAGCCCATACCCAATTCGCAGATGACCTAACCGTTGGCCTGCAGTGGACGCCGCACCCTCAAGTCATGCTGGCAGGTGAATACCACCATGTCGATGGCACGGGTTGGCTGCCTATTCAGGATAATCCAGATTCATCAGCGACCAGCAGAAGATGGAGCATGTGGTTGTTTCAATTATCGCTGCGCTTCTGACGTTTACCTCGATCCTGGCTAGGACGCTACCGCGATGAAACCATTTACCCTTTTCCGAACGCCCCAACGCCTTAGCCTGACATGGCGGGTCATCGCGTTAAGTAGCCTGCTGCTGCTGGCGCTGGTAACGCTCTTTACCTGGCTAGGCCACGACAATCTTACCCGTCAGTTTCAAGAAAGCCGAAGCCAGCACTATGAACGCCAACAGCGAGAAATTCGTTTAGCGCTAGTTCGCTCATCGGAAAATTTACGTCAGTTGGCAGGGTTAACCGCGGCCTCGGCAAGCTTAGGCTCGCCCTTGCAAGCAGGTAATACCGCCGCAGTTGAGCAAGCACTAGACTCCCAGTGGCCCGCTCTACAGCTTGAGGCGGGTATCGATGAAATATTAATTATTAATACCCAGGGGCAAGTCTTGGGTAATTGGGGCACCGGCAATACACAAACGCAGCTTCCCATTCTGAGTTGGATCAGGCGGGTGATGCACACCGAGCAGCCACTCACTACATTGCGTTGTTCAGCTAGCTGCCAACAGTTCGCTGCCGTGCCGGTGCTAGTGGCGGGAGAAAGCGTTGGTATGGTCGTACTGACCCGCTCGCTAGCCGATGTCACTCGGCAGGCCAAGGAGGTATCTGGCAGTGAAGTCGCACTACTTGTCACCGGGCCCACTGAAGATAGCGGGATGACGGCAACTCGAGAGCTAAAATCATGGAATGGTCAACTGCTAGCCCTCACAAGCGAAGAGCAAACCCTAGCACCTTTGCAGCGAGCGTCAGATACAGCTCCTGTTCGCCGTTTAATGGAAACACCATTAAATCTTGAACATGATGGCAGACATTTAGAACTCAGCGCAGTACGCATGGAAGAGGATAATGAACGTAGCAATATCGGATACTTGCTGCTGATATCAGACATTACCGAGCAAATTAAGGCAATTAACCAGGATACTCGCACACTCTTGTTCGTAGGCGTACTCGGCTGGATTGCCGCTGAACTACTGCTATTGGTCATACTGCTGGGCCCAATGGCTCGACTGCGTAGAGTCGCTGGATTGCTTCCTGCCCTAGCTGACGGAAAATTTAGCGATATACACGCCGCCATTCCCAACCACCGCCGCCGCATTCCCGACGAGATCGATGTACTTGAGAGCATTACCCTTGAACTTTCACGCCAACTTGAATTGTTAGAGAGTGAAGTACAAGAGCGCGGTGACCAACTAGCCGTGCGCATTGGGGAGCTAGCCAAAGAGCGAGATTTCGTTAATGGCCTGCTGGATACGGCCCAGGTATTTATCATTGCCCAGGATGACACTGGACGAATTAGCTTGGTCAATGAGTATACCCAGTTGATGCTAGGACTTAATGAAGCTTCGCTACTCGGGCGTCATTTTGTTGATGTATTCGAGGCAGGTGCCTCTACCAAGGTGAATACGTTCTCCCATCCCCAGCAAGAGGAGAAAACACTCCGTACGCCCGATCACAGGACTCATACTATCGCTTGGTACCATGCACCGTTACAAACGGGTAATGACGGCAAGGTGTCACGTATATCGGTTGGTCTGGATATTACCGAACGTAAGGCTGCCGAAGCTCGGCTAACGTGGCTGGCCGAACGTGACCCGCTAACGGAACTTTACAACCGGCGCTTCTTCCAACATGCACTGCAAACCGCCCTTGAACGCCCATCGAAGACAAAAGGGGCAGTATTGCTACTGGATTTGAATCAGTTCAAGGAGGTTAACGAGCTAAGTGGCCACCATGTAGGCGATAAATTGCTTCGTGAAGTGGCTGACACCCTCTTCCGCAACCTTGGCCCCCGCGGCGTTATTGCACGCCTAGGTGGCGACGAATTCTCTCTCCTATTAGAAGATACCAACGCCGATCAAGCCATCAGTGTCGCGCAATATATTGTCCAACTATTAGACGGTATCGGCTTCGTTGTGGGTGAGCGGCGGCATCGAGTAACGGCCAGTATTGGTATTGCCCTGTTTCCAACCCATGGCAATACGCCTGCTGACCTAATGGCTAGCGCTGATGTGGCAATGTACAAAGCGAAGGAGAGTGGCCTTCAGCACTGGCATTTACTTTCCAAGTCGGAGAATGCCAAAGACGAACTGCAAGCACGAGTCTACTGGGTTGAACGCATACACAATGCGCTTGAGGAGGATAGCTTCGAGTTGATGGTGCAGCCCATCATGCGTTTGGAAGATCAGGACGTAAAACACCACGAGGTGTTGCTAAGAATGCGCGACGCAGACGGGAGCCTAATTTCTCCCGCGCACTTTATTCCTATTGCCGAACAAAGCGGGCAGATTATTTTAATCGACCGTTGGGTATTGCGACACAGTTTAAAAGCACTTAGCCAATTGCAGGATCGAGGTATCACTCTGGCAGTTAACCTTTCGGGTCAGTCTCTTCACGACGGAGGGTTGAAGCAATACTTGGCAGACGAGCTGACGGCTAGCGGCGCTGATCCTCACCACCTTATATTGGAAGTAACGGAAACTGCCGCGGTAACCGATTTTTCTACCGCCCGTGGCGTACTACAAGCAGTACGTGACCTGGGTTGCCGTACCGCACTGGACGACTTTGGAGTAGGCTTCAGTAGTTTTCACTACCTTGGGCAGTTACCCGTCGACTATATTAAAATAGATGGTTCCTTTATTCGCAGCCTGCTGATTAGCCCTGACAGCCGCGTCATTGTTCGTGCTATTGCCGACATCGCTAAAGGTTTTGGCAAGCAAACCATTGCTGAATTCGTTGATCAAGAAGCGCTATTGCCAATACTAAAGGCCTATGGGATAACTTATGGTCAGGGGTTTCATTTAGGCAGGCCTATAAAAATCATCGAAGCATTTAGTGGAATTAGTGCTCAATAATGGATACCGTTTATACTTAACTCTGGATTTAAATAGGGATAGTACATGAGCTCTTTACCACTGCAAGTGAAGAACAAGGATGCGTCAGCGGTATTTATTACAAGATTCATACAAGAGTTCAAATTCAAACTCTGCATAACTGAGCATGAGAAACAACTGGCTTATCGTTTAAGACATGATGTTTACTGCGAAGAACTTGAGTACGAAGAAGCCAGCGACCCCATAAAAAAACTCGAATTTGATATCCATGACCAAAACTCTATTCATTGTTTGATAGAACACCGCAGAACAGGATTAGTGGCAGGCTGCGTGCGGGTGGTTATGCCTCAGGCTTCCAGACCTCATCCACTTAACCAGCTTCCATTACAATCTTATGGCAGCCAAAGCCTTACACACGCAGAGCTGCATCCCGACAAACTTGCCCAAGGCAGTTACTATGAAATCTCACGACTGGCTGTGAATCGCCTTTTCAGAATAAAACTTAAAGATAGCTCTACTTCTTTAGAAAGCTCGACTACCAATCACAATGTTACTTTTTTTTCTACTGAAGAGAGGCAGCTCTTCCCACTACTAGCCACAGGCCTATTTGTCACCGGCTATGCTTTAGGGAGGCAGCTAGGTAAAATTCAAGTTTTTGCAATGATGGAACCTAGCTTGCCCCGACTTCTTGCTCTGACAGGCTTTCACTTCACCAAAGTCGGCGAAACAATCAACTTCCATGGAAGAAGAAGTGCTTACTACATCAATAAGCAACAAGCAGAGAGTGGATTAAAGAAATCATTGCTCCCCCTCTACTTGCACATACAGCAAACGCTGGCCCTCCAGCTAGAAGAAATGCTAGCTCAAGATGTTAGTACCTCACTAATAACTTGAATATTTTATCTATACCGTGGCCGCGGCGCTTTCTCGATCATCCAACGAAGCAGAACGTCTAAAATCATCAACCGTTACGCTGGTGAATTTCTCTAAGAAAAACACGAGCGTTTCAGGATATTGGAAACGCTCCTCGAAGCGCTCTTGGCCCTCTTGCGAACGCCGTGTCACGCTTGCTCTATAGCCGCCATTAGATTTAGTCACTTTTACGCTATTTTCGCGGCTTCCATCACGCTTAATGGCCGTTAATGGAGAGCTATCGCTTAATAAAACGTCTAGCTGTCGAGCGGCAGTGCGCTCTTCATCAGATGCCCAGAGAGGTTGATCTCGGTCACCATAACGGTAGAGCATAATCACCAGCATGACCGAAAAAATACTGCTGGTCAGCATCCAGGTTAATAAAACGCTCGAAAGCGCCGTTGTCAGCATGATGAACATTTGAATCACGATACCCACCGCCAGCACACCGGCCAGAGGCCTCCACATACGCGGGTTCATAAACCCGCGCTTGAGGATATACCCCCACAGCCCAATCACCGACAATGCCCCCAACAACAAATGAATGGGGGCAAGCAGCGTTCCTCCTCCAGCCAATATAGCAATTACCCCAATAATCACTATTAAACTGTAGAAAGCAGCTAACAGGTAGTAAGCACGATCAAGAGTCATATGCAGTCTCCATGCGGGTTAGCCGATAACCTAATCGCCATCGGTTTTATTGTTATTGGTATACGGAAAAATCCTTAAACTGCAGTATAGGTTATGACGAAAATTCTTCACTATTGCCGACGTAGCCAATACAGGTCATAACCCCTGCGCCCCTCGGCGTAGCCAATCATGCACGAAAGCGAGCTTATGTCGGGCAGTCTCTGAGAGGACAAAGGGATAAAGATCCGGCAAGCCCATCGAGCGATTAACATGATTAACGCCCACGGTGAGTGAAGCTGCCACGTATATTAAACGCTCGGCATCTGGCTCTGCATAAGGATCCCACTGCGGGCTAGGCAGCTCCGGCGAAGTGAGATCTGATGCCGCAAAGCTATCGGCAATATCGGTTAAATGCAGCAGATGTGCGGCAGTTTCGGCCCAATCTTCATGGGGGTGCGCAGAGGCATAAGTGGTTAAATAGCGCTCTTTCCAATCAGGCGGCGGCCCATTTTGGTAGTGGTGCTGAAGCGCGGCCTGATAATCCTGACGCTCATCACCAAACATCTCGCGAAAGGCACTCAGAAAATCCTCACGTAAGCTAAGCCGCCACCAGAGCATGTGCGAAATCTCGTGGCGCATATGACCAATCATCGTTCGGTATGGCTCTTCTAACGCTTCCCTACGCGTCGTAACCAGCACGGGGTCTACCTCGGCCACACTAATGGTCACCACCCCTTCAATGTGCCCCATCGGCACAGGCGTGGGGCCTTCGGCGAGTAGATGGAAAACCGGCGGAGCGCCTGGGTCTTCCGGACGAAACCAGTGCCAACGACCCAGGTTATCCAAAACCCAGCGTTTAGCCGCTTCCGTTTGTGCCCAGTTCGGAATAGCGTTGGGAAGACTAGGATCTGGCGCCAGTGCTGTCATCGCACAAGCGCGGCAAAAAGCCCCCTCTTTAGGGGCAATCCAGTTGCAGCCAATAACGTCACGATTGATGCAAAAAGGCGGCATTGGCACAAAGGCCCGGGCCTGAGGGTCGTAGGCAACGGGGGTACCATCTGCGGTTGCGAGATTATCGAACCATAGAGAGCCGGAACCGACGGGATTTGAAAATACGCGCATACGGTAAAGCTCCTGAAAGCGAGGAAAATAGAACCTCAACCGATTGACTGAGCGTTCTCTTTTCCAAAAATCCTATTAAAAATAGTGTGCAGCGCACTTTATTTCATTTCAAAACCGCGCTTGATTAAAAAATCGCGCATATGAGGGCGCAGCTTGTTATCGAACAAAGGCTTGAGATTGCGAGACCAGTCGGTGTCTTTATTACTGCTACTGCGAGCCCGGTAGTAAGCCTGCATGGTCGTATCGAAGGACTCTACCTGTTCGCCGTCTTCAGTGTAGTAGTCTTCTTTCAGAACCGCCTCCACGGGTAAGCGCGGCTTCACTTCAGGCTCTTGATCCGGATAGCCGAGGCACATACCAAACACTGGGTACACGTGCTTGGGGAGGCGTAGCAGGTCGCTAACCTCCTGGGGATTATTGCGGATACCACCAATATAACAGATCCCCAACCCTTCGGACTCAGCCGCCACTGCCACATTTTGCGCCATCAACGCCGTATCCACTGTTGCTACCAACAGTTGCTCGGTCATGCCCCGCACAACGTTTGCACCGGTGCGCTCTGAAGCCTCCGTGGGACGCTTCATATCGGCACAGAAAACTAGAAAGTCTGCACAGGTGGCAATATAACCTTGCCCACCGGCCAGTTCTGCTATCTGCTCACGGTTCGCCTGGTCTTTTACATGGATAACCGTATACGCCTGAACGTGGCTGGAGGTCGCTGCCCCCTGCCCGGCTTGGATAAGCTCCAGCAGCAATTCTTTCGGGATCGGCTGGTCGCTAAATTTACGGATCGAACGGTGGGATTTCAGCAGCTTAATAACGTCGTTCATGGAACCTCGCTTATCTTGATAACGCTTATTTAAAACAGCTAACTAACAGGGTAACAGATTTGTACAACATGACAGGATTGCGGATGGCGTTAAACATGGCTATAGCAAATGCATGATCGCGCCCCGTACGCCATATTGATCTATCCATAATTTGCCTAGGGTAATCGGCAGTTTGAATCGCCGCTTTCCCGCCGCACCTGGGTTGAAAAGCAGCATTCCATCCTGGTATTCATTGCGGGGCTTATGGGAGTGGCCATGCAGAAGTGCATCGCAAGCCAACCTCGGGTCGTAATCCTCTAAGCGGTGCACAAGGTGCAGGTGCTTCTCGTTCACAATGATGTCCTGATGTATCGGTAAACTCGTCGCCCACGCCGCCGTATCGATATTGCCCTTAACGCAATGCACCGGCGCCAGTGTCTCCAAACGCTGCAAAATCGTTTTATCTGCCTCTTTGCTACCTACATCCCCCAAGTGAAGAATGAGCTCGCACCCCTGCAGCAGACAAAGTGCCTCATCACGCAGCAAACCGTGGGTATCGGCAATCACTCCAACGGGAGAATTAACCCTATAGCAAGGCATAGATGGGCTCATTAACAACCTCTTCCAGCGGCTAAATGGTGTCATTCTACCTTTTTTTACTAGACCACTATTAAAAGTTGCTTATCAAGGCCGATATCTAAGTTATCAAATAGATAGTGCTGGCGAGTCATTTATTATGATTTTCATTGGCTATCTAATAAGTTAGGCACCAGCAAGCTATACTGATATGGCTATACGTTGATAACTGAATTTTGACGGAATAATAACGACGCCAGGAAGCCGATATGACCCATACCCCTCAAAATGCACCCGGGCAAGAGTGGAATGCCAGCGACTACGCCCAGAATGCTAATTTTGTACCTAAGCTAGGCAGCGAAGTGGTCAAGCTGTTAGCGCCTCAACCCGGCGAACGTATTTTGGATCTTGGCTGCGGCGACGGCTCTTTGACAGAGCGCCTTGTACAACTGGGCGCTGACGTTCTCGGTGTTGACGCTTCAGAAGAGATGGTAAATGCCGCCCGCCAACGGGGCATTACCGCTCGCGTTGTTGATGGCCACCAATTGCCCTTCGACCATGAGTTTGATGCGGTATTTAGCAATGCGGCGCTGCACTGGATGCTTGACCCTCAGTCGGTACTCGCAGGCGTTAAGCGTGCCTTGAAGCCGGGAGGCCGGTTTGTGGCTGAGTTCGGTGGTCATGGCAATGTCGCCGCTATTTGCACCGCGCTGATTGCCGCTCTCCAGTTTCGGGGCATTAGCGCCCGCGGCCGTCATCCGTGGTATTTCCCGACCACCCATGAATATGGCCATCTGCTGGAAACCGTCGGTTTCAAAGTAGAAAGCATTGAGCTGATTCCACGCCCGACTCCGCTGCCCACCGGCATGATTGGATGGCTTGAGACGTTTGCTAGCCCGTTCTTACATGGGCTCGACGAGGATGTGCGCGATGCCGTGCTTGAGAATACCTTGACGCTGCTGGGCCACAGCCTACGCGATGAGCAAGGAAACTGGACGGCAGATTATGTGCGTCTGCGCGTTTCCGCCCGCGCGTAAGCGATAGCTGCCTCTGAGGTGTGCTGAGATGTAAAAAAGCTGCCGATGATAAGTGCGCTTGTCACCGGCAGCTTGTAGTTAATTCAGACCTAGAACTCATCCCATTCATCGACGGCCTCTTTTTTACTTTGCGTCGCCTGCTGGCGTGGCGCTGGCTCAATACGACCGTCAACTTGTTGCTGCTGAGTAGTGTCCTTATGCGTCAGCGCAACAGCGCTGGTAGCACTCTCATCAATGCGGAAGGTAGCCATCAAGTCGGCCAGCTCACGGGCCTGCCCCTCTAGAGCGCTAGCAGCCGAGCAGGTTTGTTGCACCAGCGCTGCGTTTTGCTGAGTGACCGAATCCATTTCAGTAAGAGCAGCGTTAATCTGCTCAATGCCACTATTCTGCTCCCGCGTCGCGGTCGAAATTTCGCCCATCAGAGTGGTGACTTGACGAATCGCATCCACTGTTTGATAAATCGTCTGTCCACTGCGCTCCGCTTGTTCAGCGCCGCCGTTAATCTTCGTGGTGGTCTGCTCGATCAGGCTACGAATCTCTTTGGCCGAGTCAGCACTTCGCGTCGCTAGTGAGCGAACTTCACTGGCCACCACGGCAAAGCCACGACCTTGTTCGCCTGCACGTGCGGCTTCAACCGATGCATTGAGCGCTAAAATATTGGTTTGGAAGGCAATAGAGTCAATCACACCGATAATATCGTTTACCTGGCTCGCACTGGCTGCAATCTCACGCATGAGTTGCACCGTGCGCTCCACCTCTTCACCACCTGTCTCCGCCGACTGTGACGCCGCCACCGAGAGCTGATCCGCTTCTTCGGCCGTTTCAGCATTTTTACTTACCGTCGTCGACATCTCCTCCATGCTGGAAGCGGTTTGCTGAAGCGCGGAGGCCTGCTGCTCGGTTCGTGAAGAGAGATCCTGGCTTCCCGCAGAGATATCACCCGCCCCGCTGAAGACCTGTTCGCTACTGCCTCTCAATGCTATCACCAGCTGTTTTAACTTCTCCTGCATGGCCGCCAGGCCACCGAACAACTGACCAATTTCATTACGGCCCCGATCTTCAATTTGACCTGTCAGATCGCCATCAGCAATCCGTGCAAAATGCTCACTGGCACGCCGAAGGGGCCTTACAACGCTACGCATCATTGCCCACCGAATGACCACCACGGCCACCAGTGAAATCACTAAAAGGGTAATCGCAATGACGCCAATAGTCGTCGCCAAGCGATTGACCTGCTGAAGAACGCTAGCGCCACGCTCTTCGGTATAAGCAATAAAACCGCTCATGGCCCGATCCAACTCGGCGCTTAATACTCCCAGTTCCTCTTGCCTGCGCTGGATTTGGAAAGGGGCGGCCTCGAGCAGTGGCGAAATGCCCTCTGTCACAAAGGCATTGTAAGCGCTGATAATCGCATCACGGTGGGGTGCAAGTGTGCCTTCAGGATTGATTGGCACAGCACGAAACTCATTAAAACGTGCCTCTGCCTCAGCTACCGCCTCTGCAGCCATGGCAAGGCTCTCCTGCCCCTTTTCTGGATTACCCTGAGTGCTAAAACTTGCCGAGCGGTCTAAAAACGTTTGTGCTCTGAGTGCATTGACTTGCGTGCGGTTGGCTAAATTCGTCAGCCGCACGTTGGTAGCCGTCAGTTCTTCAAGCGCCTGAGAGCTATTGTGATTAGCAAAAAAACCAAGACCACTGATCAACCCAATCATAAGCACCAGCAAGGCTAACGCAGCAGTCAGGCTCCATTTAATAGAGAGGTGCTTCATCCCGTTGATCCCTTTTTCGTTTATAAGTCATTTAATTAGGTATCGGCCAGGTTAAAACCAACTGAAGCACTGCAGAGCGAATCTAGACGTTGGTATAATAAATAGCGTGACAGATGTAGCAGCTAGCGGTTAAGACACCATGGCAATTTTGTGTAGGTTGACCTTCTTAGCCACATCCACCTGGAGCCAAGCTCCCGCCATGCACTCTAGGCTAGGCGCCTCGACTATCCCCTGAATACGCGCCCGAGACAGCAGTGTGGCTTTAGTGTTGGCTTTAAGCGTACCGACCATTTTTCCGTCAATATCGACACTGTTGCCTTCAAGATACGATGCGACGTGGCCAGAGGCAGTCACAGAGACAGGATGATTAGGCGCAATAAGAGTCCCCTCCAAACGGCCCTTAATGAGCACAGGCTCATCGGCGATCACTTTGCCTAAAATATGAGTGGCTGACCCAATTCGGCTGCCACCTGGCATGCACTGGATGGCGGGAGACGTCACAGCGGAGGCTTCTTCAGGTGGCGACATTGCTTCAAAGGGGTGTTCTGAGATGGAAGCGGAATCCACTGCAGGCGCTTTGTGTGGTCTCCCTGCGGCGCTTAAAGCGCGCTGTTTTAGCTTACGGCGCTTGCCATCCCATACGATCAGCGTCATTACGCCAACGCCCAGCACAATAAACCATACTTGAATGCCCATACCGCTTCCTGCCGCTTTAGATGTAGTTGCCCCAGCTAACGTTATACTCGCTCTTTTATATTGCGGCGGCGTGAATAAGCCCACTCACTTGGCTTAACTCCAGGCTTTGAGACAGTAACAAGCCGATTAAGGTATTCAATGCTCAATACCACGCACCCCAAAGGCGCTCTGGCGTCATTCACTAGGAGCCACCCTATGTTTAACAAAGCCAAGAATGCCCCACCTGAGAATAAGGCTGCGGCGCTAACGCCACCTGATACACGCTCATCAGCAACACTAGGCACGCCAACCAGCAGTGCACGACCAAGCCTCTCCGTTATTGGGGGTCATACGCAAGTGGAGGGAGACATTAATAGCGATGAGGATTTGACGGTAGAGGGACGCGTAAGCGGCATTATCACCTGTAAACAACACACCGTGACGCTAGGTGCCAATGGCTATATCAACGGCGATGTATTTGCTCACACACTGCATATATCAGGCGAGGTAACCGGAAACCTGGTGGCACACCACCGCGCAACCATTCATAAGGGAGCCCAGGTTTCAGGCACTATTGTTGCCCCCTGCCTGGTACTTGAAGATGGCAGCGTTTTCCACGGCAGTATCGATATGAACCCCGACAACGATGTGCTGAAAAGTGCCTTTAGCGACGCTATCGGCAGCATGACTAAAACCTCGCCAAAAGCAACCGTTGAAAAGCATTCAACCACGAGTGCGAACGCCGCAGAGCATGACACAACAGAAGCAAAAGCTAACGATTAAGTCGCTTTCAGCACATCAGAGGCGCTGAGCGCACACTGGGCAAGCGGGATCGCGAGGCACTAGGAAGTGCCGCCATTGGCCGCTTAAACCCTCAAAGGTAGAGAGGCCCTGGTGGGCAGAACCTGCACCACTAAGCAGCTTAAAGGCTTCAACCGCCTGAAAGCAGCCGATCAAGCCCACCAGTGGCGCCATGACGCCACTTTCTGAGCAGCTTAGCGCTTCATCGCCACTTTCGTCGGGCGGATAGAGGCAGGCGTAGCAGGGACACTCGGCATTGCGTGGGTCAAAGACTGCCAACTGACCTGAAAAGCGAATTGCCGCACCCGATACCAGCGGCACACCTGCTTTTTGGGACGCCGCATTCACCGCATAGCGGCTTGAGAAACGGTCGGTACAGTCGAGCACCACATCCGCCGAAGCGACTAACCGCTCAAGCGATTCGCCTTCAACATGTTGGTCTAACGCAACCACTTGGCAGTGGGGATTGAGTGCGCACATGCTGGCCTGGGCAGAGTGCGCTTTATTTAAACCAATACTGGACTGCTGATGGGCAATTTGCCGTTGAAGATTGGAAAGTTCAACATGATCGGCATCGGCAATGGTGATGCGCCCGACCCCAGCAGCAGCTAAATAGAGCGCTGCCGGAGAGCCCAAACCGCCGGCCCCAATAATCACTGCATGGGCAGATTGCAGGCGCTCTTGGCCCTCGAAATCCACCTCGGGCAGCATGATCTGACGGCTATAGCGCAGCAGCGCCTGGTCATCCATCATCGGCTTACTTATCCTCAAATTCCTCAAAGGCAGGAATGTGTAAATTGAAGCTCTCTTTGACCTCTTCCATCACCACGTAGCTTTTCGACTCTTTCACACCCGGTAGCGTTAACACCACATCGCCCAATAGCTGGCGGTAAGCGGCCATTTCGGGAATGCGGCACTTCAAGATGTAGTCGAACTGACCCGAGACAAGGTGGCACTCCTGAATCTGCGGTAACTTCTCCACAGCACGGCGAAACTCATCAAAGACCGCTGGCGACTGCGTTTCTAAGCTGATCTCGACAAAAACTAATAAATTGGCCTTCAAAGCCCGCGGGTCAAGAATGGCTTGGTAACCACGAATAATACCCGCTTTCTCCAAACGCTTAACGCGTTCAAGGCAGGGGGTTGTGGATAAACCCACTTCCGAAGCTAAATCGACGTAAGAAATACGCGCATTTTCCTGCAAGCAGCGCAGGATTTTAAGGTCGATACGGTCCAGCGTTCTATTTTTTGGTTTCATGGCGGGATCCAATACTGATGAATCGGGCAGTTATTAAAGGTGCCCCAGGGTAACCCGTTCATGCCCCCCCAGGTCACGAGCACTTTCAACGTTTTTATAGCCAGCTCGCTCAAGCGCCTCACGCACCATTTCGGCCTGTTTATAGCCGTGCTCTAGCAGCAACCAACCAGAAGCCGCTAGATAGCGCTGCGCGGAGTTTACCAAATGCAGTAAATCCGCCATGCCGCAGGCGTTAGCAACCAGCGCTGAGCGTGGCTCAAAACGCACATCGCCTTCGGCTAGATGAGGATCATCGGCGGCAATATACGGGGGATTACTGACGATAATATCGAACTGCTTATCTGCATCCGCACACGTTTCCAAAGCAGCAAACCAATCACTCTGTAAAAACCTAGCATTGGATATGCCTAACGAGCGCGCGTTACGGCTTGCCAACGCGACCGCCTCAAAGCGCAGATCCACACCCACTACCTGCCAGTGAGGTTGTTCGCTGGCAAATGCCAGGGCAATGGCACCCGTTCCCGTGCCAAGATCGAGCAGCCGGCCTGAGGGTAGCGTCGCCCGCTTTAGGGCAAGCTCAACCAGGGTTTCAGTATCAGGCCTGGGTATCAACGTATCAGGTGAGGTGGCTAAGCGCAGCCCCCAAAATTCGCGTTCCCCGGTAAGGTAGGCAACCGGAGTGCCCTGGGAACGTGCAGCGATGAGCGCATCGAAACGGGCCTGCTCCCATAAGGGGCATATTTTATCGCCCCAGGTGTAGAGCCAAGTGCGATCACGCCCGAGCACGTGGCATAACAGCACTTCAGCGTCGATACGCGGCGAGCTGGAACCCGCCGCCTGCAAACGTTGGGCAGCCTGTTTCAACAGCGCATCAAGGGTCATTAGACATCCTGAAGGGCTGAGAGCTGTTCCGCTTGATACTCGTGAATCAGCGGGCTAATCACGTCATCCAACTGCTCGCCGCTGACCACTTCATTGAGTTTATAAAGCGTCAAATTAATGCGATGGTCGGTAATCCGCCCCTGGGGGAAATTATAGGTGCGGATACGCTCACTGCGATCCCCCGAACCCACTAGAGAACGGCGTGCATCTGCTTGCGTCTGACGCTGGCTATCGACGGCGTTACGCTTCAACTTCGCGGCCAGCAGCGACATCGCTTTGGCACGGTTTTTATGCTGACTGCGCTCTTCCTGACACTCCACCACCACGCCGGTAGGCAGGTGAGTAATGCGGATCGCAGAGTCCGTGGTGTTAACGTGCTGACCACCGGCGCCGCTGGAGCGGTAGGTATCCACGCGCAGATCCGAAGGATTGATATCGATATCGCCCACGTCATCGACTTCAGGCATCACTGCGACGGTGCAAGCAGAGGTGTGAATGCGGCCCTGGGACTCGGTCGCAGGGACGCGCTGTACCCGGTGAGCGCCGGATTCAAATTTCAGCTGGGCGTAAACACCATCGCCTTTGACGCGGGAAATGATCTCTTTGTAGCCGCCCTGCTCGCCAAGACTGGCGCTCACCACCTCGACCCGCCAACCACGTTTTTCAGCGTAGCGGGAGTACATGCGAAACAGGTCACCGGCAAAAATTGCCGCTTCGTCGCCGCCGGTACCAGCACGCACTTCCAGAAACACCCCACGGCCATCATCAGGGTCTTTAGGCACCAGCAGGCGCTTCAGCTCGATATCCAGCTCGGCTAACCGCTCCCGCCCTTCGCTTAGCTCCATCTCCGCCAACTCGCGCATGTCCGCGTCGCTATCGCGGCTAAGCTGCTCGGCTTCGTGCATATTGGTTTCAATATCACGATAGCGCTGCCAGGCCGCCACCAGCTCCTCTAACTCAGCATACTCACGCGAATAATCGCGAAAGCGTTGCTGGTTATTGATCACGTCGGGATCCGACAGCAGCATCGCCAGCTCTTCAAAGCGTTCGGTAAAGCTGTCTAAGCGTTGGCGCAGAGTCTCTTTCATGCGGGCGTATCATCCTTCTGGCGGTTAACCGGGGGCGCTGGTGTAGTCTCAAAGGCAGGCTTAGTGGGCAACAGCAGGCGCGGAGCGGCGTTGAGTAAATCGTGGTGCTCTTCAGACGCTGCATCGCGTATGGCCTGGGTGGGCTGGTGGAGCAAACGGTTAGTCAATTGATGCGCCAAGCGCTCAATGACTTTAGCCGGATCTTCACCTCGTGCCAGCCGCTCCAACGCTTGGTCGCGGGAAAGATCGCGCAGCGCTTCACCATGCTGGCGGTAGTCGCGGATCAGTTCACCACCATTACGAATACGCCGCTCATGCTGCCAACTACCCACCCCGTGTTCGATCAGCGACTCGGCTTGGTCAGCGGCAACCTGGCGGTGACGGCGATTTTCCTGGATGACCTCTTCCAAGTCGTCCACGGTGTAGAGGAACACATCCACTAGCTCGCCCACTTCAGGCTCAATATCCCGAGGCACCGCGATATCGACCATAAAGACCGGACGATGGCGGCGTTTTTTGAGCGCGCGCTCAACCATACCTTTGCCAAGTATGGGTAGCGGGGAGGCAGTGGAAGAGATCACAATATCGGCATGTTCAAGCGCGTCAGGAATCTCTTGCAGGGTAATCGCCGTTCCCCCTAAGGGGCCTGCCACCAGTTCAGCGCGTTCACGGGTGCGGTTGGCGACGGTAAGCTGGCGAACGCCCGCTTCATGCAAATGGCGGGCAACTAATTCGATGGTTTCACCGGCACCGATTAGCAGCGCCCGGGAACGGCTAAAATCATCAAAAATGCGGCTGGCCATGCTGACGGCAGCGTAAGCCACTGAAACGGGGTTTTTACCGATGCCGGTTTCGGTGCGCACCTGTTTGGCCACCGCGAAGGTATGCTGGAACAGGCGTTCAAGCTCGCCACCCAAGCCCTTGGATTGGCGCGCCTGCTGATAGGCATCCTTCAACTGCCCCAGAATCTGCGGCTCGCCCAGCACCATGGAATCCAGGCCAACCGCTACGCGCATTAAATGGCGCGCTGCATCGTTGTCTAGATAGTGGTAGGCACAGCGCATCAGCTCATCGACGCGTAAGTTATGAAAGCGTCCGAGCCAATTGAGTACTGCCTGCTCGCCAGCCGCATCCGTGACACAGTAAAGCTCCGTGCGGTTGCAGGTAGAGAGCACCGCCGCTTCACTGATTTGTGGCAGGTTACGCAATTCAGCCAATGCGGTTTCAAGCTGCGTTGGCGTAAAAGCCACCTGCTCACGCACGGCCACGCTGGCGGTACGATGATTTATTCCCAGGGCAAGAAGCGTCATGCGTTATGCGTCTTCGCTAGTGTGTCGGACTTTTTGGCAGCCGTCGTGATGATAAGCGGCTGCACCGTCAATTAGGGCTTGCTAAAACAAGTCTTTAGCGTGGTTCGGCGCTGCCTACAAATATCTGTAAGCTGCCTACAATAGTCTTTAATAAGTAGGCATAAAGTTTGCTGACCACTTTTTCAAGGAGGAACATTCTATCACAGCAGGCTATCATCTGGCCCACACCACTTTGCCGCAGGCAGGCAAGCCGCTATGCTGGGCATCTGGCCACTTAATCGAGAGACGCATGCGACCTCGCTTTTCTTTATTGGGCCCTGGTTTAAAGGGCTCTACCTGTTCGGGCTTCTCACTAGTGAGCGCTATGTTCCGGCATTCGATGCGATTACCTTTGGCCGCTTCTGCTGCTCTGCTGCTGAGCGCCTGCCAATCTACGCCCAGCCCTCAGGATAGCCACCTCGGCACCTGGGCCGATGACCCAATGCGCAATGCGCCGCCAATAACCCGCGGGCTGGATGCCGCGGGGCTCAGTACGCTGCTGGGCGCTGAGCTTGCTGGCCAGCGTGGCGACTATCGCTACGCGAGCCAAGGCTACCTGGAAGCGGCTAAGCGCTATCGCGAGCCAGCGCTTGCTGAGCGCGCCACCTTCGCGGCCCGCTTTGGCGATGAAGCTTCATTAGTCGAAGCCTCGGCACTTCGCTGGCGAGAGCTTGCCCCCCAGGCAGAAGCACCCAATCGTCTGCTGGCGGCCTTTTCACTGCAGCGTGGTGATTGGCTCGACAGCCTTGAGCAGCGCATTGCGATTGTTGAAGCTGGCGGCCATGGCGATATCACCGCCTTTGCAGAGATCGCGGTGGCTGAAGAGGCACCATTAACGTTGATCGCCCAGCAGTTGCTTGAGCATTTAGCCCGCCCAAACGCTGACCAACTGCCCCATCACAGCGATGTACTGTTGGGCACGGCACTGATTGAGGCCGCCCTGGGTGATACAACGCTTGCCCAACGGCGGCTTGACCAAGTCGAGTTGCTCGACCCCGAATCTGCTGCGTTATGGTTGGTGAAAGCTCGCTTGGCACTGGAGGTTGAGGATTACCCGGCCGCTCAACGCGCTGCCCAACAGGGCCTTGAACTCGCCCCTGACGATGTGCGGTTTATCCTGCTACTGGCTCAAGCAGAAATCCGCCTTAACAATATTAGCGCGGCTGAAGTGCAAACCAACGCTCTGCTAGAGAGCCATGCAGGCAATGAAGATCTGCGCTTATCGCTATCCCAGCTTTATCTGGAAGAGGGGCACCCCGAACCCGCGCAACGCTTGCTGCAGCCGCTGATTGGCCAACCTAACGTGCCAGATTTAGCCTATTACCTACTTGGCGCCATCACCCAAGAGCAAGGCGATATCGATAATGCGCTGCTCTATTATCGCCAAGTCAGCGAGGGCAGTGAATTTTTGCCCGCTCGCGCGGCGGCCGCGCAAATGCTGATTGAGGAAGATCGCCTGCTGGATGCTCGCGCCTTCCTACGCATTGAACGGATGCGCTTTGATAATTACTTTACTGAATTGGTGATGCTCGAAGTGCAGTTGCTGGACGAAATAAATCAGCCTGCTGATGCTGATGCGCTATTAGACCGCGAAATTAGCCGTACACCTGATGACGCATCGCTGCTTTATATGCGTGCCATGCGGCGCTGGGAAGCAGGCGACATCGCAGGTATGGAGCAGGATTTACGTCAGATACTGCGCACCGACCCAGACAATGCCGAAGCGCTCAATGCGCTGGGCTACACACTGGCCGACCTTAACTTGCCAGGGCGCTTGCAAGAGGCGTTTGAGCTGATTGAGCGTGCCTACGAGGCTGATCCGGACAACCCTGCCGTGCTCGATAGCATGGGCTGGGTCTACTTCCGCCTTGGCGAACCTGAAGAAGCGCTGCCCTGGCTTGAAAGCGCCTATATGCAGCTACCTGACCAGGAGGTCGCTGCGCATCTGGCCGAAGTGCTAAATGCACTGGGGCGTGATGAAGAAGCGCGCCAGTTGATTCAGCAAATCATGCAGCGGACGAACCAACACCCACTGATCGACGGGCTACTCGAGCGTTATCCTGAGCTAAGCCCTGAGCTCAGTCCTTAAATAAGTCCTGAACTAACGCCGCCAGAGGCACCCTAACCCTGCGAACCCCATTTTAAGCGCCCCCATCATGTTACCCTTGCGCTATAACCACCTGACATGGAGCCTGTTTATGTTGACACTGACGTCCCCCTCGCCCCGCTGGCCATTGACACGTCACACTTCGCGCCTCTGGCTTGCCGGCTTCGCGCTTCTCTTGCTCGCCGGCTGTGCCTCCCAGGCTCCCATAGATGAAAGTGGCCGCCAGGCAGGTCAGTGGGAACGCCAGCAGGCCGATGTAGAAGCATTCGATACCTGGACGCTGGTCGGCAAGGCAGGATTGCGCACCCCAGAAGAGAACGTCAGCGCCAACCTGGACTGGAATCAAACCCCCTACTATTTCCGTATGCTGATCAGCGGGCCCTTTGGCGGCGGACGCAACGTGCTTGAGGGGCGCGAGGGACGTTTCTCCCTCTCCAATAGCGACGGCCGCTTTGAGGCAGAAACCCCAGAAGCGCTTATGGAAGAGCAGTTGGGCTGGTCACTCCCCGTCACCGCTATGCCCAACTGGGTGCGCGGCCTGCCCGGTGATCCTGATAATGACAATACCGGCAGTTATCAGCTAGAAACCGACGAACTGGGCTTTCCTAGCCATCTTACCCAAGACGGCTGGGAAATCGACTACCGCGACTGGGAGAAAGTCGACGATTTATGGCTGCCACGGCGCATGGTCATGCACTACGATGATGTGCGTATTACGCTGGTCGTCAACCAGTGGCAAGCTAGCGAAGAGTAAAGGTAACCGTTTCAATGAACGCGCCATTAACGCTTCCCGCGCCGGCCAAGCTTAACCGCATGCTGCATATAGTGGGCCGTCGTGAAGACGGCTACCACGCACTGCAAACGCTATTTCAGTTTATCGACCTGTGCGACCACCTTACGTTGGCCCCCCGCGATGACGGGGAAATTCAGTTAACCAGTGAGGTTAGCGGCGTTAGCCACGATGACAATTTGATCGTACGCGCCGCACGGTTATTGCAACAGCATAGCGGCACTGCACTAGGCGCTACGCTTACGATCGATAAGCAGTTGCCGATGGGAGGCGGTTTAGGGGGTGGCAGTTCCAACGCAGCCACCGCATTAGTGGGGCTCAACCACCTCTGGCAGCTCAATCTACCGTTAGTCGAACTAGCTCGCCTGGGGCTTCAGCTGGGGGCCGATGTGCCGGTATTCGTACATGGCCATAGCGCCTGGGGCGAAGGCGTTGGCGAACGGCTTACCCCGGTGACGCTTGATACCCCTTGGTTTGTGATTATTCACCCGGGTATTAGTGTGTCTACGTCAGGCGTCTTCCAAGACCCGCAATTGACACGTGACAGCCGCCCCATTACTATGGCGCGCGCACTGCAGGGGGGAGCGCCGGAGTGGCGCAATGACTGTGAGGCCGTGGTAAAGGAACGCTATCCGCCAATTGCGGAAGCCCTGAACTGGCTTGCACAGCACGCACCTAGTCGGTTGACCGGCACGGGGGCTTGTCTATTTGCTGCTTTCGATACACAGCAATCGGCACAAGCAATCGCGCAATTAGCGGGACAACATTGGCCGGCATGGGTAGCACGCGGACTCAACACCTCTCCCCTACATGATGCTCTGGGCTATTTATAGTTCCGCTCTGGGCAGCTAAAAGCGCCCGGTCAGTGCGTTAGGTTATTGCTGGGGTATCGCCAAGTGGTAAGGCACCGGTTTTTGGTATCGGCATTCCCAGGTTCGAATCCTGGTACCCCAGCCAACCCAACAATGGCCTGCGTTTTTTCCCCTGATCCCCAACACTGCAAAGGTGGCTGCGCGTGTCAAAATTGATGGTTTTCGCCGGGAACGCCAATCCCGCACTCGCTCAAAAAATTGCCGAGAGCTTAGACAGCCGTATGGGTAACGCTACGGTGGGTCAATTCAGCGACGGCGAAATCGCAGTCGAGATCAATGAGAACGTGCGCGGTAAGGATGTCTTCATTCTACAATCCACCTGTGCACCGACAAACGACAATCTGATGGAGTTGATCCTGATGGTCGACGCACTGCGTCGCGCCTCGGCAACTCGCATCACGGCAGTACTTCCCTACTTTGGTTATGCTCGCCAGGATCGCCGCGTGCGCTCCGCACGGGTACCGATTTCCGCCAAAGTAGTGGCGGACATGATGGTTAAAGCAGGCGTTGACCGCGTGATGACCATGGATCTACATGCTGATCAGATCCAGGGCTTCTTTGATGTTCCTGTCGACAACGTCTACGGCTCTCCCATTCTGCTGGATGATATCGAGCGTCAGAATTACAGCGACCTCGTCGTTGTTTCCCCTGACGTGGGCGGCGTTGTTCGCGCCCGTGCCATCGCCAAACAGCTGAATGCCGATCTCGCCATTATCGATAAGCGTCGCCCTCAGGCCAACCAGGCCCAGGTGATGCATATCATCGGCGAGATTGAGGGCCGCACCTGTGTCGTAGTCGACGACATGATCGACACCGCAGGCACGCTGTGTAAAGCCGGTGAAGCGTTAAAAGATCACGGCGCCAAGCGCGTGGTGGCCTATGCGACACACCCGATCCTGTCCGGCCCTGCGGTCGATAATATTACCAACTCCGTACTGGATGAAGTGGTGGTGACCGACACCATCCCGCTATCTGACGTTGCCCGTCGTAGCGGAAAAATTCGCCAGTTGAGCGTTGCTGGACTGATCGCAGAAGCGATTCGCCGGGTCAGCAACGAAGAATCTGTCAGCGCGATGTTCCACTAATCCGCTGACGATACAGCCCCCTTTTGGGGCCACGGAAACGTCATCGTCTGGTCGCGGTCGGCGGCGTCTTCCTTACTTAAACTAAGAGGCAATTCCATGTCTGATTTTATCCTGAAAGCCAGCGTTCGTAACGACCTGGGGAAAGGTGCGAGCCGCCGCCTGCGTCGTGCGAACCAGCAAGTGCCGGCCGTTGTATACGGTGGCGAAAAAGGCGCGCAGTCCATCGCTGTTGAAAAAACCGCTTTCTACAAAGCGATTGAAGATGAGTCTTTCTTCTCTTCCGTCATCAAACTGATGATCGAAGGCAAAGAAGAGCAAGTCGTTGTTCGTGACCTGCAGCGTCACCCTTTCAAGCCGTTGCTGACCCACGCCGACTTCCTGCGCGTTGATGCGACTCACGAAATCACCATCAACGTGCCACTGCACGTGACGGGCGAAGAGAAGTGTGTCGGTATCAAAGACCAAGGCGGCGAACTGCACGTACTGGCCAACGAAGTGGCGATCAGCTGCTTGCCGAAAGACCTGCCTGACTTTATCGAAGTCGACATCGCTGCCGTTGAGCTTGGCACGACACTGCACCTGTCTGACCTTACCCTACCGGCCGGCGTCACCTCAGTTGACCTGTCCCACGGTGAAGAGCACGACAATGCAGTACTCAGCATCACGAAAGTAAAAGTGCGTGCTGATGCAGAAGATGAAGATGGTGAAAGCGAAGGCGAAGAAGACAGCAGCGCCGAGTAAGTATCCCGTTAAGCATCTTATGGGGGCCATGCCTGCATGGCCCTTGTGATGCTGACACGATGTTAGAATCAAGCGCCTCGGCGCTTGATTTTTTTTAGGGCCGTCGCTGGCGCGGCGTCAACCATGTTTTCTGGATTGTTTTAGTCTTCTGGATAGTTTTGGTCTTCTGAATATTTTGTGCGAGGTGGGAAGATGAGCCAGGTAACAGCCATTATTGGATTAGGCAACCCCGGAGCGGAATATGAAGCCACGCGCCATAACGCCGGTTTCTGGCTGGTAGAGGCTATTGCGCAGAGCGCCCATGCAGAGCTACGACCGGAAAAGAAATTTTTCGGCCACTACGCCAAGGTACGCCTAGGCGACCATGAACTGCACCTGCTCAACCCTGCTACCTTTATGAATCGCAGTGGCGCCGCGGTGGCAGCCTTGTGCCAGTTTTTCAAACTTGCCCCTGAAAACCTACTGGTCGCCCACGACGAGCTCGACCTCCCCCCCGGCCAAGCACGCTACAAAACCGGTGGCGGGCATGGAGGCCACAATGGCCTGCGCGATATTATTAGCGCACTAGGCGGCCAGAAGCAGTTTCACCGGGTACGAATTGGCATTGGCCACCCCGGCGAGGCACGCCAAGTCACTAATTATGTACTGGGGCGTCCCGGCAAGGCCGAACACGAGGCCATTGTTCGCGCCATGGACGAGTGTGTCACCACCCTGCCGCTAGCGCTCGCGGGAGACTGGGCCAAAGCCATGAACCAGCTGCACAGCCTCAAGCCAGCATAGACGCCGCCAAAAGCTGTTCAGTTACGCCGGTAGCTGACGGCTAGCGCATCTCGTAGAATGGCGATTACTTTTACGCCCTACCACCTTATTCTCAGGAACATTTTATGGGTTTCAATTGCGGCATCGTCGGCCTGCCTAACGTCGGCAAGTCCACACTATTCAATGCACTGACCAAGTCAGGCATCGATGCAGAAAACTTCCCCTTCTGTACCATTGAGCCGAACGTGGGTATCGTGCCGATGCCGGATCCGCGCCTTGATAAGCTTGCCGAGATCGTCAAGCCACAAAAAACACTGCCGACCACCATGGAGTTCGTCGACATTGCTGGCTTGGTCGCCGGGGCCTCCAAAGGTGAGGGCTTAGGCAACAAGTTTCTGGCTAACATTCGTGAAACCCAGGCAATTGCCCATGTGGTGCGCTGCTTCGACAACGACAACGTTATCCACGTAGCCAACCAGGTCGACCCGCGCGCCGATATCGAAACGATCAATTTAGAGCTGGCGCTGGCCGACCTGGATACTGTCGAAAAAGCCAGCCAGCGTCTGGTTCGTTCGGTGAAAGGCGGTGATAAAGAGGCCATTGCCACTAAGGCGATTCTTGATCGTATTCAGCCCCACGTTGCGGAAGGCTTACCGCTACGCAGCTTTGGCTTAAGCGAGGAAGAGCAGCGCCAGGTGAAGAGCTTCGGCTTTTTGACTCTGAAGCCAACTATGTACATCGCTAACGTCAATGAAGATGGTTTTGAGAACAATCCTTACCTGGATATTGTTAACGAAATCGCCGCTGAAGAAGGCGCGCTTGTGGTGCCTGTTTGCAATCAGCTGGAAGCCGAAATTGCCGAGCTGGATGATGAAGAGCGCTCAATGTTCTTAAGTGAGATGGGCATGGATGAACCAGGCCTTGATCGTGTCATTCGCGCGGGCTACTCACTGCTGGGTCTGCAAACCTACTTCACTGCCGGCGTTAAAGAAGTGCGCGCCTGGACAGTGAAAGAAGGCGCAACAGCCCCCGAAGCCGCTGGCGTGATTCACACCGACTTCCAGAAAGGCTTTATCCGTGCAGAAGTAGTTGCCTATGAGGACTTCGTATCGTTAGGCGGCGAGCAGGCAGCCAAAGACGCCGGAAAATGGCGCCTGGAAGGCAAAGAGTACATTGTCAAAGATGGCGATGTGGTGCACTTCCGCTTTAATGTGTAAGCGGCAACACCCATACGACCAGCAATAAAACATTGACTGAAGGCGGGGTTATCAGTATCATTCGCCCCCGTTGAAAGGCTACGTAGCTCAGCTGGTTAGAGCACATCACTCATAATGATGGGGTCCCCTGTTCAAATCAGGGCGTAGCCACCAAGCATATTAAAAGCCCGCTAATTTTATTTAGCGGGCTTTTTTTGTGTTGCAAAGCTGTTATTGCTAAGCAAAACTCAGCTATTTACTTGGACTAGCTTAACGCAGGACGGTTTAGAAATAGCGTTAGGGCGCGGGTTAGATACTCGACATCTTTAGTACCCGCGGTTTCCCGAATCGAATGCATCGCCCATTGAGGCACCCCCACATCAATAGTGGGCACACCCAGCTCGGTGGCGGTAATCGGGCCAATCGTACTGCCACAGCCCATATCCGCCCGGGTAACAAACGACTGCACGGGTACGTCAGCCTCACGACAGACATCGCGAAACAGCGCACCAGTGACACTATTGGTGGCGTAACGCTGGCTGGAGTTCACCTTGATGACCGGGCCACCATTAATCGCTGGACCATGGCGCTCATCGTGCTTGTCGCGAAAGTTAGGATGCAGTGCGTGGGCATTATCGCAAGAAATCATCAGCGACGACTGAATCAGTTGAATCAGCGACTCGTCGTCTCCCTTGCCCACCTGGCCATTAATGCGCTTTAGCACATCCGCCAAGAATGGGCCTTGGGCACCACAGGCACTGGCACTGCCGACTTCCTCGTGATCGTTGGCCACCAACAAAGCGCCTTGACTGCCATCGCAAGCCAAGAGTGCCTCTAAACCGATGAAGCAGGAGAGCAAGTTATCCAACCGGGCGCTGGCCACCAGTTCTTGCTTAACACCGACCAGGGACGGTGGCTGAACATCGTAAAAGCCTAATTCAAAGTCCACTACTTCCACTGCACGCAGGCCGTGCTGCTCTTCTAACCACTGCGCCACTAGCTCGCCTAGCGTAGCCGTATCGCTCTGCATCAATACTGGCGCCATTTGCGTCTGCGGGTTAATCGGCCGTCCTGCGTTGACATCACGATCCAGGTGAATCGCCAGGCTCGGCACCATGGCAATTGCCTGATCGACATTAAGCAATACGCTTTCCAAGCGACCATCGGCATGGCGCACATGCACACGCCCTGCCAGCCCCAGGTCACGGTCAAACCACGGCGCCAACAAAACACCGCCATACACCTGCACTCCCAACTGTAGCCAGCCTGCAGAGCACTGCGTGGCGTTAGGCTTTAGATGCAGCCCAGGGCTATCGGTGTGGGCACCGATCATACGCAGCGCCGTCACTTCAGACTCAGGCAACTGAAAAGCAATAATCGCCGAATCATTACGGGTGACATAGTAGCGCTTGCCCGGGGTTAGCTGCCAATTGGCCTTCTCTTCCAGCCGCTGAAAACCAGCTTGCTCCAATCGCTCAGCCATATTGCCTGCAGCGTGCCACGGGGTCGGTGATTGGCGCAGAAAATCGCATAACCGCGTTAAACGATCAGCGTTGAAAGTCTCGGACATGGAAATCCTCATAACAGTAATGATTGAGTCTCATCGCGCAGGCGACCTGCTACAATACCCCTTCGACCTACGCAACTCATGGGTCATATGCGAGTCTAGGGAAGAATGAGTGTACACAAATCCGGGAGAGCTTGACTGATGAGCTTGTTTGCAACGCTTTCGCGTTCGGTCGCCCTGGCTGTCATGCTGGTTGTTACCAGCCCAGCCGCCTTGGCGCAACTTGAGCCGACCGACGAACAACGCCAGGCGGCAGTGGAAATTGCGGACTCGCTCCGCTACGGCCATTATGCTGATATTACATTTGATGAAGCGTGGTCGCAGGATGCTTTCCAACGCTATTTGGATATTCTGGACGGCCAGCGCGCCTACCTGCTGCGCAGTGATATCGAGCCCTATCGTCACTTAGAGACGGGCATGGCAGACGCTCTTTTCAATGGTGAGTTGGATGATGCGTTTGATCTCTATAACACCTTTAGTGATCGGCAACGGTCGCGCCTTGAGTCTTTGTTGGCAAAGCTGGACGAAGGCCTTGATTTCGATTTTGAAAGCAACGAGCGTTTAGAAATTGATCGTGAAGAGGCGCCCTGGGCATCCCGGCAAAGCGAGCTTGACGAGCTATGGCGCAAGCGGCTTAAAAACGACGCCTTAACGCTCGCCCTGACCGATCAGGATAGCGAACAGATTGAAGACAACCTGCGCCAGCGCTATGAAGGCCAACTAACGCGGCTGGAGCAAACCGAGTCTGAAGATGTATTTGGCGTACTGATGGCAGCCGTTACTAGCAGTATCGACCCACATACTGGCTACCTCTCCCCTCGCCAGGGCGAATCCTTCGATATTCAGATGAGCCTCTCCCTTGAGGGCATTGGCGCCCTACTTCAGTCCGATGGTGAATATGTCAAAGTTTCCAGCCTTGTGCCCGGCGGCCCAGCGGAGCGCGCCGGCGTACTTGAGCCAGCGGATCGTATCATCGCCGTAGGCCAGGAAGAGGGTGAGATGGTCAATGTGGTCGGCATGCGCCTGGACAACGTGGTGGATCTGATTCGTGGCCCCAAAGGCTCCGTTGTTCGCTTGGACGTGGTACCTGCCCAAGCGGTGGATATGACCCGCTCGCAAACCGTTGAGATTACCCGTGACACCGTTAGCCTTGAAGACCAAGCCGCCCATGGCGAAGTGATTGAAGTCGAGCGTGATGGAGAACCTCACCGCTTAGGGGTGATTAACATCCCGACGTTCTACGTCGATTTTGACGCCTGGCAAGCGGGTGAAGAGGAGTATCGCAGCACTACTCGCGATGTTGCCAAAGAAGTCGAACGCCTTAAAGAAGAGGGCGTGGAAGGTATCGTGCTTGACCTACGCAACAACGGCGGCGGTGCGCTCCAGGAAGCCAACTCGCTTATTGGCCTGTTTATCGACCGCGGCCCCACCGTACAAGTGCGCGATGCCCAGGGGCGCATTCAACTGTATGGCGACAGCGAAGCAGGGACACTTTATGACGGCCCGCTAGGGGTGCTGGTGAATCGCCTCTCCGCCTCTGCCTCTGAGATTTTTGCCGGTGCGATTCAGGATTATGGTCGCGGTTTAGTATTGGGCACGCCGACGTTTGGCAAAGGCACCGTGCAGACGCTCAACGAGCTGAGCCATGGTCAGATCAAACTGACTCGCGCCAAGTTCTACCGCATTTCTGGCGACAGCACCCAGAACCGCGGCGTTGAACCGGACATCGACTTCCCCAGCCTGATTGACCCCGAGCGGATTGGTGAGAGCAGCCTGGATAATGCCCTGGCCTGGGACACCGTTCAGAACGTCCAGTATCGCCGCTATGGCGAACCTGAAACCATGCTGGATAAACTGATAGCCCAGCACGACGCACGCGCCCAGGACAACGCCAACTTCCGCTATTTAGAGCGTCAGTCCACGTTGGCTCGCCAGTTACGCGAGCAGCATACCAGCGTGAGCCTAAATCGCGAGCAGCGTAAGCGTGAAATGGAAGCCCAGGAAGCCGAGCAGCTTTCGCTGGAAAACCAACGCCGCCGAGCACTAGGCCTTGAAGAACTGGATGAGTGGATGGATGCTCGTACGGATGCCACCGAAAGCGTCACAGAAGGAATTGAGGACGCAGAGGCAACCCAAGACAGTGAAGGGGAAAGCGACGAAGATGACGCACTGGCTGTTGATCGCGCCTATGTGCTCGAATCGGCTGAAATCCTGCTCGACTACGCCCGCCTGCAAGACACTCAGCGGTTAGCCGCAAAGCGCTAAGTACGCCGAGTTAAAATAAGCTAGTTAAAAAAACGCCGCCCCTTCGCAAGGGGCGGCGTTTTGGTTTTAACGTTTTGGCTTTAACCCTGGTTTCAACAGAGCGCCGCCAGGCGGGCTGGCCGGTCACCCATTTTGGTTAAGCGCCGAGTCAGCGCAGCTAACTGGGCGGCACTGCCCTGGCCACCCGCGCGAATAACCTCATGAGCCCAGGCAGGCAACTGGGGGGCAAGCCGGTAATAGACCCACTGCCCCTCACGCTGATCACTCAGCAATCCACACTGACGCAGCTGAGCCAAATGACGCGATACTTTAGGCTGGGACTCCTGCAGCGCATAAGTCATTTCGCACACGCAAAGCTCCTGCTCTTGAGCCACCAGCAGCACCAGCATCAAACGCGTCTCATCGCTTAAACATTTAAACACCTGCAAGGCTTGCGGTGTATTCACTTTGCCCACCATAAACTTCCCAGACTGATTGACTATGTGTAGTTTACGCCACAAGAACCGTTAGCAGTAAGCACCACGCGAATGCGCGGCATTCAGGCACAGAAAAACACCCAGATGCCATTAAGCAGCGGGTATTAAAGAAACAGTGAGACTTAGACTAACAGGGGGGATTAAATGGCTCCTCGAGCAGGACTCGAACCTGCGACCCAATGATTAACAGTCATTTGCTCTACCAACTGAGCTATCGAGGAACAGTGCACTACCTGTTATATGAAGATATCCCCGTATCGGCATATCTTAAACAGCTAGCTAATGCGCAGTACCTGTGAAGTACTGATGTGATAACTTGGCTCCTCGAGCAGGACTCGAACCTGCGACCCAATGATTAACAGTCATTTGCTCTACCAACTGAGCTATCGAGGAACATCTTAAGCTATTTTTTCATAAGCGCTGTCTTTTCAAACGCTATCGTGTTTAAAGCGAAACCAAAATTGCTAATAACTTCCAGCAATTGATTGGCTCCTCGAGCAGGACTCGAACCTGCGACCCAATGATTAACAGTCATTTGCTCTACCAACTGAGCTATCGAGGAACTGCTCAAACACGGTGCGTAGTATACCCATAGAATCGTGAGGGTCAAGTATCGATTATGGATGAACGCTAGCCGCTGGTTTCTTGTATCCGTATAATGCGCCAACTAACGATAGCGGTTCGGGCACTATCACTGCCGACCGCACGACGACACTCCATTCATCCTCGTCCCCCGACGACTCATAGATGACAGGTACCGATGGCGAAGAAGCTCTTCATCAAAACGCACGGCTGCCAAATGAACGAGTACGACTCCTCCCGCATGGCGGATCTACTCGGCGAATCTCACCAGCTCGAACTCACTGATAATGAGCGTGAAGCCGATGTCATTCTGTTAAACACCTGCTCGATTCGCGAAAAAGCGCAGGAAAAAGTTTTTCATCAGCTGGGACGCTGGAAAAAACTTAAAGACGCCAATCCCAACCTGGTGATTGGCGTGGGCGGCTGCGTGGCAAGCCAGGAAGGCGAAGCCATTCGCAAGCGCGCGCCTCACGTGGACATGGTGTTCGGGCCGCAAACCCTGCACCGCGTACCCTCAATGCTGGATGCCCGCAGCAATAACCAGATTGCGGCGGTAGATGTCACCTTTCCCGAAATCGAGAAATTCGACCACCTGCCCAAGCCCTCTTCCGATGGCGCAACGGCGTTTGTGTCGATCATGGAAGGTTGCTCAAAGTACTGCACCTTCTGCGTGGTGCCCTACACCCGCGGTGAAGAAGTCTCGCGCCCCTTTGAGGCGGTAATGGATGAAGTCATTCACCTTTCCGACCAGGGCGTGCGCGAGATCAACCTGTTGGGCCAGAACGTCAATGCCTACCGCGGTGAAAACCAGCTTGGCGATGAAATCGACCTGGCCGAACTGATTGCCTGCGTTGCGGCGGTTGAGGGCATTGACCGCATCCGCTTTACCACCTCACACCCGGTGGAGTTTACCGACAGCCTAGTTGACGCCTTTGCCGATATCCCTGAGCTGGTGAGCCACCTTCACCTGCCGGTACAGTCGGGTTCAGACCGTATTCTTACTGCCATGAAGCGCGGGCATACGGCGGCCGAATACATTGAAAAGATGGAGCGCATCCGCGCCAATCGCCCGGACATCAGCTTCTCTTCTGACTTCATCATCGGCTTCCCCGGCGAAACAGAAGAAGATTTTGAAGCGACGATGAATTTAATTCATCAAATCGGCTTCGATCATTCGTTCAGCTTCGTTTACTCCGCACGCCCCGGCACACCTGCTTCTGGCCTGCCGGATGAAACACCGGAGAGTGTCAAAAAGCAGCGTCTGGCGATTCTGCAGGAGCGGATCATTCAGCAAACCGCGCAAATTAGCCGCCGCATGGTCGGCAGCACACAGCGTGTACTGGTTAACGGCTTTTCGCCCCGCGACCCCGGCCAGCTCTCAGGGCGTACCGAGAATAACCGAGTGGTTAACTTCCGCGCTGCCAACCCCACCGAACTAATCGGCTACTTTGTCGATGTAGAGATCACCGAGGCATTTCCCAATTCGCTACGCGGTGAGCTTGCCTCACCTGAGCGCTATTGATTGTTTAACGCATTTATAAATGCCCGATAACGAGTGCGAGAGCAGGTTGAAGCGAGGGTCTTTTGCCAGGGCCGGAAAGGGTTCCCAACAATTCCGGCATTTCCGCCATCCATGGCGGTCAGATGGCAAAAGTAGCGCCCAAGGAAGGGTTCACAGCGCCCTCGCGGAAACCTGCTCTCGGCACCGTACTGTATAAAGTACCTTTCAGTTAGCATAGATCATTGCCCCGCTTCTGGCGGGGCAGTAAGCTGAACGATACACACACTAACGAGGGGTTTCCCACTCTTGAGCCAGCCAACACCTCAGGCCAATCGCATCATCACCTTAAGCCTTGAACCCAATGATCCGCAGCGCCTTGCTAGCCTTTGCGGCCAGCAGGACGAGCATTTGAAGCTGATTGAAAGCCGCCTAGATGTGACGCTGCGCAACCGGGGCAATGTGTTCCAACTGGCGGGCCCAGCCAACCGCATCAAAGCAGCGGCGAACGTGTTGGAACACCTCTATCGCGAAACAGCGGCGAGCGAACTTGAGGCCGACACTGTGCACCTGTTCCTGCAAGAGTCTGGGCTTGAAGCGCTGGAAGAGGAAGCTGACGGCGTCGGCAGCAGCGATGAAGTGATCATGCGCACCCCACGCACCATGATCAAACCGCGCGGGCTCAACCAGCAGCGCTACGTATCCAGTATCCGCGAACACGATATCAATTTCGGCATTGGCCCTGCGGGTACCGGTAAAACCTACCTCGCTGTTGCCGCCGCGGTTGAGGCACTCAACCAACAGGAAGTACGCCGCATCCTGCTCGTGCGCCCGGCGGTGGAAGCGGGTGAAAAACTTGGCTTCTTGCCCGGCGACCTGGCCCAGAAAATCGATCCCTACCTGCGGCCCCTTTACGATGCCCTGTATGAAATGATTGGCTTCGAGCAGGTGGCAAAACTGATTGAGCGTCAGGTGATTGAGATTGCCCCGCTGGCCTATATGCGTGGCCGCACACTCAATAACTCCTACATCATTCTGGATGAGAGCCAGAACACCACCCCGGAGCAGATGAAAATGTTCCTGACCCGGATTGGCTTTGGCTCCACCGCCGTGATTACCGGCGACGTGACCCAGGTCGATCTCCCCAAAGGCCAGCGTTCAGGGCTGATTCAGGTGCTCGACGTGTTGAAAGACACTCAAGGCATCGGCGTCACCCACTTTGCCGCCAAGGATGTGGTACGCCACCCGCTGGTACAGCGCATTATCGAAGCCTACGATATGTTCGAATCCCAGCAGGAAGTGGAAGAGCGTGCTCGCCGCGAGGCACGCCAGCAAGAGCGTGACGCACGTATGCAGGCACGCGAAGACGCATGGGATAGTTCGCGATGAGCGAGGCCATTGAAGTCATCGTTGATCGTCAGGCGGCGATTGACGAACCACTGCTACCCAGCCTGCCACAGCTCACCCAATGGGTGGGCTGTGTGTTTGCCCACCACCCTGACGATCAGCGTCTTGAAGTGACTATTCGCTTTGTGGATGAGCTTGAAAGCCAAACGCTCAACCGTGATTACCGCGGCAAAGACAAAACCACCAACGTGCTGTCATTCCCTTTTGAGAGCCCGCCGGGTGTGGATTTACCGTTACTCGGCGACCTGGTGATTTGCCATGCCGTGGTGGCCAAAGAAGCCAACGAGCAAAACAAGTCGATCGAGCACCACTACGCCCATATGGTCGTGCATGGCATCTTGCATTTAATGGGCTACGATCATATTGATGATCACGAGGCCGAGGAAATGGAGCAGTTTGAGCGCGAGCTGTTAGCCGAGCTAAGCATTCCTGATCCGTATGCTGACAGCCCCCCCGCTCAATAGGGAACACGCTTAGCCCCTTACCTCTTTATTATTTAGCGGTGAGTGCGTTAAATCACGTAACAACTAATCTGGTACTATCCCCCGTTTCAGTGATAAAACAGCTACCTGACGACATGGTTTATATAACGATGTCGTCAACGAGATAGCAACTGTCTGCCCGCAAACGAGAGAATTGACGCATGAGCGAAGACCGATCGAGCAACCCCAATCAAAAATCCTGGCTCGAGAAACTCTTTGGCGCCCTTTCCGGAGACAATGACGAACCCAGCTCACGCGATGAGCTGATGACGTTTTTACGCCATACCGCAGGGAAATTAAAGCTGGATCAAGACGCCATTATGATCATCGAAGGGGCGCTTGATATCAGCGATCAGCAGGTTCGTGAAGTGCTAATACCTCGCTCCCAGGTCTCAGCCATCGCTCTGGATCAAACCAGCGACGGCTACCTACCACTGATTCAGGAAACCGGCCACTCCCGCTACCCGGTGATTGGCGAAAATCTGGACGATGTAAAAGGCATTCTGCTGGTAAAAGATTTACTCCCCCTGCTCTCCCAGACACAGGCCCAGCGTGATGCGTTCAAGTTAGATGACATTTTGCGCCCCGCGATGTTTATCCCTGAATCAAAACGGCTAAACAGCCTACTCAAAGAGTTTCGGGATACCCACAATCACATGGCAGTGGTGGTGGATGAATACGGCGGCACCGCGGGCATTATCACCATCGAAGATATTCTTGAGCAGATCGTTGGCGACATCGAAGATGAGCACGATACCGATGAAGAGGACGATATCCGCGAAATAGAGAATGGCCGCTACGCCATTCGCGCACTGACCCCCATCGAAGATTTCAACGAACGCTTTGACACCGAGTTCTCTGACGATGAGTTCGATACCGTTGGCGGCCTGGTAATGCAGCAGTTTGGCCATCTACCGCGGCGCGGTGAACACACCATTCTGGGCGGCTGGCGGTTTGTGATTCTCAATGCCGACACCCGACGCATCCGTCTACTCGAAGCCTATCGCGACACCCGCCGCGATGACGAAGAGGATGATGACCAGGAGAACAAGCCAGCCTAGGCGCTTGTTGTCGCGCTGTTTTCTCTCCACTCCCTCGCACTTTACCGTAGATAGGTTATCGCTATGGGTTTACCCCCCGCGTTTTTGTTACAGCTGCTTGCCGCCCTGGTGGCGGGCGGTTTCACCACCCTAACGGCTTCCCCTTTTGAGCTTTGGTGGCTTGGCCCGGTGGCCATTGGCTTACTCTATGTGGGCCTGCACACTTTAACCCCCGCCCAGGCGGCCCTGAAGGGCTGGTTATACGGTGTGGCACTGTTCGCCAGCGGCACCTCTTGGGTGTATGTCTCTATCCACGACTATGGCTACACCGGTGTACCGCTAGCTGTTTTCCTAACAGCGCTGTTTGTGACGATTCTGGCGCTGTTTTTTGCCGGCACTTTCTGGCTCTACCGGCGCTTCACCTCCGCCCGACTTGCGTTTATCAGCTTTGCTGGCGCCTGGGTACTGGGCGAGGTGCTACGCACCTACTTGTTTACCGGCTTTCCCTGGCTGTTGCTGGGCTCTGGCTACGTCGACTCGCCGCTGGCTGCCTGGGCACCCGTTGGCGGCGTCTACCTGCTCTCGCTGCTGGTCGCACTTAGCGGTGCGCTTGGCGCTGAACTACTGCTGCGCCGTCAGTGGTGGACACTTGCGCCACTGGCGGCTATTTGGCTAATTCCCTTGGCACTCCCCCATCAGTGGACCACGCCTGTGGACGAGCCCACGCGCGTGGCACTGCTACAGGGCAACCTGCCGCAGTTGCTGAAGTGGACGCCCGAAGGGCAGCGCACGGCGGCGAATACCTATAGCAACCTCACCCGCGAAGTCGCCGATGAGGTTGACCTGATCATCTGGCCAGAAACCGCCCTGCCAATGATGGAGACCCAGGCTCGCCCGGTGCTGGAGCGGGTGCAAGCGAACCTACCGCCCGACGTCGCTCTGCTCACCGGCATCGTTCAGCGCGACGAGCAGGAGCGTTACTTCAATAGCGTGATTGGCGTCGGCGACGTAGAGGGCAGCTACCAGAAAGAACACCTGGTGCCTTTTGGTGAGTACCTGCCGCTGGAGAGTGTACTCCGCGGGGCGATTGATTTTTTTGACCTGCCCATGTCGACCTTTACCAAAGGTGAGCATGAGCAAACACCGATGCAGGCCGCCGGGATTCATATTGGTAACGCTATTTGCTATGAGATCATCTACCCACAGCTAGTCGCCCGCCGAGCCCAAGACAGCGGTGTCATCATGACGGTGTCTAACGACACCTGGTTTGGCGCCTCAATTGGCCCCCACCAGCATCTGCAGATGGCACGCCTACGCGCGCTAGAGAATGGACGCTATGTGATCCGCGCCACCAGCAATGGCATTACCGCTATTATCGATTCCAGTGGGCGCATTGTTGAACGCGCGCCGCAGTTTGAGACAACCACGCTCACCGGTGAGTTTTACGCCATGGAGGGTCTAACGCCTTTCACCCGCTTGGGTAGCTGGCCAGCTTGGCTGTTAGCAGGCTTGATGCTCTTGCCCGGCGTGGTGGCAGCAAGAGTCACACGCCAACCACGAAGTTGAAACGCCTCAGGCGCTAAAGTGGCTAGCTAGAAAAACGGCCCGAGTCCTCTGCAGGACTCGGGCCGTTTTGTTTTGCTCCAGCTACCTACCTGAGTGGATAGATAGGCAGCTAGACAATCCGTTATTTAGGCTGCACTGTTTTTTAGCGTGGCCATATCAATCACGAAACGATAGCGCACATCGCCTTTTTCCATGCGCTCAAAACCTTCGTTAATGTTATTGATATCGAGCATCTCGATATCACAGGTAATGCCCTGATCGGCGCACAGCTTGAGCAGCTCTTCAGTCTCCGCAATGCCACCAATTAGTGAACCGGCAACCACACGACGCTTAAAGACCAAATTGAACGCTTCAATAGCAGGCTCAATAGGCTCTAACAAGCCGACAATGATATGGGTACCGTCATACTTCAACGACGTTAGGTAGGGGTTTAGATCGTGTTGGACAGGTACGGTGTCGAGCATGAAATCAAAGGTTTCAGCCACGGCATCCATTTGTGCCTGGTCGCTGGAAACCACCACGTGGTCTGCACCGTTACGCTTCGCTTCTTCAACCTTGGCGTCGGAACGGGTGAACACCGTGACTTCAGCGCCCAACGCTTTGGCCAATTTAACGCCCATGTGGCCTAAGCCACCCATACCGATCACACCGACTTTATGGCCTTTGCCCACGCCGTGATGCTTGAGCGGTGAGTAAGTCGTTACACCGGCGCATAGAATCGGCGCCGCTGAGGCCAGATCAATACCATCAGGCATCTGTAGCACAAAGTGCTCGCTCACCACGATGGAATCGGAGTAGCCCCCCTGGGTTAGGGTGCCATCCTGACGATCTTCGCTGCCGTAGGTCATGGTGAAGCTTTCCAGGCAGTACTGCTCTACGCCATCTTTACAGGCAGCACAGGTACGGCATGAATCGACCATGCAACCGACACCCACCAGGTCACCGGCTTTAAAACGCGATACTTTATCGCCCACAGAGGTCACGCGTCCGACAATCTCATGGCCAGGTACGACGGGATACTGGCTCATGCCCCAGTCATTGCGAGCAAAATGCAGATCGCTGTGGCAGACACCACAGTAGAGAATTTCGATGGCGACGTCATCGGGGCGCGGCTGGCGACGATCAAAAGTAAACGGTGCTAAGGGCTTATCGGCAGCGAATGCGGCGTAGGATAATGCTTGGCTCATCGGTGAAACTCCTTATCAGCAAAAGACTGCCATATAAATCAGCAGACATTTCCCCGCATGCGAGGTATGCCGATAGTATTCGCCTAATCAGTGATGATAGCGATGAACGAAGCTACGTCATTTTTGCCAAATACTCCGATAACACGTAATAAAATAACAAAAAATTGGCATAAATCATTATGATTATGCGAATTCCACTAGAAACCTAAGAGAAATCCTCATGACCTCCACCGCTCAGGCTGGCAATACGCTGGCTGCCGTTATCGCACCACTGGTTAAAAGCGACGGAATCAATAGCACATCACTGCCCGGCGTGTCGTTACTCTGTTTAAGCCGCCACCAGATTCGCACACCGCTGATCTATGAGCCAAGCCTGACCATCATTGCCCAGGGGCGTAAAATGGGTTATCTGGGTGATCGCGAAATCTATTACGACCCCGGCCACTACTTAGTGCAAACGCTACCACTGCCCTTTGAGTGCGAAACCTACGGCTCGCCGGAAGCCCCTTTGCTGGGTATATCGGTGCGCCTGGATCCGGCACTATTAAGCGAGATGGTGACAGCTATGGGCGATACCGGTCATCACGCCCAGGCACCGCTGCCAATGGCCTCGGTGGCCATGACAGAGGGCATGCAGGACGCCGTATGGCGCTTAGCGCGCACGCTAAACGTAGCGGTAGAGTGCAGCGCCATGGGCAACGCCCGCATTCGTGACGTGGTGTTTGAAGCGCTGAAGGGAGAACAGGGGCCTGCTTTACGGGCGCTCGTACTGGGGCATGGTAACTATTCACGCATTGTGCAGGTGCTCTCTAAGCTCCACACCCATTTTGCCGACGACTTTAGCGTGGAGCAGTTGGCAGCACAGGCCCATATGAGCCCCTCGACTTTTCACCAGCACTTTAAGCAAATTACCCGCTCATCACCGGCTCAGTACTTAAAGCGGTTGCGCCTAATCAAAGCGCAGCAGTTGCTGCTGCAGGATAATCACAACGTTAATCAGGCCGCTGCGGCGGTGGGTTACCGCAGCGTGCCTCAGTTTAGCCGTGACTATAAGCGCTACTTTGGTGAGCCCCCGCTTCAGCATCGCCGCCAGGAGCAAGCGTTACGCGCTTAAAACGAGATTTAATGCAGGGCTTATTTAGCAAACACCTGACTCATATCTTTAAACGCCTTGAACTCCAGGGCATTTCCGCAGGGGTCGAGCAGAAACATGGTGGCCTGCTCACCTACTTCGCCTTTAAAGCGAATATACGGCTCGATCACAAACTGCGTATCGCGCGATTTCAAGCGCTCGGCCAGGGCTTCCCACTCGTCCCACGCTAATATTACGCCAAAGTGCGGCACCGGGACGTTGTGCCCATCTACCGGATTAGTGTGGGCGCTCTCTTGCCCCGGCGTTTTGGGCTGCTCATGAATGACCAGTTGGTGGCCAAAGAAATTAAAGTCGACCCACTGCTCGCTGGAACGCCCCTCTTCCAGGCCAAACACATCATTATAAAACGCTCGCGCCAGCGCCACATCGTAAACGGGAATCGCCAGATGGAAGGGTGAAAGGCTCATGGTCATTCTCCACATTATTGGGTTTTATGAGGGTTAGCGGGCACTTTATGCAGCCCCGCTGTATTAATCCTAGGGCCGCTCATGGGAAAATAAAATCAATAACTATTTAGCTGATTCACAAAAAGGATTGATCAATGATCCGTGAGCTAAAAACGCTGATTGCGGTAGCACAGGAAGGCACCTTTGCCGCAGCGGGCAATAAAATTGGCCTGACTCAAGCGGCGGTAAGCGCACAAATGAAACGCCTCGAGGAAGAGTTGGGTATCCCACTGTTTGAGCGTAAAGGGCGTGCCGCCATCTTGACGCAGCGTGGGCAGGAAACGTTAAAGCAAGCTCATGCACTGCTCACCCTCTACAGCACGCTGGGTGCGACGACTGCAGGCCAAGCCACCACTCAACGGGTCAACATTGGGGCCATCGCGTCCATACAGCGCTCGCTACTGCCCGATGCGCTGGCGCGCTTTCATCACGCCTATAGCGAATGCCGCACCCGCGTGGTGCCTGGGCTCTCCATGGAGCTGGTGAATCAAGTCGACGCTGGGGAACTGGATATGGCGGTGATTATTCGCCCGCCCTTTTCGCTGCACAGCGATTTACGCTGGACGCCCCTTGCCCACGAGCCATTTCGTTTAATCGTGCCGCGCCATATTGAGGGCGATCACTGGCAGGAGCTGATCGCCCGCCAGCCATTTGTCCGCTACGACCGTGCTTCCTTTGGAGGACGGCAGGTCGAACGCTTTCTACGCGACAATCACTGCAATGTACGTGAAGTATGCGAAGTGGATGAACTGGAGGCCATCGTTAAACTGGTCGCCAAAGGGGTAGGCGTTGCTCTGGTGCCCCAAGCGATTGCACAGCAACCCTGGCCAGCGAAAGTGCGTGCGATTGATTTAGGCGAACGCACCTTTCACCGCGACATAGGGCTGATACATCCCAGTAGCGGCCATTTGAGCGAACCCGCCCGGGCGCTGGCCCAATTGATTGGCGAAATCGCTCAGCGGCCTGATAATGGCGCCTAAAATGTTTCGTTCAATATCAAAGGAGTAACTGCATGAAACCAGAGGATCTGGAAAAGCTAGTGACGCGTACCATGCCCTTTGGCAAGTACGAGGGTCGGCTTATCGCTGACCTTCCCGGCCCTTATTTAAACTGGTTCGCTCGGGAGGGGTTTCCCTCCGGGGAAATTGGCCAACTGCTGCATCTGATGCACGAAATTGATCATAATGGGCTTGGCCCGTTGCTTGACCCACTGCGAAAAACACCTAGCCAGCGTGGCGAAACTTAAGGCTGAACGTTTTTATCTGCGTTCTCACGCTCGTCAAGGGCACCCTGAAACTCAACACGGTAAGCGGCCTCGTGCTGTGCGGTATCCGCAGGAAAGCGGCCTAAGGTGACGGCTAGTTCAAAAAAGCCAGCCGCAGGTAAATCGCCGCCTCGCCGGCTGACCACCAGTGCTGCGATGAAAGGCTTCTGCTGTGCGGCGTCTTCGCGCATTAACTGCTCTAACGCCTGAGTGACTTGAGCGATAGTCCGCGGCGGTGTTAGCGCTAGCGCGCTAGCCACCTGCTGATATGTCATTGGCAGGGCGTCACGCGGTGCGCTGAGCAGTAGCTGGCGAAGAGCGGCTACGTTATCGGTCATATATATCCTATCGTCAGGTTTTAACACGTTCACATTGCCCATTGACCCAGTGTTTGTGCTAAGAAATAGTTGTGCTAAGAATAGCGAAATACGCTGTGATAAGGAGAGAACATGGTAACGCGACTAACAACGGTACGCCCTCGTGGAGGCCGTTGGCCAGGCGTGCTAGCTGGCTTAGCCATTTTGCTGCTAGCGGTGGCGACCCTAATGATGGCGGGCTCCGGGCCTGCTTATCGGGGCGAATTTATCAGCCTAGGCGAGGCGTTCAACTTACTCCGTAACGGCGTTTATGCCGCTGGAGGAGCAGTCGCGGTCAGTATTGTCACGCTACTGTTTAGCCTGCTGGTTCATCGCTCTAGGCCCGCCTTAATAGCCACGCTGGTTATCGTCGCCGCTGCTGCACTGCTTTACGTACCCTGGCAGCATTGGCAACGCGCTCAACAAGTGCCCGCGATTCACGACATCACCACCGATACGCAGAACCCTCCTGTCTTTGAAGCGTTAGCTGACGCACGAGAAGCGGCGCCTAACGCGGTTGACTACCCGGGCGACGCCACCGCTCAGCAGCAGCAAGCAGCCTACCCTTATATCAAGCCGCTGGTCTTGGACGAGGCCCCACAAATGGTACTCGCTGCCGCACAAGCTGAGGCCGAAGAGGCTGGCTGGCGGATCGCACGAATTACCGACAACCACATAGAAGCCACCGCGACCACGCGCTGGTTTGGCTTTGAGGATGATGTGGTCATTCGCCTAACCGAGCTTGAGAACGGAGTACAGGTGGATATGCGCTCGGCATCACGTCTGGGTGCCAGCGACGTGGGCACCAACGCAGCACGTATTGAAAAATTTTTAACGGCGCTGGAAGCGCGACTTGAGTGACCGCTTCAATAACGCCTTACTCACTCCCGTCAATGCAATGGATCACGTCTATTGCCGCCCTCGCGAGCTAAAATTTGCTCAGCATCCAGGGTGGCGATAGGCACTTGATGCTGGGTAGGAATATCACCCGTCAATTGAAGCGCCTGATAACGCAGAGCGCAAACGCGTAAAAACGAGGTAAAGTTACCCAAATCGTGTCCGGCGTCGATAGATTCATGATAAAGCCGAGTAATCATTTGGGCCGTGTTCATTCCATCACGCTGGGCAATCTCTTCGAGAATGTGCCAGAAGTAATTTTCCATTCGCACGCTGGTAACCATGCCATCTATACGCAGCGAGTGTGTCGCACTGCGCCACAGCTCTGGGTCGGCTTGAATAAACAGTTTACACATAGGCTGTCTCTCGGGGTGTTCGTAACCACACGCATTATCAGGAATCCTCTGATTAGAGCATAGCGGCAATTATTGGCACAGCAAACAAGAGCGCCCAGCGGGTGCTGGGCGCAAATTTCGTTAGGTTAGTGGGCCAAGCTCACTTATTCAGTAGCGCCATAAACTGCGCCAGCCAGGCTGGGTGGGCAGGCCATGCGGGGGCGGTGACCAGGTTGCCATCGGTTACCGCATCGGTCACTTCCAGGTTGGCAAAGTGGCCACCCGCAAGCTCTACTTCCGGCTGGCAGGCCGGGTAAGCGGAGCACTGCTTCCCTTCCAGTACTTTTGCAGCGGCTAATAGCTGAGCGCCGTGGCAAATCGCCGCCACGGGTTTATTGGTCTCAAAAAAGTGCTGAACCATGGTTAGCACCTCTTTGTTCAAACGAAGATATTCAGGTGCACGTCCACCAGGCACTACCAAGGCATCGTAATCGGCGGGATTAATGCTGGCAAAATCGGCATTCAGGGCAAAACGGTGGCCGGGCTTTTCGGAATAGGTTTGATCGCCTTCGAAGTCATGAATCGCCGTCGCCACAGTATCGCCCGAGGCTTTCCCGGGGCAAACTGCATCGACACGATGGCCGACTGCCATAAGTGCCTGAAATGGCACCATGGTTTCATAATCTTCAGTGAAATCGCCGGTGATCATTAAAATGCGCTTGCTGCTCATCTCAGTGCTCCTCTTGGTTATCTTATGGTTATTGATCGAGTGTTTGAGCACACGCAGGGCGTGTTAGATGAGACTAGCAAGCGCTTTCCGACAATAGGTAGTAATTGCTTACTACTGAGTCACTTTCTCCTGCTGCGGAAGCGCTAGATGCCGTTGCCCTGCCGCGTCGCCGACCCGAAAGCGCCCTACCAGTGAATGCATATCACCGGCACGATCATCCAGCGTATGGCTGGCAGTCGTCGCTTCTTGCACCAAGCGGGCGTTCTGGTGTGTCACCTGATCCAGCTGCGAAATTGCCTGGTTGATCTGATCAATACCAGCAGATTGCTCATGGGTCGCCCCAGCAATCTCGGTAACATAGCGCGTCACCTCTCCCAGGCTATCAATGATTTCCTGCAGGTGTTTGCTTGAGGCGTTTACCAGTTGCTCACCCTCGCTTACCTTGGCGACACTGTCGTCTACCAAATGACGAATTTGGGCCGCTTCATCGGCGCTACGTCCCGCTAATTTGCGCACTTCTTGGGCCACTACGGCAAACCCACGGCCCTGCTCACCCGCTCGCGCCGCTTCAACAGAAGCGTTGAGCGCCAGCAAGTTGGTTTGAAAAGCGATATCGTCAATGGCTTTGATGATCGAGGTAATCTTTTCGCTCGCCTCGCGGATATCACCCATTGCCGCCGTGGTGCGCGTTGATACCTCACCAGCGGCACGGGCGCGCTGATCAACATTACCGCTAGCGTCTTTGGCTTGGTCAGCGTAATCAGCGGTCTGTTTCACCGTGGCCGTGATCTGCTCGAGGCTTGAAGCCGTTTCCGCCAACGATGCTGCCTGCTGGTCAGTACGCTGGGAGAGGTTTTCATTACCGGCGGCAATTTGTCGGCTGCTGGCTGCGATGGCTTCGGCACTTTCACGAATTTGTGCCACCATGCCTTCAAAAGTATTCATCATGTTGTTAAACGCTTGGGCAGTTTGGCCCACTTCATCATTGCGCTTAAGCTCTAGTCGCTTAGAAAGGTCAGCGTTTTCCCCTGCGGCTCCGCTGATGTTTTCCATTTGCTGGCGCATCGCCACTAGCGGGCCCAATACACGCACCATGGTACGCCAGCCAAAGATGGCAAGCAGCGCGATGACCGCCAGAGTAACCATAATCAGCAGTGAACGCCCGGCGTTGGCTAATGCTTCGGCCTGGGTCGCGGCGCTGTCCGCCTGAGCCACGGTAAATGCCTCCACGTCGCTCAGCGCCGTGCGCATCTGCGCCATGGCTTGGGCAACATTAGTGAGCGCCGCTTGCACCTGGGCGTTTAACTCTAACTGCTGTAAACGCAGCTCATAGACAGCGTTGTCATCGGATACCATCAACCCATCCAGCTCTACGATGACATCGTCTAGATCACTGATTTGCGCGCGCTGGTCTACTTCGGTGCTAGGCGCGTCGGCGATCGCCGCCAGTGATTGGCGAGCTAGACCCACCTGCTGGGCAATTTCATTGTGACGCAAATTGACCAGCGCATCGACGCTAGTCGTTTGCATCATCTGGCGGCCAAGATCTGACAGCTGCGCTAATGCCATGCGCGCATTGCCGCTCAGGCGTCCGATGTCCGCTTGCGCGGTAAACATATTGTCGAGCAATTGGGTCGGTAACGTGGTCATGCCATCTTCGCGCCAGGCTTCCACTAACTCGCGCTGTTCACGGTCACTGCGAACCTGTGCTAGCGCCGTCCGCCCGGCAATATCTTCGGCACTTAGTATTACTTGAGAAATAAGCGCTTGCATTGCACTGATGCGCTCAGCCATCTGGGTTTGTAGGCTCAGCTCTTCGCGGCGAACGGCTTCCAGCGCCGTATCTCCTTCCAGCAATGCTTGATAGTGGCTATCCAGCTCACTCAACCCTTGCGCTTGATCAACCCCATGGAGGCCTTGCCGTGCATCATTAAAACGCTCATCCAGTGCCGCTTGAGAGGTGGTCTCATCTAGATCAGTCACGCTTTCTGCGGCAAGCAAATCCGCATGGCGTTGACCAAATGCCCCCATGGTAAGCACCATGCCCATGCTGGCATCCTGAAGCGGCAATACTTCATTGGTAATATAACGCTGTGAGTCGATTAGCCGTTGGTTGGTCGTCCAACCGGTTGCCGCCAGCACCACAGCGCCTAGCACTGCGGCTAAGAACAGGCTGATCAACATCGCTCGAATACTTAAGGTTTTTTTCATTATCTGTTTTCACTTGTGTCAGGGGACAGACAGGTAACGTAAGCTTTAGGGCAACAGGCTTGCCCATTCCACCGACTCGAAACGGCCGTTTTTAATAATGGTTGGCCATACCGCATCACTGGCTTGATGGTCATTTGGCCCCAAGCTCAACGGCTCTTCCAAACCAATATCAACCGAGCCCAACCCAAGCAGACCATCCACAATCGCCTCACGGTCAGGGTTAGCACCGGCCGCTCTTACGCCCTCAACAAAGAGTTTTGCCGCCAAATAACCTTCCAGGGAAATAAAGTCAGGCTCACTACCACGGGCATGGGTTTCCAGCGCTTTGCGGTAGGCCTCAACGGCGGGCAGGTCAGCATTTAGCGGAGGGACGACTTGGGTAATAATGACGCCTTCCGCTAGATCGCCAAGTTCATCCATAAGTGCTTGGCTGCCCACAAAAGAAACGTTCAGAAATAGCGTATCAGGTAGGTCCTTTTTCGCTTCACGAATGAAGTCCGCTGCGGGGCCGTAAGTACCGACGATGATAACGGCGCGTGGTGTCACCGGCGCTTCCAGAATGGTCGCTAAGCCCTGGTGAATATTACGTGTACCGCGAGTAAAGCGGCCATGAGCCAGTGCCGCGATATTGTCGACGCCATGGGCAGTTAATGCCTGGGTGGCACCATTGTATCCTGCATCGCCAAAGCTATCGTTCTGCGTAAAGAAGGCGATCTCCTCGGGCAAAACACCTGCCTCCAACAGCCCGCCCACCATGGCGGCGGTTTCTTGTACATAGCTTGCCCGGTAGTTAATCACGTAGCGGTCAGGCGGCGTTTTGCGCAGCACACCCGCGCCAGTAAAAGCGCCATACAGAAGCGTTTCATATTCGTTAAAGATGGGAATAGTAACGGTGGCCGTCGGAGTGCCGACATTTCCGATCGCCGCGAGCACTTCATCCTCTTGAATCAACTGTCGGGTATTACTGGCGGCCTGCAGCGGTTTGTACTGATCATCCCGGGCAATTAACGCCAGGGTTTCACCATTAACCCCGCCTGCCTCGTTGACTTCGGCAAAGTAGGTCTCGATACCTTTTTGCATACCCAATCCTAGCGGTGCGGCCCCACCGCTGGAAGGAGCAACAATACCGAAACTCAGCTCTGCCTGCGCAAGAAGTGGAACAAACATTCCCACTGCTAATGCTATATTCAATAAGTATTTTCTTAATAAGACCTTTTGTGACAAGGCTTTTATTAACAACCCGATTCCCAATCGTTGCATTGATCTGCTCCTTGCTGGCTAGATCACTTCCCCACTACATAAATGGCAATATCGAATACGTGCAATGGTTAACACCGCACGCGTTCGAAATCACCAACCAGTTCTTATCTCTATCGGCGGGAGGATATACGACTAAAGATTAATTATCGTTGGTTGCTAAGTAACAAATATTACTTAGATTGTAACAGTTGATGTCACACCCGCCATTAGCGCAAAATTATGCTTTTAAGCAGGTCTTTCGATGGCGAAACGGTCACTGATACGGATGTAATCACTGCCTGCAAGCCGACCAACAGGTTTGAGTCGATCCATATCTACATGGCGACCATCCCACAGCGAATCGTCAATATGGATGGAGACAACCTGAGCCAGCACCAAAGTACCTGCTAGCGGCTGGTCACCAAAGCTAATCATATCGAATAGTTTGCAACCAAACGCCACGGGAGCGTTGGCAATGCGTGGCACGCTGACCCCAGGCATCTCAGCTTTTTCAAGGTCGGCCAGCGCAAACTCATCCTCTCCTGGCGGCAAGCTGGCGCTAGTGGTATTGAGCGCTTCTATCAACCCTTCACTACCCACATGTACGACACATTCAGGTACTTCTTTTAAATTGCGCACGGTATCTTTAAGTTCACCGCTACCATTCAGCAGTGGAGAAAACGCCAGCACCGGTGGATTCACGCTGACCACGTTAAAAAAGGAAAATGGCGCCAAATTGGCATTTCCTTGCTTATTCTGGGTAGACACCCAGGCAATAGGCCGGGGGCAAACAGTGCCCGACAGCAACCGATAAATAACCCCTGGGCTTAGTGGGGAATCATCCAATAGGTAGTCGCTCATTTTTGACTCCTGAGTAATGGGTTTAAGCGTATTATCAACCTATAACAGCTATCACTTTACAACAGCATTGCCAGCATAGACGCGTTTTACAAACATATGCTGCCCGGCAAGGAACCGATTCAATGAAGATTGTCATTGCTGATGATTATCAGGACTGTGTGCGCAGTTTAGACGCTTTCAAGCAGCTAGAAGGTCAAGAGGTAAAGGTTTATCACGATACGCCTACTGACCTGGATGCATTGAGCGCACGCTTTCAGGATGCCGAGGCGTTGGTACTCATCCGTGAACGCACGCCTATCACGGCCGCCCTGCTTGAACGCTTGCCCAACCTGAAAGTCATTAGCCAAACGGGTGGTGGTGCAGCGCACGTGGATATGGAGGCTTGCAGCCGTCATGGCATCACTGTTATGACGGGCACTGGCTCGCCCTATGCGGCGGCAGAATTAACCTGGGGCTTGGTGCTTGCCGCGATGCGCCATATACCTGCAGAGGTCGAGAACCTGAAAGCGGGCCGTTGGCAGCGTACCTTAGGCACGGGCCTTAAAGGCCGCACCCTAGGCATTTTTGGCTATGGCAAAATCGGCAGCTTAGTAGCGCGCTATGGCCAGGCATTTGAAATGAACGTTTTGGTGTGGGGAAGAGAAGGCACCCGCCAGCGCGCTTCAGATGCTGGACTAGAGGTAGCCAAAAATCAGGCTGATTTGTTCCAGCGTGCGGATGTGCTCAGCCTACACCTTCGTTTAAACGACGATACTCGCGGTATCGTCAACGCTGAAACCCTAGACCAGATGAAGCCCACATCTCTGTTGGTGAATACCAGCCGTTCTCAGCTAGTGGCACCTGGGACGCTGGAACGAGCACTAAAAGCCGGGCGACCTGGTCAAGCCGCAGTCGACGTTTTTGATACGGAACCCCTGTTGGGGGATCCGTTACTTGAGCTGCCCAATCTTATCGCCACGCCTCACCTTGGCTATGTGGAAAAGGATAGCTACGAACTCTACTTTGGCGATGCGTTTAGTAACCTGCTGGCCTACATCAATGGTCAGCCAGTCAACAATCTAGCTGACTAATAGGGCGCGCTAAAACGTGGGCTAAACATCAGGGCTGCAAGCGCCCCATAGTCTCATCAGGCTGGTAGCCCACACATTCGCGAGCTGAAGCTCCCTACCACAAGTGCTGAAAGCCCTCCTTCGTCTCAGGTGTGCCAATTGTGCTAGCCTTATGGGTTAACGAGTAACACAGGGGCCATTAATGCTCACCATTTCTAGCAACGTTACCCTGGCTGATTGGGAGATTGATATTAGCCAGATTCGCGCCCAAGGCGCGGGCGGCCAGAACGTCAATAAAGTCGCTTCAGCGGTACATCTGCGCTTCGATATTCTTAGCTCAACACTGCCACCGCTGTACAAAGAGCGCTTAATGGCGCTGTCCGATCAGCGCATCAGCAAAGAGGGCGTGGTGATTATTAAAGCCCAGAGCCATCGTAAGCTTGAGCTGAATAAAGAGGATGCGTTGGCACGCTTAAAAGAGCTGATACAGAGTGCCACCAAGCAGCAAAAAGCACGCCGTGCCACTAAGCCCACCAAAGGTTCACAGCGCCGCCGCGTCGATCACAAAACCCGTAAGGGCAAAATTAAATCGCTGCGCGGTAAGGTGTCGGCCTCTTAATGACTAAAGACGCCGCACCTCCTGCTCAGCGCCCCCTTTCGCCCTGCATACAAATCTGTCAGATTGAACCAACAACATCGGTGTGCGAAGGGTGTGGTCGCACGCTGGATGAAATTGCGGTTTGGGGCAGCATGACCGAGGCCGAAAAGACCCCGGTATGGGAACGCTTAATAGCCGAAGGCTATGTTTCTAGGGGCTATGTTTCTAACGGCTATGTTTCTAAAGGCAGGGCTTCCGGCGAGTGACGGTCGCGCAAGATATGGTGTAGCTCGCCACACGCGACCATCGGGTCATCACAGTTAATCACAATATCCGAGTGGGCCAATACATAGCTGCGGCCAGTAATGGTATTTTCTACTACCTGGTAAGCCCCTTCCTGATGGGTGCCAATGAAGGTGCCGATAAACCCCGTCTCACGCAGTGACACCGTCTCTAGCTTATCACCTACATTCAAACGCCCTTCGTAGTTCATTAGCGCTAGACGTGCCGAGGTGCCGGTGCCCGTTGTGCTGCGGCAAATAACGCCTGGATGAACGTAGGTCGTTGACCGTGAACGTGTATACCCCTCCCCTATCTGCTCTTCAGGCCCCATAAAGTGCAAAAATGGCAGAGGCCCCACATCGCCCAGAGTGTAGTGAGAAAAGCCCCGCTGCGCTTTTATTGCCTCAACAATTTTGTAGGCACACTCTGAAAGTGCGCGCTCCTCATCACGCACCAACTTAAAGCCCAGCTCGGTTGCATCGACCAAGGCGTAAAAGCCACCGCTATAGGCGATCGAATAGGTGACTTCGCCAATCCCCGGCACTTGAATCGTATCGCGATAGGTATCGATATAGCTGGGAAGGCCGCCACAAGTAACCGACTCCACCACACCGTTATGCACCTTCGCTTCGATTTGCACTAGCCCCGCCGGCGCTTCAAGCTTAAAGCGCTGTATGCCTTCCTGCTTGGGCACAATGCCGCTCTCCAGCACGGCCGTGGCGGTACACAGCGTGTTGGAGCCAGAGTAAATAGGGTACCCCATCACTTCCATAATGATGTAACCCGCCACCGCCTCAGGGTGAGTGGCCGGCACCAACAAGTCGACCGACATTTCCGGAATGCCGTAGGGCTCTTCGAGCAGCAGGCGACGCAAACCGTCGGCGTCATCACGCAGGTACTCCATCTGCTCGCGGACGGTGGCGCCAGGCAGAATATCAATCCCCCCTGTGACGATACGGCTAACGTCACCACCGGCATGAGTGTCCATTAGCTGGATGGTATGAAGGTTATGCACTAGCGGCGCTCCTAAACGGCAGAAGAAGGATTTTCAAGGGCGAACGGCGCACCGTGAGATGCCCACTGAGCATCGGGAACAAGCACAATTTTGCCCAGATAATTGCTGCCCCGGTTAACAAAATAGCGCTCGGCGGCATGCAGGTCAGAAAGCTTAAAAGCGGCGTGAAGTACCGGTTTTAATTCCCCGCTGCGAATCCACGCCACCAGCTGTTCGGCCTCTTCTCGGGTGCCATGGGAAACGCCAAATATCTGTACTTGATAAAGATACACGCGGGTCCACATCATTTCGCTAAGGTTCCCACCGCTGGCACCGGCAATAGAGAGACGGGGGTAGCTCTTACGCCCCTGCATATCGACAATCATGGTGTCGATAAACAGGTTGGTCATCTCACCGCCGACCAAGTCCATCACCGCATCGATTGGCTTACCGCCTGTGGTTTCCAGCACTCGGTCAACAAACGTCGGCAGGTCGCCACGATCAATGACCGCTTCTGCGCCTAGTGCTTTGAGCGCCTCGGCTTTATCTAACTGGCTAACGGCATACGGAACCGCTCCCACAATACGGCAGAGCTGAATGAGCGCGGTGCCCACACCACCACTAGCGCCACTGACCAGCACACGCTCGCCAGCACTCACCTTGGCGGCAGTCATCATGTGGTAAGCCGTTTGATAAGAGCACATGCCCATTGAGGCCAATTCAGCGTCGTGAAGCTCGGGGTTGGGCACGTGATAAAACTGATCAGCAGGCACAGCGATATACTCAGCAAAGCCGCCGTCGGCTCCATGGCCATAGTAATCCGGGGTTAGATTAATATCACGGCGTTCATCGGCGTAAATATTAAAATCCAGCAAACCTCGCTGACCAATGCGCCCGGCGTCAACGCCCTCTCCCACCGCCACTATGCGGCCTGCGACGTCAGCGCCTTGAATACGCGGGAAAGTTAAGGTTGGCGTACCACCCATGGCAAAGGAGGTAACATCGCCTTTGTCCTTGGTAGGGTACAGCCCTTCACGCGCCTTGCGATCCGTGTTGTTCTTCGCCGTGGCGGTCACCTGCACCAGCACTTCGCCCGCCTTGGGCTGCGGCGTGGCGACACCCTGATGGTATTCCAGCTTTTCTATACCGCCATGTCCAACCAAGAGCATAGCAGCCATTGTGGTGGGCACCGTGTGTGTCGTCTCGGCCATGGAGTGACTCCTAGGTTGGGCTAACGTCAAACTGCTAAAAACAGATTAGCTAAAAACAGGGACGCCAATCAGCACTGTGTGCAAGTAAAAGGCAAACACCACATACGCTACCAAGCCGACGAGTATGGTAGCAATGGTGGCCATTTTATTAGTGCTAACGGGCGCTGGTGGCGTAAGACGACCACGCTTTTTGGCGGTTTTGAACGCCAGGATAGCCCAGATAAGAAAGGCAGCAAAAAAGATAATATCACCCAAGCGACCGTTGGCCAGCAGGTGAGCAAACGCCCAGATTTTTACCGCCAGCATCATCGGATGGCCAAGTTTGGCCTTAATCGCGTTATGCGGAATGTATGCCGCCACCAGCATAATAAAGGCGGGCACCATCAGCAGCGCCACCGCATGGCGCATTCCCATTGGCGGGTACCAGATATAGATGGGATCGAGGCGCATCTGGCCAAAACCGTATATAGCAATGGCCAGGCCAACGATGGATACCGCTGAATAGGCTACTTTCCAAGTGGTTTCGCCATGTTTCGCAATCTGCTGCTGACGCCAGTTTTCAGCAAAGATACGTACAGAGTGGCTGCCTAAAAAAATCAGCAGCCCGATAATCATAATCGTCATGGAACAACTCCCAGTGAAAACGCTAGTCGACGGCTTTATGCCTTATAGTCTTGGTCGCTGGAGAGGATGCCACACTCAGCCACCGACCACCTATGCATGGGTCAACTTTTTGTTTCCTGGAGTCGTTCTATGGGGAGACTAAACCCCGTCCTTAAAACCTGTCCTTAAAACCAATGCTTGCGCTTAAATAGCCAAATCATGACACCCGCAATACCCAACATGGCTCCCCAGACAAAAAAGTAGCCATACTGATAACGCAGCTCGGGCATATTTTCGAAGTTCATACCGTAAATCCCGGCAATAAACGTGAGCGGCACAAAAATCGCGGTAATCACCGTGAGCACCCGCATGGTGATATTTAGCTGGTGGGAGGAAATAGAGATATAGCCATCGATTAGGTCACCGCAAATGTCGTAGTACATTTGGGTCAATGTGTAGAGGCGTTCGAAGCGATCCGCTACATCGTTGATGGCGTGCAGGGTTTCGCTCTCTTCCCGCGGTAAATGCTCATAGTCATAAGCGGTGAGTTCTTGGGTAATCCCCTGGTGGTAGCTAAAGATGCGGCGCATTTTAACCAGCCGGGAACGGTAAGTGATGATCTTGCGCATTAGCACATCATTACCATTTTCCAGCAGCTCGTCTTCCAGATCGCTTAACGCCGTTTCGAACTCAAGCAGGCTATCGATATAAAAGCCCGCAGAAATATACATCACCCGCAGCGCGACATGTTCCGGCGAATGGGCCAGCAAGGCTTTACCGTGCTCGTTGAATAGCCGTTCTATGGAGAGCGCTTGGCCGGGGTGGAGGGTGACCAGAAATCGCTCCCCCACAAAGAAACAGACCTGTTGAGGCAGATAGTTTAGTTCGGCATCAAAGGAGGAGATGCCACGATAAATAATCAAGGTGTGATTATCAAACTCTTCAATTTTTGGCGGATGGCGCTCTTTGTGGGCATCTTGAATCGCCATGGGGTGAAACTCAAACGCCTCTAAAATCGCCCGCTCGCTTTGTTGGGACTCGCCCTGCATATCGATCCAGATATGGCTGCCAGGCGTCGCCTGCCAGACAGCCAACAGGCTTTCATCCCCCTCGTGGGTCTCACCTTCAGGGGTAGTCAGAAGAGTTCGAATCATGGATGTCCTTGCGAATAGCTAGCGTTAAGTAGGCTAACAGCACACTCACCAGCGTTGAGGCGATTAACGCCCCGACGAATGGCCCCAAGGTAGGGACACTGCCCGGAAAACTGGCGGCCACCATCCCGGCGACCAAGCTTCCTTGGCTTAACCACCCTGGGAGAATGGCACCCAGCAGCCCCGCGATGCCACCTACAATGGCGGCCAGTGGCGTCATTCGTTGCCACAGGCCCAACAGCACAGGTACCACAATGGCAGCACACAGCAGGTCGGCAATCAAAAACAGACGCAGTACTGACAACCCCTGCAAGGCAATTAATACCACCGGTACCATTACTACCACTGTCACCCAGCGGGCAGCCACCAGTGATACGCCCTGCTGCTCGCTGCGCGCGACCACCAACGAGGCAATACCATTTTGCAGCGTATCAACACTGGAGGCCACCAAGGTCACCGCTAATACCAAGGCGGGTAGCGTCAGCCAAACAGGAGCATCACTTAACAGGGCAAAAAATGGCATCGGCGGCTCGCCTAATGGCACACCACTCATCGCGGCCAATACACCCAGACCACCAATCACCATGACGACGACTACCGTCATTGCGCCACCTAACCATGCCCCGCGCCCCAGGCTTTGATCGTCTTGAGCGGCCCACACGCGCTGCCAATAGCCTTGATGGAAGAGATTGGCCGCGGTAACCGCGATCACTAGCGTTAACGCTACGCTGAGCGCACTGGTGATGGGAATGGCAGGAAGCGCAGCCTCGTTGGGAATAGTGGGAAGCCGCCATAGGGCCATGCCACCGACCACACACAGCAGTACCAGTAACAACCACGCCTGCCAACGGTCAGTGGCAAGGCTGGCCCGTAGACCACCTGCCGCAGTATAGATGAGCGTGGTAAGCGCCACGCCAATAATCACCAGTGCGGGGGGCACATCGGAAAGCAGCGCGGTAATGGCGCCAATAGCGGTTAGCTCGGCAGCTAAAAAGCACGCCATATAGGCGATTGATACCAGCGTTACCCAGCGCCTTACACCAGGGCCATAGCACGCTTCGGCAAACTCGGCGATGCTGCGCCCCTCGGGCAACGCCCGGCGAATCTTCGGCCCATACAGCCCCAAGACGATAAACGGCAGCGCAGAGCCTAATGCATAGCCTGCCAGGGCCAGCGGGCCAACAAAGGCGCCGATTTCAGGAGGAGCAAAGAGAATCCATGCGCCCATGCCGGAGGCAAGGAAGGAGAGCCCCAGGGTAGATGCCGTTTGCGAGTTACGGGCGGTGACATAGTCATCAAGTGGGCCATTCACCCAGCGAGCCCGGAGGCCTAAGTAAGCAAAGCAGCACAGCGCCGCACCAAGCACGGCTAACGTTAGGTAAAGCATGTCGCACTTCCTCCGCCGGTACGAACCGGATCAGGTTCCAGGGTCTGCGTAGCCGCATCTCAGCCCTTTTATGCAGGGCTCCCCTGGCGACAGTGAATGTAGGTGTTTTGCTAAGCGCTTTTTCTAAGTACGTTTTTGGGTACTTTTCGAAGCGCTGTCTCAAGAACTATTCTCAATCAAAATCATAGCTTAGTAAAGTTAAGGTGCGCTGGTCGCCTCTTAGCGAGGCACTCGCCCCATCAGGTAGAACTCCTCATTGGGTGGCGTACCTGCCAGGGTAACCAACCGATTCGACAAGCCAAAAAACGCCGCGATCGCGCCTATATCCCAGCAATCCTCTTGGCTAAAGCCTACTTCCAGCAGGCGGGCAAGCCATTCATCAGTCATTTCACCCACATCGATGGCACAGTGCATGGCGAAATCGAGCATCACCCGGTGGCGCTCGCTAATCGGCGCCACCCGATGGTTGATCGCCACTTGGTCAGCGAGTAGCGGGTCTTTACTGTAAATGCGCACCAGTGCCCCGTGAGCAACCACACAATATAGGCAGCGATTACGTGCGCTGGTAGCCACTACAATCATCTCTTTTTCGGCTTTGGTGAGGGTATCTGATTCGCGCTCCATCAACGCATCGTGATAGGCAAAAAAAGCACGAAATTCAGCAGGGCGATGGGCCAACATCAGAAAGACATTGGGCACAAAACCCGCTTTACCCTGAACGGTCAAAATGGTACTGCGAATATCGTCAGGCAGGTCATCCAATGTTTCAGGCACGTTAAAACGACTTAATGATGAAGACATGCTCACCTCTTTCTTGTTAAGTTTAGCCATCTCATAAAAACGGCTTAGCGGTTGTGTAACAAAAAGCTGAATTAAGAGGCTTTTATTCAGCCGCCCTACTCGCCATACTGAAGATTCGTTCTGTGACAAAAAAACATGCGCTACTCTTAATAAACAGTTCGTTCAAAGGGACACTGTCATGAGCCATAACGAAGCCAAGGAACATACCCCCGGTCGTCTAAACGAGCTGTTTACTGACCCTTACCGAGCATTTGAAAATGATACCGATGAGCGTCAGCTGCACATTCGTATAATGCTACATATGCTGCTTGCCCGCCCAATGACACGGGGTCAAATGACACTTCGCGTCATTCATGGCTGGGAAAATGGCGGCTGTGAGCCCGAAGACCTCCAGCATGTCGACTATACTCTTGATGGCGTTCCTGACTTTAAGCGCGCTGTACAAGATTTTGAACACGCTTCTAAGCACAACACACCGTTACCTGCCGACAACAGCGCCATTCTTGCCGCCCCGCTTGCCAATGCAATTGCAGACGCCGAAGCCGAAGGGCAAGACCTTACCAACGATATTCGCGAGACCCCTGCGCGCTGGCCAGCCTTTGAGGGTGGTTTGGCACTATATACGCTGTTTAAAATGTACCATCGGCTGATTTATGGCGAAGATGACACCTACCGCTGCACGCAGTGTGTAACTCCGCTGGGAATGCGCGAAATACATGAGTTTCACCTTGAAGAGGGTGAGTTTGCTCTGCTCGTCCCCCCCGCTGAACACTTTATGGGTAAGGAGTCGCTGTTAGTATTGCATGAAAGCCAGCTCGGCCCCATTGAACAGCTGCTTGAAGAGAGCCTTCCGCTGTTTGACAACTTTTAAGCCAGCCACCTGGCTTAATCTGCCAAGCGGTTAACCGACCTCGTTAGCAACTGGCCCCGCTTAAGCGGAGCCAGTTAGCGCCACTTTTTTAACCCAGCGAAATCGTGCTATTAATACCGCTGGAAACATTCTCGGGTTCAAACCAACGTGCCGTTACGGTTTTTGTTTGTGTCCAGAATGCAATCGCCTGCTTACCATTGGGCCCTAAATCGCCCAGCTTTGAAGCCCTTGACCCGGTGAAACTAAAGTAAGCGACCGGTACGGGGATTGGCACGTTAATACCAATTTGTCCAACATCGATATCGGTTTCAAACCGGCGCGCTACCCAGCCTGAGTTAGTAAAGATGGAGGTACCGTTGCCATTGGGATTGGCATTGATAAAGGCAATCGCCTCATCCAGGGTTTCAACACTGACCACACACAGCACGGGGCCAAAAATCTCTTCGCGATAAATGGTCATATCGGCGGTTACATCGGCAAACAGGGTCGGCCCCACGAAGTTACCGTTGGGGTAACCCTCTACCTGAACCTTGCGACCATCAACCATCAGTTTGGCGCCCTCTTTCTCCCCTGCATCGATTAAACGTAGTACACGATCACGGGCAGCAGGTGACACCAGCGGGCCCAAGTCCGCATCAAGCTGAGTGCCTGGGCCTACTTTCATTGCTCGCGCCGCATCTACTATATCGCTTAGCCACTCGCGTGCCTCGCCGACAAGCACCACTACCGAGTTCGCCATGCAGCGTTGGCCCGCAGCGCCAAAAGCTGAGCCCAGCAGGTTGTTGATCGCCTGACTACGGTTAGCATCAGGCATAACCACACAGTGATTCTTGGCGCCCATCATCGCCTGCATGCGCTTGCCCGCCGCTGCTGCACGGTTATACAGCAGCGACCCCACATGGGTAGAGCCGATGAACGAGAGCGCTTTGATATCCTGATGATCGGCAATTTGATTGGCCACGTCCGGGCCACCGTGCACTACGTTGAGCACGCCCGCTGGGATACCCGCTTCATGGGCTAGCTCCACTAAGCGCATGGTGGAGCTGGGATCCTGTTCGGAGGGCTTAAGCACAAAGGTATTTCCGGTGGCAATCGCCAGCGGGAACATAAAGCAGGGCAACATAATCGGGAAGTTAAAGGCGGTAATCCCAGCCCCCACCCCCAGCGGTTGGTGCATGGTGTAAACGTCTACCTCGTTGGCAGCGTTTTCGGCTAATTCACCCAACTGCAACGAAGTAATCGAACAAGCGTGCTCTACCACTTCCAGACCACGACCCACTTCGCCTTCCGCATCGGGCAGGGTTTTACCGTGCTCTTCAGTAATCAGTGCCGCGAGTTCAGCGGTATTGTCGCGAATCAGCGCTTGCAGCTTGAGCATAATGCGCATGCGCTTCCCCAGCGGCACTTTACGCCACTCCTTGAACGCTTCTTTGGCACTACTGATAGCGCGTTCTACTTCGTCAGCGGTACAGAACGGCACTCGAGCCACTACTTCTTGCGTCGCAGGGTTGACCACGTCGCGCCACTCCTGGCTCTGTGACTGGACGGGCTGGCCATCGATATACATGGGAATTTCGCGAACGGACATAGCGTTGCTCCTATTTATGGTTGTGGTTGTTATGGTTGCGAGTATTAAAAAAAGCTGTTTTTAAAACGCATCGCGGTAAGACAAGTACACAGGGTATAGCAGCAAGTTGACGTTAACGTCAACCAAGTATCTCATGAGTAAACAAAATCTACGCCAGAACGTCAATTAGCCTTTTCATTGTGGCACCGCGCTGGCTATGCTTCGGCTAATCAGTGTGCCGCAGGCTTGCGGATCGCCCACGGCGAAAGCTCGTGTTTAAACACAGGGAATTATCTATGCAGACCTTTCACTGCCGCTGTGGCAATCCGCTGTTCTACGAAAACACCCACTGCCTTGCCTGTCAGTCAGAAGTAGGCTGGTGCCCTGCTTGTAGCAATATCGTGGCCATTGAGCCCTTGGATAACGGCGGCTATCGCTGTACCCACCCGGGTTGCGATACAGCGCTAATGAAGTGCCACAACTACGCTGTTGAAAACGTATGTAATCGGCTGGTGGTGATGGAACACGGCCAAGCGGACACGCTCTGCGACTGCTGTCGTTACAACGAAGTAATACCCGACCTCAATATTGCAGGCCACCGTGAGCGTTGGGCGGCACTAGAGGCTGCTAAACGGCGCCTTTTTCATACTCTGGATCTACTTAAACTTCCCCACGGTACCAAAGACGACGACATTGCTGTGCCGTTAAGCTTCTCATTTATGGCTGATGCCCTCCCCGACCAGGGCTTATGGCGTTCCACCGCCAAGCCAGAGAAGGTGTATACCGGCCATGCAGCAGGGCATATCACCATCAACATCAAAGAAGCCGACGACGTTGAACGCGAGCGCTTGCGGGTCGACATGAACGAATCCCATCGCACATTAATTGGTCATTTCCGCCATGAAATCGGCCACTACTATTGGGATGTATTGGTTAAGGATCGCGATGAAGAGAATTGCCGTGCGGTATTTGGCAATCACCACCGGCCAACCTATGCCGAAGCGTTAGAGCGCTACTACCAGCAGGGGGCGCCCAGCGACTGGCCTAATCGCTTCATCTCTGCTTACGCCACCATGCACCCCTGGGAAGATTTTGCTGAAACATTTGCCTACTACTTGGATATGGTCGCCGTGCTGGATACCGCACTGCACATGGGCATTACCCCCGTTGAGTACGACGGCAGTCTGGAGAGCATGCTGATTGCCTTTCATCAGGTAGGGATGGCAGTGAATGAGCTCAACCGGGATATGGGCCTGCTCGATTTGGCCCCAGGAGTGCTTGCCCCAGCGGTGCGCGAGAAGCTGACGTACCTGCATCGAATCGTGCAGGCCGCCAGCCCGCTAGAGCGCGACTCCCCCACTGGTTAGTCGTTATCGTTATCCCCTGCGTGGCTTTGACTCTGGCTCTGACTCTGGTTTTGGGTAACGCGGGGCACGCTGTCGTCATTCACAAAGTAGGTTGCGCTAAGCGTATCGTGGATAGCGGCAAAGCCGATCTGAAGTTCGTCGATAAACAGGTGCAGCTTGCTGGGTGAGTGGGCCAGCGCTTGAATATCGGCATCCACCACATCGGCGCGCACCAGTGAAACGGTCGCTGCCGGTCGATCCTGTCTTGGCAGTAGCGTCAGCTCATGGCCCAGCGTCTCCAAGCTGCAGGCAATGGAGCGTGGCAGATTAGGATCTTGCAGCAAAAAGCGCAGCACATCCGGGCCCCGAACGCGTAAGCGTACCTGCTGACGGTACATTTGGTAGGCGGTGAGCGATTTGAGTACGCTCATCCACTGCAGGTTTTCAAACGGCAGCAGCTCTTCAGGGTTTTGCGGCAGCAGGCTGGCAGAGCGCACATCCACAATACGGGTAGTCATATCGGCCCGCTCTAACTGACGCCCCAGCTCAATAAAGGTACGCGCAGGGCCATGGCTTAACGTGCCTTCAATCAGGCCTGTCAACGCCTGGCAGCTACGGATGACGCTTTTGAGAAAGCTATCGCGACGGCGTGGACTAACGCCGTTTTCGGCATGATCGGCCACGCTCAGATAGAGCTGGTTAACCTCTTCCCAAATCTCCCGAGGCACCACATCCCGAGTGGTTCTGAGGTTCTCACGGGCACTGGCAAGCGCAGAGATAATCGAAATATCATTGTCAGTATCAGCGCATAAAAAGTGCACCACATTGCGTTCATCAAAGTCTTTATGGCGTGCGGTAAAGGCTTCCAGACTGCCGGTCATTTCGATAAGCGGTGCCCAACCTAACGGCAGGCGCCCCGGCAAATCGAGCATAAGGTGGCTATTGACACTCAGCAAACGGGCAGTGTCTTCCGCACGTTCAATATAGCGCGCCATCCAGTAGAGGTTCTCTGCAACGCGTGACAGCATGGCGTTAGGCTCCTTTCACCGCGGCCGCTGCCGCCTTGTCGTCGGTTTCTACAATCCAGGTGTCTTTACTGCCACCACCTTGAGAGGAGTTCACCACCAGCGACCCCTCTATCAATGCCACCCGGGTGAGGCCACCGGTGGTAACGTGGATTTCAGGTCCAGAGAGTATGAAAGGGCGTAAATCCACATGGCGCGGCTGCGGTAATCCATTCGCTAGCGTAGGCGTGGTCGACAGTGCCAGGGTAGGCTGAGCCATATAGTTGCGCGGGTTCGCCTTAATCAAACGGGCAAACTCTTCGCGGGTCTCTTTGGTTGAGCGTGGGCCAATGAGCATACCGTAGCCCCCCGACTCATTGGCCGGTTTCACTACCAATTCATCCAGGTGGTCGAGTACATAGCGGCGATCGTCCTCGAACATACACAGGTAGCTGGGCACGTTGGGGATCAGCGGCTCTTGATCGAGGTAGTAGCGAATCAACGCGGGAACAAAGGCGTAAACGACCTTATCGTCCGCCACGCCAGCCCCCGGCGCATTGGCAAGTGCTACTTTCCCCGCCCGCCAGGCGCGCATTAGGCCCGCCACCCCCAGCATGGATTCCGGGTTAAATGCTTCCGGGTCGAGAAACTCATCGTCTACACGGCGGTAAATAACATCGACCCGGCGTAGCCCTTCCACGGTGCGCATGTACACCACATCATCGTCATCAACGAGTAGATCACTTCCCTGCACCAGCTCGACGCCCATTTGCTGGGCAAGATAGGCGTGCTCAAAATAGGCAGAGTTGTAGATCCCGGGGGTCAGTACCACTACCTGGGGGTCATCACCTGGCCTTGGCGACATCGCCGCCAGCATGTCGTAAAGCTGAGCCACATAGTCATCAACGGGCAAAATCTTGCCTGAGGCGAACAGCTCCGGCAGTACCCGCTTGGTGACATTGCGGTTTTCCAGCATGTAGGAGACACCGGAAGGAATGCGTAAGTTATCCTCCAGCACGTAGAGCGTCCCGTCGCCATCGCGCACCAGGTCAGAGCCACATACATGAGCCCATACGCCGTGAGGGGGGTTAATGCCAACACACTGGGGGCGGAAATTAACCGATTGTGCCAGCACCTCGGCGGGCAGTACTTTATCCTTAATGACTTTTTGATCATGGTAAAGGTCATCGATAAATAGATTCAGCGCCTGCACGCGCTGCTTAAGGCCTGCCTCGGTTTTACGCCACTCACTGGCGGGAATGATTCGCGGCACAATATCAAAGGGCCAGGCACGGTCAATCATCGCGCCTTCAGAGTAGACGGTGAAGGTAATCCCCATGGTACGAATAGCGATCTCCGCTGCGGTTTTTCGCTCCGCTAACTCCTCGGCACTAAACCTTGCCAACATGTTGCACAATTCACCCGCTGACTCGCGTGGCTGACCGGGAGCGGCCATCAGCTCATCGTAGTAATCACGACACGCATAGTTATTCCAATTCACTTGGCTCATGGGCGCTCTCCTGGCGCGGGGGTGGAAGCGGCAACTTCCTCAATGCTCAGTGTAGGCCTGCCGCGTGCAAAACAATCAAACAAATGAGAGCAAAATGCGTACCATCTTTTGCGATATTTCAACGTTCACTTACTTAAACGCCACTTGACAGAGAGCACGAGGAAATTAAAACGCCTTTACGCCCTATCTTGGTGCGCGCAAGTGGCATCAAGTTGGTGCATAACGCGATTTCCACTTTAGTTAAACGTCTTAGTTAAGATAGCGGCTGCAAAAAAGTAAAAGTGGAACGATACTTGCGAAACGTTCGGTTATTCCTTAACCCAACCGACCAGCCGGTTAATAACGGTTCTTTTGAGGGTGGCTCATGACCATTCGCGTTGCCTTGTATCATCGTACGGCTTACCACTTTGACCGCCAGGTGCGTCTTTCGCCCCATGTTATTCGACTGCGCCCAGCGCCCCACTGCCGTACTCATATCGAAGCGTACTCGCTCAAACTCTCCGGCGATGACCACTTTTTAAACTGGCAACAGGATCCGTTCGGCAACTTCAATGCTCGCGTGGTGTTCCCTGAACCGCGCCAAGAGTTAACCATTGCCGTCGAGCTAATCGTCCCGATGACGGTGATTAACCCGTTCGATTTCTTCTTGGACGACATTGCGCAAACGATTCCCTTTGCTTACCCAGAAGCGCTGCGCCAAGAACTAAGCCCCTATCTTGAAATAACCGAATCAGGGCCACGGCTGATGGAGTGGCTCAAAGCCGTTCCCCGTGAACCGACTACCACCGTCGATTTTCTGGTCGCGCTTAATCAACGTCTGCAGAATGACATCGGTTACCTAGTGCGCCTGGAGCCCGGTGTCCAGAGCTGCGAAGAGACGCTGACACTCGCCAGCGGCTCCTGCCGCGACAGTGCCTGGCTGCTGGTGCAAATTTTCCGCCATCTGGGCCTCGCCGCTCGTTTTGTGTCCGGCTATCTCATTCAGCTCAAGTCAGATGTTAAAGCGCTGGACGGCCCTAGCGGCAGCGAGGTGGACTTCACCGACCTGCACGCCTGGACCGAAGTCTTCCTGCCCGGCGCTGGCTGGGTAGGCCTTGACCCCACCTCAGGCCTGTTCGCTGGCGAAGGACACATTCCGCTCGCCGCCACTCCGACGACGGGTAGCGCTGCGGCCATCACCGGGTTCTCGGATAAGTGCGAAGTCACCTTTGATGTGACCATGGAGGTCGAGCGCATCCATGAAGACCCAAGGGTCACCAAGCCCTATAGCGATGAACAGTGGCGGCGTATCTGCGCGTTGGGCGACCAAGTGGACGCTGAACTCTTGCAGCAGGACGTACGCCTTACTATGGGGGGCGAACCCACGTTTGTATCCGTCGATGATATGGAGAGCCCTCAGTGGAATACCGAAGCGTTAGGTGAGCATAAGCGCGAACGCGCCGAGGCACTGCTAACCCGGCTGCAAGCCGCCTATGCGCCCGGCAGCGCTATTCAGCAACAGCAGGGCAAATGGTACCCCGGTGAACCGTTACCGCGCTGGGCGCTGGCCTGCTATTGGCGGAAAGATGGCGTGCCGCTATGGCGAGATCCAAAATGGCTAGCTTGTATGGAAGGCGCCCCCAAGGTAGCCGTGGATGACACCACTGCCCAACGCTTTACCAAAGCACTTAGCGAACGCCTGGGCGTGGCTGAGCGCTACTGGATTCCGGCGTATGAAGATGCCTACTACTACCTCTGGAAAGAGCAATCGCTGCCGGTCAATGTCGACCCACGCGAAGCCAATCTAAAAGATGACGCCGAACGCCACCGTTTAGCTCGCTTATTGGAGCAGGGGTTAGACGAAGTCGTGGGCTACGCCCTGCCGCTGCGCCACTCGATCAGCCAAGCCCACCTCTGGGAGAGCGGCCGCTGGCCGCTCAAGCGCGACCACTTATTTCTGGTGCCCGGCGATTCGCCCATGGGCCTACGCTTACCCCTTTCAACGCTTCCCTGGGCTGACCCAGAGGAGCAGCCGCAGCCTGAATCGCTGTTCGCTCCTCGGCCTGAACTGGGTGATATTCACGGTGAAGTTGCCCGCCGCAACGCCGAACAGCTGCATATCAGTGATGCCGAACGCTTGGGGCGCTCAAGCCACCCGAGCCCATCACACCCCGAGGGCGAATCCGTTCAACAGCAGCCCCAGGCAAACAGCGATAGGGAAAGTAATGTTATTCACACCAGCATATGTGTGGAGCCACGGGATGGTCGCCTAAATATTTTCCTGCCCCCGCTGACCGGCTTAGAGCACTACCTGGATCTACTTAGCACCGTTGAGGAGTGCGCCAAGGAGCTCGCTTGCCCGGTCATGATAGAGGGCTACTCGCCCCCTCGGGATCCGCGTCTGGAAAATTTTATGATCACCCCCGACCCAGGCGTGATCGAAGTGAATATTATGCCTGCGGCCAGTTGGCAAACCCTGGTGGCACAAACCGAACGGCTTTACGCTGAAGCACGGGAAACCCGCCTGGGCACTGAAAAATTTATGCTCGATGGCCGCCACACCGGTACCGGCGGTGGCAACCATGTCACCCTGGGCGGGTTGACGCCTGACGATTCACCGTTTTTGCGTCGTCCGGACCTGCTCGCCAGTTTAGTCACCTACTGGCAGCACCACCCGAGTCTCTCTTACCTGTTTTCGGGTCTGTTTATTGGCCCCACCAGCCAGGCGCCGCGGGTGGATGAAGCTCGCCATGAAGCCCTCTATGAGCTGGAGATCGCCCTACAGCAAATGCCCGAAGGCGAAGTGGTGCAGCCCTGGCTGGTCGATCGCTTATTGCGCCACCTGCTCACCGACTTAACCGGCAATACTCACCGCGCCGAATTCTGTATCGACAAACTCTACTCGCCGGATAGCGACAGCGGTCGCCTCGGCTTACTGGAACTACGCGGCTTTGAGATGCCACCCCATGCCCGCATGGGGCTGATGCAGATGCTGCTGATCCGCGCACTGGTAGCCCGCTGCTGGAAAACGCCCTACCGAGCCAAACCGGTGCGCTGGGGCAGCGCCTTGCAGGATCGCTGGATGCTTCCCCACTACCTCTGGAGCGACCTTGACGACGTGCTGGGTGACTTGCGCCACCACGGCTTCGATTTTGATCTAGAGTGGTTCGCCCCCTTCCTGGAGTTTCGCTTCCCGCTGCACGGACGCTTGCACACCCCCATGCTGGATATTGAGCTGCGCCAAGCCATCGAACCCTGGCATGTATTGGGCGAAGAGGCCTCAGCTGGCGGCACTGCCCGCTACGTGGATTCCTCAGTGGAGCGCCTGGAAGTCAAGGTGAGTGGCATGAGCGGTGACCGCTATGTGGTGACCTGCAACGGCCGCCGGGTGCCCCTTTCAGCTACCGGCAGAAACGGCGAAGCGGTGGCCGGGGTGCGTTACCGCGCTTGGCAGCCGCCCTCGGCGCTGCATCCGCAGATCCCCATTCACGCGCCGCTGGTGTTTGATGTGATCGACACCTGGAACCAGCGCTCAGTCGCGGGCTGTACTTACTACGTAGTGCACCCCACAGGGCGTAATTTCGATACCTTCCCGGTCAATGCGTTTGAAGCCGAAGCGCGAAGACTGGGGCGTTTTAGTGACAGCGGCCATAGTCATGGCCATCAGGTTCCCAAGCTGGAAACCCCCAGCCTGGAACTGCCGCAGACCCTCGACCTGCGCTGGACGCCTAGCTAATGCTTTTCTCTTAGCGACTAGTGCAGGATAATCCGCCTCCTACTGCTTAGGATTACAAGGATAATGACGGCCCCTGTCTCTCCCTCACTTCTCGCGCCCGTGGCTAACGGGCTCGTTGAGGATTACTTACACCAGCTAGGCAAGGGACAGCCCGGCACGTTCGACGCCATGCTCGATGGCCAGGGGCAGTTACGCCCCGGCTGGCAGAGCTTACTCGGCTCATTGGAAGGCCTGGGCCCGTCGGGTCGTCACCAGCAGCATGACGAGATTCAGCGCCTACTGGCTGAAAACGGCGTAATTTTCAATATGCATGATGAAACCCAGGGGCGTTCGTGGCGGCTCGACCCGCTACCCTGGGTGATTGATGAACCACAGTGGCAAGCATTAGAAGCGGGGCTAATCCAGCGCAGTCGTCTGCTGAGCGCCCTCTACGACGATATCTATGGGCCCAAAACGCTCTTTGAGGCTGGACTACTCCCCACCCAAGAGCTGCTTGCCTCAGCGCATTTATTACTGCCCTGCCACCAGTCGCTGCCCAATGACCGCGCGCCGATTATTTTCCACGGTGTGGATGTGATTCAGGATACTCAGGGCCAGTGGCGGGTGTTGGCAGACCGCCTACAGGCGCCATCCGGTACTGGGCTTGCGCTCGAAAACCGTATACTGATGGCCCGCGCCCTGCCGGATATGTATCGCAATGCGCCCTTAAAGCGGCTAGCGGGGTTTCTTGACCTACACCACCGCACGCTGATCGCCATGGCCTATCAGCATCGCGATAACCCCACGCTTATCTTATTAACGCCGGGGCCGGGGAGCCCACGCTATTTTGAGCACGCCTATTTAGCCAATTACCTCAATATTGCACTGGTAGAAGGCCAGGATTTAGTCGTACGCGATACCCAAGTATGGCTGCGCACCCTGGGGGGGTTGCAGCCAGTCGATGTGATACTGCGCCACTGCGACGACGCTTACTGCGACCCGCTGGAACTGCGCGGCGATTCGCAGCTGGGCGTACCCGGGCTACTCCAGGCCATGCGCTCAGGCGGCGTGGCGCTATCTAACGCCTTGGGGGTAGGCATTTTGGAAGCCCCGGTGTTAGCGGACTACTTACCGATGCTGTGCGAGCATCTTCTGGGTGAGACCCTGCTGCTGCCCAACGTCAATGCCACGACGCAGCCAGCCACCGCGCCGGTTTTTGATAGCCACCTACAGCGCCTGGAGCCCACCACGCTCAACCTACGCTGCTTTGTAACACGCACCCCCAATGCCACTGCCAAAAGCAGCACTGCTGCTAAAAATAGTGCGGCTGGCGAGTACCAAGTAATGCCCGGTGGTTTAGCTTGGGTTGGCGAACCTGGCTTGCCATCACTAAGCAGCACCATCGTTAAAGATGTCTGGGTTACGGCAGCCTCTCCTCAGCCCCATGTCAGCCAGCTCCGCCAGGCCCGCGGCCCGGTGGTGGCCACCCGTGACGGCACCGACCTACCCAGCCGAGTAGCCGAAAGCCTGTTTTGGTTAGGCCGCTACGGCGAGCGCTTAGACACCCGCGCGCGACTTCTGCGTGAAGCGCTAATGAGGCTAATGGAGTACGACCAGGATGAGATCGCCGATCAGCTGCTCGATGAACTTCTGCTGGCACTGGATATCACCACGCTAAACGAAGAGGACCAACAGCGACTACAGGCACCTTTGATTGGTTTTGATCTAAAGCGCGCCGCGTTACTGGCGCAGTTTGATGACGTGGATCCCCAGGCCTTACAGCCACTGTTTGCCCAACTAATGCGCAACGCACGCAGCGTGCGTGACCACTTAGGCGATGACTCCTGGCGGGTGGTGCATCAACTGCGTCAGCGCATGGCTACCTTCAACCCCAGCTTGGGGGCAAGCGCGGCGCGGCGCGCTTGCGAAGGGCTGTCTGCTCAGCTAGCCGCCTTCTTCGGGCTGTGTAACGAAACCATGCCCCATCACTACGGCTGGCGGTTTATGGATATCGGCCGCTTCCTGGATCGCGTGCTGGGACTGCTCTCGCTGCTCAAGCTCACCCTCAATGCGCCGCACTCGCCGGGGCTGGCGTTGTGGGAAGTCGTGCTCGCCACCACCGATAACTTTACCGCCTATCGCCGCCGCTACCGCAGTGAGCTTCACCCTGCGGCGATTCTCGATCTACTGCTGTTCGATGAAACCAATCCTCGCTCGGTGGGCTATATGCTCAAGCGCATTGAACGACAGATGGATCGCCTACCGGGCAGCTCATCGCCCTACCGTAACGCCGAACGGCGGCTATTAATTCAGGCCAATGCGGCACTGCACCTGGCCGACATTGATCGCTTAAGTCATCTAGCCGATACACCGGAGGCACAGGATGCCTTAGAGCAACTGCTGGATGCTTTAATTGACCCCTTAAGCGCGCTTTCTGAAGCCATCAGTCAGAGTCATTTCAGCCACGTGGAGCGGCCACGCCAGTTAGTCAGCATGGAGCCTGATGCATGAACTACACGCTGCGCCATACCACCCGCTACCACTACAGCGCCCCTGTGACGCTGTGCCATAGTGAAGCGCGGATGCTACCGCGTAAAACGCCGCATCAGCACTGTGGTGCCTCGGAACTGCAGATCAGCCCCACGCCGCAGGTACAGATGGAGCGCCGTGATGTATTCGGCAATCGAGTGCTCTATTTCGCCATGGAGGAAGTTCATCAAACCTTGGATGTTACTGTGGTAACGCAGTTGAGTACACAACCCTTAGCAGCGCTACCCACCACCTCGACGACGTGGGAACAAGTCGCTCAGCAGCTTAGCCAGAACAACAGTTTTGACATTCAACTTTACCGCCTCGACTCACCGTTTATTCGCCGTAATGATGAGCTGGCCACCTTTGCCCACAGCTGCTTTACCCCAGGCAGGCCAATAGTCGAGGCGACTCTCGCGCTCAATGAACTGATTCATCAAACCTTCGAGTACGACCCCAGCTTTACCACACTTGCAACGCCGCTAAGCGAAGTACTCGCCAACCGGCGGGGTGTCTGCCAGGATTTTGCTCATCTCGCGATTGGTGCATTGCGTTCGGTAGGTCTTGCTGCGCGCTATGTCAGTGGCTATTTGGAAACCCAGCCCCCGCCCGGGCAGCCACGCCTGATCGGCGCAGATGCTTCCCATGCATGGTTGGCGACCTGGATTCCCGAATGGGGGTGGCTGGCCCTAGACCCCACCAATGGCACCGTGGCCAGTGAACAGCACCCTGTACTGGCCTGGGGGCGAGATTACGCCGACGTAGCCCCGCTAAAAGGCGTCATGAACGGGGGCGGCGAACACCGCCTGGAAGTCGAAGTGGATGTCATGCCACTGGTGGGCTGATGCAAACCAACCCCACCTAAGGTATAACAGATACATAGCTGGCTTGTTCAAGGAAGACCCGATGCAGCAAAGGGATGGTGATGGTAAAAACGTCGGGCATGCGCCTCTCTGGGCATCCCAGATCCTGCTTCTGGGCTGTTTTCTGGTCTTGCTATCGGGTGCCGTCGAACAGTTTTACAAGCCACATTTCACCGAGCTGCAACAGACCGATGAAAGCCTGAAAAGTCTTTCGAGTCACTACGCTTTCGCGCCACTCCCCACCAAGCTACGAATAAGAAACGCTGCCACCAAGCGGCAGGTAGATAAAGAGCTTTTGAAGGCCATCGAATGGTCAGCCGACGATCCCCCTCCCGTTAGCTTTTTCGCCTCGCTGCATTCAGCTATCTCCCACCAAGCAATTCTTGGCCGTGTCGTTTCAAACGACACCAGCGGCTGTGCCCTCCTTCTTCCCCCCGGTCGGGCACCGCCTATCCTCGCAAAGAGCTAACTACGTAGTTGTTCAGTTATTCATTAGTGGCACCGCTTTAGAGACACGCTGCCATTCAAACTATCAGTACCTTTTTAGAAGGGTTCTCCGTTTATGTTTCCCGTTGACAAGCTCATTTTACTTGCTGCCATTTTGATATTGGTGGGCATTGTATCGAGCAAATTATCTGCCCGCCTTGGCTTACCTGTCCTGGTTCTGTTCTTGGTCATTGGCATGCTGGCCGGTGAGAGTGGTATTGGAGGGATCGCCTTCGACAACCCAGCGGGGGCACATGCCCTAGGCACGCTGGCGCTGGCAATGATCCTCTTTGACGGCGGGCTTCAAACGCCTACCTCATCGATTCGAAAAGTCTGGAAACCCGCCTCCCTGCTCGCCACTTTCGGGGTGTTGATCACGGCTCTAATCACCGGCGTGGCAGCCGCCTACATTCTCGACTTACCGCTGCTGGAAGGCCTGCTACTAGGGGCTATCGTGGGCTCCACAGATGCCGCAGCGGTATTTTCGCTGTTAAGAAACGCCGGCATACATATCAATAAAAAACTGAAATCCACGCTAGAGATCGAAAGCGCCTCAAACGACCCGATGGCTATTTTCCTTACCGTCGGGTTGCTGGAAGTGCTGGTCAATGGCATGAAACCAGGCACGGGGCTGCTTGAGCTTTTCGTCATGCAGATGGGCGTAGGGGGCCTGGTAGGGCTTGGCGTAGGATGGGCATCGGTCAAGATCATTAACCGCATCCATCTGGTGGCCTCGGGCCTTTACCCGGTAATGGTGGCCGCGTGTGGCTTCCTTTCCTTTGGTATCTCAGCCAACGCAGGGGGGAGCGGATTCCTGGCCATTTTCCTGACCGGGGTGTTCATTGGCAACCACCGTATCGCCTTTCAGCGCAGCACATTCCTGTTTCATGATGGGCTCGCCTGGCTAAGCCAGATCGTGATGTTCGTGGTATTGGGGCTGCTGATAAACCCGGTGTCTCTGCTGGATGTATGGCTGGAAGGGCTGGTGATTGCTGCGGTACTGATTTTGGTTGCCCGGCCAATCGCCGTGTTGCCGGTCATGAAACTGTTCGGCTTCAATGCCCGTGAAGCCAGTTTAGTGGCCTGGGTAGGCCTACGTGGCTCCGTCCCTATTATCCTGGCTATTTTTCCGCTGATGTTTGGGCTGGAGGGTGCAGAATTAATCTTCAATGTGGTGTTTTTCGTGGTGCTGATCTCGGCAACCATCCAGGGCACCACTCTGCCAGTGGTGGCCCGCAAGCTGGGATTGACTGAAAAACCGCCAGCGGTACCGGCGGCCAGCCTTGAGATTACCGCGCTGGAAGAGGTAGATGCCGATATTGTGGAGTACACCCTGAGCGACCATCCACGCGCAGCGGGTCGGCGGCTTTCACAAATGGCACTACCCGATACGACGGTCGTCGCGATGATTACCCGGGGTAAGGACGTAATTCCCCCGCGAGGCTCGACAGAGCTAATGGCTGGCGATCACCTGTTCGTGGTGCTGCGTCCCGAGACGAGGCCGTTTATCGACTGTGTCTTTTCAGATGCGGTGGGCGTGGTCAGTGAAGAGCTGCCCGATCAGGAGCTAAAGCTCAAGGGCAGTACAAGGATAGACGATTTACGCCACTCGTATGGCGTGTTGATCGAAGGAGAGGATGGCCAGACGACTCTCGATGCACTGCTGCGCAATACACTCTCCAGCCAACCGGAGATAGGCGACTCACTTCAGCTCGATGGCATCATGCTGGCGGTACTGGCGACACTCGGTGGCCGTATTACCACGGTTGGCTTGACGGTGCAGGACAAGCCTGACCAATAAGCGTCTTATCCATACTTAGCCTCGCAAGAGGCTAAGTACCAGTGTTCAAGTCGAGGCCGTCTCGTAAGCGGCCTTGAGACGATAGAACTCTTCTACAATAGCGGCCATTTCATCGGCGTCATAGTCACAAAGGCCGCTCACTACGAGCTTTTTGGAACCCACCCCTACGGCCTCCCCGGCGGACTCAATAGAGAACTCCAGCAGTGCATCGGCGCGTTTACCGTGAACCTCCAGCGAAGAGTGATTCAGCGTCAAGCCCGGTGCAAAACCATCCAAACGCTCGAGTGAAAACCCCATGCTATCGTAGATCACCAGTGGACGTTTGGGGTTAAACATGACCCCGTGCTCTTCCATCAGCGGTTTGAGATAGTGCGGAAAGTTTTTGCCTGAAAACGCGACATAGCAACGCGCAAAGGCTTCCACCACCGCAGGATCGTGGGTAATGTCACCACTACGCACCACCTGTAAGTAACATTTGCCGCTCTCATCACAGACGTGAAGTGCACCGTTGTCTGCTTCGCTAAACTTAAGCGGCGTATCAGCGCCCACCATGTTGGTGAAGCGAAATTCCATTTGCCGCGACAACCCAAACTTTGTGAGTATCAGTACAAACAGTAGATCACCGGGCACACAAAAACGGCGTGCATCCGGGTTATGAATAGGGTTGTAGTCACCCGCCACGCCTTTGGCGAAGCGACTGGCCTGCTCTGCGGAGATCACTACATACTCTCCGCGCTGCGCGTAAAAATCCTTGAACATGGCGTTTGTTGCCTGCCTAGCGTTGAAATCGAAAACCCGTCACTGCCCAACGCCGCGCATAATGCCATAAAACACGTCCCAACAGGAGTTATCTGCTAGGGAAGCCACTATGTCAGACGCGAACACTCGTAAAAATCGCCTACCTCGCCTGCTGCGAAGGGCGTTGGTTGGCCTACTGTTTATCCTCTTTACCTGGGTGGCGGGCAGCTATTGGCTGCTTAACAGCCAGTGGCTGCCCGAGCGCATTTCACAATTCGAGGGCATCGACATCCGCTGGGAGCAAGGCGTTAGCCGCCACCCAGGCCGCTGGGAAGTAGAGGGACTCTATCTCGCTCGTGAAGATGAAGCACTGCCCATCTCAATTGAAGCCGAACGCGCCACCCTTTCGCTCTCGCTAATGGCTCTATTACGCGGCGAACTGCATATCGACACACTCGATGCCGAGGGTATTCGCCGCCTGACCGTTGGTGACATCGCGCTTGAAGCTGACGGCCAGCTGCAGGTAACGGAGACCACGCTAAGTCGCGACACCCTAGCGATTCCTAACGTTTCCCTCGCCATTACCAATGGTCGTTTAGTTCGCTTGAGTGATCAAGAGACCTTAGTGCGTGATATTAACCTTAACGCTGATGCAACGCTCAATTCGATAACTCCTGTCGACGCTACCAGCGGCGAGCTGAACCCCAACCTACTAGCAGCGCTCTCAGCGCAGCTTCAGTTGGATGCCCAGGCGGATGCCTGGAATGTCTTTATGCCCTACCTAGGCACCCTGCCCTGGCTAACCATTGAAGGGCGCGGGGCGCTAACTGGAGCACTGGAGCTCACCGCAGGAGAATTACAGCCCGGCAGCAAGCTTATACTGAACGCGCCCCTGCTACGCTTAGCGATTGATGAGCAACGTTTACATGCGCCGACTGACTCGCCGCGCTGGATACTGGCGGATACCCCTCCGCCTCGCCACACGGCTACGGGTGAAGGCCAAGTGCGTTTGTCGGTTGAGAACGATCAACTGCATTTTTCAACGCAGCTGGCCGATGTTGAGCTAGCCGACACGCACCCTTACGCAGAGCATACCGAGCTACGCCTTGCGACCCAAATTCCTAATCAGCGACTGGATCAACTCGACCTTCCCACCTCAGCGACACTCGCCTTGCAAGGCGATATCACCCGCCTGGATATGCTGGATCGATATCTTTCGCCCGGTATAGGAGAACGGGGTTCTGAAGGAGAGAGTTCTGAAGGACAGGATTCTGAACATGAGAACTCTGAACTGGAAGGCATCAGTCTTTCCGGCCATGGGCAAATTGAGGCCTCTGCCAGCATTCGCCAATCGCGCCTTTTTGATGCCCAACTAAGTATTCAAGCAACTGAGTTGATGGCAGATACGCGTGGCTTCATTGCCCGAGGTGGTGGCTCATTAGATGCCCAGCTAACGCCACAAGAAATTATCGAAGCAACGCTTAACTTTGCCGACGCCACGCTGCACCACCAGGAGCGTCTGCTGCTTGACGATGCCGCTATCAACGTCTCGGCATCGAGCCCAGCTGATCCAGAAAAGGCCCGTGAAGAAGCATCCGCGACATTGAGCTGGCAATCCGCGCAACTGCCTAATATCAGCGTTTTACAAACCTACTTAGGCGCCATTTTACCTGACCCCGCGCCACTGCAGTTGCTTAGCGGGAAAGCCGCAAGCCACGGCCAGCTCACCATGGCGTCAAAACAGCTCAGCGGAGAGATACATTTAGCCGGAAACGGGCTTACCACACGCTGGCAACACGGCGAACAAGTCGACACGCTAACCAGTGATATGCAGCTTTTCCTGCCTATTCAGCAGGCAGCAATGAATGGCTCAACGCTGAACATCAGCGGCACCCGGTTGAGCTGGCAAGTGGCCGATATCGACCAACCGAGCGAACGCTTAGAGAGCATATTGGTGCTAAATGATGGTCGCTTTCAACGCAGAGGTGACGTACCAAGCGGGCAATTTTCACTCGAGGGAAGCGTGCAACGGCTAGGCTTTTTAAATGCGTTTTTGCCTGACGCCCACGGTTTAGCCATCGCGGGTGAAGGACAACTCTTTGCTCAGGGCGCCTTTCGCGATAACCGCTTGCTGGCACCCACTCGGCTGCGGGTCAACGCCGACCAGTTAGAAGTCACTTTTTTAGATTATCTCGCCACCGGACGGGGCGAGCTCACCGCCCAGTTGGATAGCACCGAGCGGGCCCAGCTCTCGCTTGGCATCCCCCGCTTTGCCTTGAGTCGCCAAGGCGATAATAGCCCGCACCTGGAAGGACGCCACTTTGCTCTCACCACGCAAACCGAGCGTTTTAGCGATGTGCTTGAATCTCCCCAGCCCGAGCACTTCACCACGCGCATCGCGCTGCCGATTACCGAGGTGCCCGACTTCACCCGTTACAACCGCTACCTGCCCGAAGGCGCGGGTGTTAGGTTGCTGGATGGGCAAGCCAGCCTGGAAAGCGAGTGGCTGTTGGAAGGATTAAATGCACAGGGCGAACTAACCCTGCGCGCCTTTGGCGCAGAGCTAGCGCTGTTGGATCAGCAGCTTCGCGGCGATGTTCATCTCGACTTACACCTAACCGACGGCGACCTGGAAACGCGTCGTTTTAACGCAGATGACTCATTCTTACGCTTGGAGAACGTTAGCCGACAAAGTGAAAATGGCTCTGCCGATGCCGGTTGGTGGGTAACGCTTTCCATGTTGGAGGCGCAATTGGCGTGGGAAGATCCTATTCGTCTCGTCAGCCAGCTCCGCCTTGAGATGCGCGATACCGGTTTACTCGCCCGGCTATTTCTCGCACGCGCAAGGGATAGCGACTGGTTAGGGCGACTGCTCAATGTGCACGATATCGAGGGCACGGCGCAGCTAGAGATCAGCGGCAAGCAGATCAGCCTTAGCGACTTGACGCTCGCTGGTGGCCCGCTGCTGCTGCTTTCCGATGTCGCTCTGGCAGACCGCAGCGCAAACGGCGCGCTCTATGCCCGCCTTGGCGTGCTTGGATTAGGGGTTGAACTTGAGGACAGCGAACCAACCTTGCACGTTATTCAACCCCGCCGCTGGTTTGACCGCTGGCGTGAGATGAACCGTTCCCTAAGCCCTAATAATTAGCCTCTAATGATTAGCCCTTAGCGTTTTTTGCGCTCACGGCGAATCATCCTCACCCGCTCTTTAGCCTTTTGCGGTGTAGAGAGCGGTGCTGCCGCCTCATCATGGGTTTTCGGTGGCACCGTGACCCAGGCAAACACCGGCAGCGCCAAGTGCCAATGGATCGCCGCCAAACGCAGCCCGAGGGTGACGCTTAGTGAGGCGCCAATCGCCATGGTTAGCGGCGCCTCCAGGGCATACAGCGCCACGTAAACGATTCCCCCAGCCATCGCTGCCGTCGCATAAATTTCTTCGCGAAGCACCATGGGCACTCGCTGGGCCAATACATCACGTATCATGCCGCCTGCTACGCCGGTCATCATGCCCATCAAGACAGCTACCGTTCCAGACGTGCCCAGCAGCAGTGCTTTATGAGTCCCAATCACAGTAAACAGTGCCAAGCCAAACGCATCAGCGATCGGTAAAAAGCCCCGCGACAGCCGGTGGATATAGTGAAAGCCCATCAACGACACACCCACGGTGGCTAAAATCACCCACAGGTAGGTTGGATCCGTCACCCAGAACACCGGCCTTACACCGAGCACTAAATCACGCAGCGTGCCTCCACCAATGCCGGTCACCGCTGCCAGCACCAGCATACCTATAGGATCCATGCGCGACCGGCACGCCAAAATCACGCCCGAAAGCGCAAACACGATGACACCCGCCATATCCAGCCAATAGACCACGCCCGACAACACGCCCTTCTCCTTTTTTATGCTCGCTATCTTTAAAGGCAGGCAGGATAGCACCCTTCAGAGGATATGCTCGCACCCAAGAACACGCTTGCGACCTAAGCAAGATAAGTTCACATAATTAGGTTACGCTGACCGAATTGTCATTAACACTTGCATTCACGACGGAGTAACACTGCTATGGACTGGAGCCCGGCTTATAGCTGGTTGGTACTCGCCTTACTATTAAGTTTGGCAGAGCTGACTTCTGGCGCGATGGTGCTGCTAGCGCTGGGTATTGCCGCTGCGCTAACAGCGGCCGTTACAGCGCTAGGATTAACGCTTCCTTGGCAACTGCTTGGCATGGCTATTTTTACCGGGGTACTGCTGCCAATATGCATTATGGTCATTCGCCCGCGCTTCTCCCCCCGCGGCGTTGCTTATGGCACAACAGGCACAGGTGTGGAAAAAGGTAATCGCTACACTACTCTACGCCGGGATTTTGATGATGCCACGGGCATTAAAGTCAACGGCGATTTCTACCGCCTGCGCGTACTTGAAAGCGGTGAAACCGAGCTACCCAGCGGTACGCTGGTCATATTTAAACGATTTGAAGGCACCACTGCGCTAGTCGCATTACATCAGCCTGAAGACACAGCCTTTCAAGATGACAATTCCCAACGCAAGGAGCCTTAACCATGGATCTACCTATAAGCCCCGGCTTATTAATAAGCCTCATTATTGTCGTGATCGCAGTACTGATCATCTCTAAAGGCCTAATTATTATTCGCCAATCGGAAGTAATGGTGGTTGAGCGCCTAGGTTCTTTTCACCGCGTTTTAGAAAGCGGCATTAACATTATCATTCCATTTATCGAACAACCCCGCGCGATCACCATGCTGCGCTATCGCAAAATGGGTGAGGACTATACCGCTATCACCACCGACGAAACCCGCATTGACCGCCGCGAAACGGTGATGGATTTCCCCGGTCAACCGGTCGTCACCACCGATAACGTCACCGTGCGTATCAACGGCGCGCTCTACTACCAAATCATCGACCCCAAGCGGGCCGTCTATGAGGTAGAGAATATGAGCCAGGCCGTCGAAGTACTGGCCAAAACCACGCTACGTTCAGTGGTCGGTAAAATGGAACTGGATAAACTGTTTGAATCCCGTGCGGAAGTGAATAATGAGATTCAGGCCGCGATGGAAGAGCCTGCGTCTAAATGGGGGGTCAAAATCTCCCGCGTCGAAGTGCAGGACATCGCTATGCCGGAAGAGGTGGAAACTGCAATGCGCCTGCAAATGGCCGCCGAACGTAAGCGCCGTGCCACCGTCACCGAGGCCGAGGGGGAGAAATCAGCGGCGATTGCAATGGCCCAGGGGCAACGTGAATCCTCGATCCTCAACGCTCAAGGTGACAAAGAGTCGGCCATTCTACGTGCCCAGGGTGAGCAGGAGTCTATTAAACTGGTGCTTAGTGCCATTGGCGATAGTGAAGAGAATAAGCGCACCGTAGTGGGCTACCTGCTGGGCCAGAGCTATATCAAGGTACTACCCAATATGGCGAAGAATGGTGAGCGAGTATTCGTACCCTACGAGTCCTCTGCTCTGCTTGGCTCAATGGGCATGTTCCGCGAAATGGCCGGCTCACCAGAAGATACAGTCGCAAACCACCTTAAAAGCCGTAATCACAGTGACAGTGATTTTCGCAGTGGGCTGGTAGGCGGAGCCGCTAGCGGTAACTAAAAGCGTACTTGAGTATTTATATGCTTTGCAAAGCCTGGCCCGAGTAGCCAGGCTTTTGGGTTAAGTACAAGAAGCTAACCGCTAGCAACCGTTGAAGAAAACATCACCTGCGTAAGGTTCATATTCGTTAAACTCTACGCTTAATGCTCAGCCTCACTTTTATTGTGCACGTAGCGTCGTTAATGATGGCCCCTATGTAGCACTTATTAATAGCAAGATCGCGACCAAGAGATTAGGACGTTCACCATGCCGCCTAGTGGGTTCGCCATTCGCCGAAGCACTCTACTGCTCTTAACGCTTGCGTTACTGTTGGCATATTCAGGCTACCTACTAGCTGATACCTCTCCCAAACCGCTCCATAATTGGGAGTATCGCTGGGGCGACTCTCCTTACGATGCCGATAGCCATCCTCAATGGCTGCAAAGCGACTCGACAGAGTGGCAGTCGATTGACTCCCCTTCGAACCCACCTGGCCGCAACGGGCACGAACACCTCTGGTTACGTACGACAGTGCCCGCCGGTGATTGGAACGATCCAGTACTTTTTATCACCAGTATCAATTTGATTGGGCAAGTTTATCTAGACGATGAACTGATCTATCAATATGGTGAATTTGACGAACAGGGAAAAGGCGATTTTGCGGGCTGGCCCTGGCACATGATAGACCTACCAGAAAATGCCGCCGGTCAGACGCTTACCTTTCGCTTTTACTCTTACTACACCAGTATTGGCTTATGGGGCCAAGTCCAGGTAATGGAACGCATTGAGGTTTTAAAGCAAATTATCCATGAATCTGCTCAGGATCTCGGTGTGAGTGCTTTGGTATTGGTGCTCGCTATCCTGGCCACCATTTTCGCGTTAATAGGTCCCGAACGCCGTGGTTTTGGGTCTATTGCGTTGTTTGCTTATGCTTCAGGGCTAATGCTGCTTGCGGAGACCCCAGCCCGTCAACTCATTGCCGATGAGCCATTGACCTGGGACACACTCCGAGCAGCCAGTTACTACACCCTGCCGGTGGCACTGGGGTTGTTACTCAGCTATTGGTTGGAGGGCACCGCTAAGCGCTGGATAACTCTCCTTTGGGTTATTCACTTGGTGTATCTGGTGCTGGCGATTGGTTTGGTTCAATTGGGAGTGCTGAGCCTTTCATTAACCTTCCCCATCTTTGATGTCATGCTGGCCTTAACGCTCCCCATAATGCTGGCACTTGCGCTCATGCGCTTTCAAAAGCTCACCCTTGAACAACGGCTTCTGGTAGTGAGTTTTACTTTTTTTGCCCCGCTGCTACTCGCCGATATGGTGGTCGCCCACGGCTTTGTGGGCTGGCGCAGTGTGCCCTTGAGCTACGGCACACTGGCTTTTTCTTTAGCGAACGCGGCTATTTTTCTGTGGCACTATCGGCATACACAGCAACAACTTGCCATGGCCAATGAGACTCTAGAGCAGCAGGTGGCGGCGCGAACCGCCGACCTCGACCGGTTAGTTCAAGAACTGGAAGGGCTCTCACGCAAAGACCCATTAACAGGCTTGCACAACCGTCGCCATTTCGACACGGCATTCGAGCACCATTGCCAGCGAGCTAAGCAGCATGACAGTCAACTCTCCGTGCTAATGCTGGATGTGGATCACTTCAAACAGATTAACGATGATTTTGGTCATGACGCAGGAGATGCCGTGCTGGTCGAAATCGCCCTGTTATTGCGGCACCACTTAAGAGATTTGGATGTGATCTGTCGCTTTGGGGGCGAAGAATTTGTTGCCTTGCTACCTGCTACCTCCCGAATCGCTGCCGAGACGCGCGCAAAGGCGCTGTTAACATCCATTGCTCATCAGGCATTTATTCATCAAGGCTCTTCTCTGCGGAAAATCACGCTTTCCTGCGGTGTCGCAACATATCCTGATCACACTCAAGACCCTAAGAAATTGCTGCGCCTTGCCGATGAAGCGCTTTATCAAGCCAAGCACAGCGGCCGTAACCGCTGTGTAGTATGGGAAGAGACACTTGAAGAGCAGGGATTTATGCTCGGTAGGCAACAGCCGCAATAACCACTCATGGTATTGGTTAATTAAGCAGCCCCCGACGCCAGGAAGTGATCAATAAACACAGCGTAATCCTGCTCTGTGCAGTCGGCGTAAGCCACCGCCAGTGTTGTAACCACCTCAATAAACAGGTCTTCACGCCCTTTTAATCGTTGGCAAACGGCCTTGGCAAAGCGTGTTGAGTCACCCTGGTTAAGCGCCTGGGCACCGCGCAGGTGTTCACGGGCGAGAATTTCTCCCCACTGCTTTGCCAGTTTTCGATATGACTTACCGCCAGAAAGCTTATGGGTCGGAAAGTCTTTCTTGAACGGCGAGCGCTCACGCACCGAAAACACCTTTCCGTTCATGGTTAGCCAGCCGAGATAGGCATCTGGGTGCTCAGCAATGGCGTGGAAGGCAGCTGCATGACGGATGGCTTCGTTAGGAAACAGCTTACGCCACGCCTGCTGCTGTTTTTTATCCATTAATCGAAATGCTTCTGGAGGTACCTGCTCTTTAACATCCAGGATGATGTCATCGTGCTCGTGCTCGACACCGCCTTCAATCAAGACGTAATAGCGTTCGACACCCAACGAACCGGTGCCTGCATCCAAACGCCGTGCCGTATCTTTGACGCGAAAATGGTGGGGATCACTCTCTTTAATAGCGTGTTGTAGCGTTTGCTGATACTCCTGCTCAATTAAACGGCGTAGTTGGCTAGCCACATCCGCAGGCAGGTTAGCGAGCTTGCCAGGCCGTTCGGCGAACTGGCGGCCTTTCTGCTCATCTAGGGTCGTCCACTTTTCGAGCATCCGCGCACGGCTCTGCTTATCGGCGACTTTACTCATAAAGGGCTTAAGCAGGCCCTTTGCACTATCAAGGGTCACGGCGTGCACGGGCTGACTATCAACGTGATCGACCAGCGTTTGGTAATAGCCCTCTATTAACTTTTTAAGCGCTTTATCAATCGTTTTTGGATCCAGCTCCGCATTTTCACGAGCATCTAATACGACGCTGATAGCCAGCCGCCACAGATCATATTGGTAGTCGCCAATCAGCGCATCATCGAAGTCATCCATGCCGTAGCGCACTTGGTCATCGTGGTGACCATAAGCGCCAAAGTTATAGACGTGGGCGTCGCCCTGCAACCAGGTTTGGGTCTCCGGCCAGCCACCAAACAGGGCAAAACGCCAATCGTGCCATACATCATTCCAGTACAAATGATTACTGCCGCGATAAAAGCGGTAGGGCGACGCAGCCATTTTGGCGTACTTGGCTTGGCGGATGGCCGTTGGTAAGGCGTTATTCGCCTGGTGGGTGGCCTCAATCACCTGCTGAGGGCGGTTATGTCCAGTCAATGCATGACTCATCGAATTACCTTTGTTGATGCAAAAAACACTTTAGTACAAAGGTAGTCGATAACCATGAATAGATTAAGTCAGCACTCACACCGCAGCTCGACGTCCCCGTTGGGTAAAACCTCGTGGAGCGGCAATACGAAAGAAGCGCTCCACCACCTCAGCGTGGGTAGCAGGCGTAATCAAAGAGACGGCGACAAATACCGGCAGGTTGAGCATCAGCCCCCAGAAGCCCGCGTGAATACCCATTGGGTGTGGCCAAAGAGTAGTAAACGCCACGGTAATCAGAAAGCCCGCTACGATACCCGCCATTACACCTAAGCGAGAAGCCCGCGGCCAGAAGAACATGCCGATAAAGGCAGGCAGCACCTGGGAGGCAAACCCGAGCCCCACTAACAGAATCATTACCAAACTGCCGGGCTCGGCAATTGCGAGCGGCGCGACCACTAAAAACATAATGGGCAGAATCAGCAGCCGCGCAAGTTTTCCGGTAACGCCATCCGAGAGTTTTAGCACCGGCTGTAGTACATCCTTGCTGAGTGACAACGATACCGAATGAATAAACGGCTCGCTGGAAGACATTGAGGCTGCCAAAGTACCCGCGCCAAGTAATCCAACCAATACTACCGGCAAGTGCTGCATGGCGTACTCAAGTACCACGGTATCGGCCCGGGCCAATTCAGGTAGCGAAAAAATGCCAATAAAGCCGACAACGACCATAGGCAGAATAACCACGTAATACGTGGGTAGCCACGTCGCGCTGCGGCGAATAGTTCGTGCCGAGGAGGCGCTCATCCACTGCGTCCACACCGGCGGCATAAACGAGAACATGGAAACGATGATCGAGGTTGTCCAGAAACTAAAGCTCATATCGCCGCCTGCGCCGGGCAGAGTGAGAAACTCGCTATGCTCGGCTTGGATACGCTCGAACACGCCCGCAAAGCTCAACCCGCCGGTGGCGCTATGAACGGCCCAGAGGCCAACGGCCCAAGCCACAATCAGCATCAACACGCCTTGAAAGGCATTGGTGCGACCAATCGCCCGCTGACCACTGGCATAGAGGTAAACGGCAATACAGGCCAGTACCAGCACGACACCTAGCCAAATCGGAATCAAACCGCCGCTCATCACAAACAGAATATAAGCCGAACCTATGGTCTGCAGCACCGCATAAGCAATGGAGCCAATCGCCATGACAATTGCCGCCAGTGCGCCCAGGGCGGGGCTCTGGTAGCGATCAGCAATGGCGCTTGCCTGAGTCACGTGACCAAACTGCTCGCCGAACTGCCACACTTTAGGGCCGAAATACCAAGCGACCAGCGCTAGATACGAGAGGTAAATCGCCACATAAAACACCGCCACCCCTTTGGAATAAGCCCACCCGGGCGCTCCCATAAAGGTGTAAGCACTCACACTACCGGCGGCAATAAGCAAGTAAAGCGTCACCGGCCCCATGCTGCGGCCCGCTACGCCCCACTCCTCCAAGCTATTCATGGAACGCCCTGCTCTGGCGCGTAGGCCAATCACCATGGCAATAGCGACATAGGTCAAGGTAATCAATAGTGGCCAAGGGCTATTCATGGTCGTCTCGCTCCACAATACGATTGCCGATCAGCATCACCACTACGCAGGCAAAAATCACCAGGTAGCTCCACACTACTAACAGAGGCAAGCCCATCACTAAGGTGGCTCTGTTTACCCAACCAATCACCGGCCACGTTCCCGCCAGCACCAGCACCACAAACGCAATTAACAGCCCCCAGCCCGCCCGGGAGGTAGGCAGTACTAATAAACGTTCCATGAGTGTTCCTCTTATTTAACTGCAGAGTTAATCACTGGCAGCATCGGCCAGCGCGTGGGCAACGCCAAACGCGTTTCTAGCTGCCTTGCCAGTTTCAGCACAAAGTGATCTCCAAAGCGCGGGCCAACCAACTGCACACCTATCGGCATATTGACGGAACTAGCGGAACGGCTAAACCCAGCATTAAGCGAGATCGCAGGCTGCTCGCCCATATTCCACGGCACGGTGTAAGCAATGTGCTCAAAGGGCCGACGCGGATCATTGGTAGGCGATGGCCACTCAGCTGGGAAGGCGATATTGGGTGTGGTGGGTGAAATCACCGCATCGACCTCATCAAATACGGCTTCGGTGGCGCGTCGCATCGCCATGGTTTGCTGAAAACCGTGCACTGCTTCTACGCCACTTAAGTGTGCACCACCATCGGCCCAGGCTAAAATGGCAGGCAACACTTGCTCACGCTCGTTAGCCGAGAGCTTTAACAGCTCGCCCCACTGACGGGCCTGCCAGAAGTGATCCAGTCCATCTAACATTTCGCGGGTCAGCACTGGCGCCATCGGCACCAGCGTTGCCCCAGCGGCTTCCAACTGCTTTGCAGCCTGTTCCACGTGGTGGCGAATCTCATCATCCAAAGGTAACCCGCAGCCCGCCTCCATCATCACACCCACTCGCAAACCTTTAACGTCGAGCTCCAGATCCATCCAGTCAATCGTTTCCGGCGGCAGACGCATCGCATCGCGTCGATCTGTGCGGGCAAGCGCCGTCATCATCAGCGCGGCATCCGCTACGCTTCGGGTCATTGGCCCGGCACAGCGGCCTACATAATAAGGGTCTATCGGTACCCGGCCCAAAGTGGGCTTAAAGCCGACGACACCACACCACGCCGCAGGAAGGCGTATCGAGCCACCAATATCGGTGCCCACATGCAGTGGCCCAAGCCCAGCAGCGGCGGCAGCGCCCGCGCCCGCGCTTGAACCGCCGGTATTACAAGCTAAATCCCATGGATTGCGGGTCAAACCATGAAACGACGAGAGCCCGGATGAGAGCATGCCAAAGTCGGGGCAGGTAGTTTTCGCCAGCAGCAGAGCGTTATCTTCCCCTAAACGAGCAGCGGGGGGAGCGTCTTCAGTGGCAACGGGCTGCTCGCCAAGCCCGGTTCCCCCCGGCACTGGCATCCCTTTCGTTGCAATCAGCTCTTTAAGGGTGATTGGCACGCCATCCAGCGCGCCGCTAGGTTGCCCCCTAGCCCAGCGCTGGGTGGAGGCTTCGGCTGCTTTAATGAACGCATCAGGCTGATAGGCATACAGCGCATTGATTTGCGGCTCCCAGGCGTCGATATGCTCAACCAGGGCGCTGGCTACTTCAGTTGGCGAGAACCTATAAGCTCGGTAGCCATCAATTAATTGGATGGCGGTGAGTTGGTGTAGTTCAGGCATCACATTACCTTTTGCTGTTGTTATCAGACTGACGTTATCAGGCTTTCGTTATCAACAATCTCAGCATGAACCCACACCGTGTCTTCTGCTATTTCAATCTTGACCGCAGCGTGTCCACTTTTTGTGTGCACTCTATTCTTTCAGGATCTTCTTTCAATATCTTTCAAGATGAAGGAGATTGTAGTGTTTGTAGGGCACTTGCCAGCAGCGAAAGGCACGCCTCGGTGGCAAAGCTACGCTGGCGATGGCGATAAACGCAGAGATCTACCCGCGCTGCTTCAAGCTCTGAAGAAGCCAAGGGAATGCTAACGAGTTGACCCAATTGGCACTCCCGAGCTACCGCCATCGGTGGCAATACCAGAACACCTGCACCGTTAAGGGCGAGGGCTTTTTGAGTTTCCAGTGAAGCGGTTCTAAAGGTGGGGGCCAGAACTATCCCGACCTGATGAGCGGCGCGCTCCAGCGCTTGGCGCACGCCATAAGATTCATCAGGCAGGATCAGCCGGTGCGCTGCCAGGGAGTGAAGACTCACCTCAGAAGCCGCGGCCAATGGATGGCCTGGAGCCATCACTGCATGGTGGTGCAACTCGGCGCTAGCAAAGGGCACAATGTCATCATGGCGGGGCATAAAGAAGGACAAGCCAATATCGGCATCACCTCGGCGTAGCGCCTCCACCATTTGGCTAGCACTGACGATCCCGATATCAAAACTCAAATGGGGATAGCGCTGCCCCATCTTGGCTAACGTAGGCGCTAGCAAGCCAGCCACAACGCCTTCCGCCACCTGCAAACTGACCCGCCCAGTTCGCAAGCCCTTCAAATCGGCAATATGTTCCTGCACCCGCTCTAGGTCACGGAGGGTACGCTGCGCCTGGGCAGCCAACAACTCCCCCGCCGCCGTCAGGCTAATGCCGTTGGGGCCACGCTCGATGAGTGGTGCGCCAAGCTGGTGTTCCAGTAAATCGATCTGGCGGCTAATCGCTGTGGGGGCAATATGCAGTTGGGCGGCAGCTTGGCGCAGCGAACGACACCGGGCCACAGTATCGAAATAGCGTAATGCGCGGCCACTGATCATAAGCGCCCCTTAAAGCCCCAGCTGCCGTGACATCACTGTTACGTTTTCGCCCCGATACTCAAGGCTTTCTTCATCTTGCCAACCCAGCCGACGATAGAGCGCCTGCTGGTCGGGAGTATAGAGATAGAAGCGCTCGATGCCGCTCTCAGCGGCTTCTACTTCTATCCGGCGTATCAACGCAGAGGCAATACCCTGCCCCCGCCATTCGGGTACGACAAATACTGAGGCAAGCCAGGGGGTAAATTCACGACGAATGCTCATATCATCGGCAATTAGGCTGGCGGTTCCCACAGGGGTTTCGCCTTGCATAGCCACAAAGATGGAGGGCACACCACCCTGACCACATTCGGCCTTTAAATGTTGAATAGCCTGTTCTTGGGTGAGACCTGGGTGTAAATGACCCCAGGCTTCAAATGTCCACCCCGAAACTAACACAACATTTGGATCGTCAGCGCTGAGCCGCTGGAGGGTGATATCGCTTTGCATGAATGGCGCCCTATCTTATTATTTAGCATAGGCGAATACAGTAGCGATATATGGGTAGGCTGGCCAGCGCCGATACCTTCCGCACACGCCGTTGGCCAGAGGCTTTACTGCTATTATCTGTAGCAAAAACTGCAACCAGATAGGGTTCATCTACCTTGAAAGCAATTGCCAACTTAATACAAAAGCGGCAATGCAATTAAGCCATCAGACGGACAAAGGCTTCATTTTCTTAGCCAGTTCATCGTCCAACTCATTGGCCCGCTTGGCTGCTGGCCTGCTTTCCATACGCTCTATGTAATGCTTAAACACCTCTTTTGGTGGGATATTCTCCTGCATTGTTTCCCACCAGAGATAACTGCTAACCAATATATCTGCGGCAGTAAACTGATCGCCGCAAATATAAGCGTTTTCACTGAGTACTTTTTCAAGCGTATTGATACTGTCTTCCACTTGGCCACAACCAACGGCCTGTACGTTGCTGCTGTCGATTTTCCAATTGTAGGCCTTTGCACTAGTAGCCATTTCAAACGGACCCGCCATAAAAAAAAGCCAGCGATAATAAACTCCACGTTCGGGAGATTGCGGGGGTGGTGAAAGCTTTTTATCCGGAACCTGATCCGCCAGGTACGCGCAGATAGCCGCCACTTCCGTCACAACAGTGTTGCCATGTTTGATGGCAGGCACCTTGCCCATGGGGTTTATGGCCAAGTAGTCCTCAGATTTCATCTCTGAATCGAACTCCATCGCCTTTACCGAGTAGTCTATGCCTACTTCTTCCAACATCCAGCGCACAACGCGCCCGCGGGACATAGGGTGGGTGTAAAACGTTAGCTCTGACATATTAGGCTCCTTTTTCAGTCAATTTTCCGGTGACACAAGGTACTGCCAGATCAGATTAGTTTGTTAATAGGTGAGAATCCGCCCTAAATAAAAGCAACAATGCATTTTTCTGCAAGACTTTAACGATGGCTTCAGTAGGGAGGCAGTAATGGCAGGCCCCACAACACGCGTACTTGCGGTGCTTGAGTTGCTGCAAGCTAATGGCCAAATGGGCGGCGCTGAATTGGCCGAACGCCTGGGCGTGGATCGGCGCACTATACGGCGATACATTACGGCGCTGGAAGATATAGGCGTGCCGATAGTGACCGAGCAAGGGCGCTACGGTGGCTACCGATTGGTGGCTGGCTTCAAGCTGCCACCCATGATGTTTACCGACGAAGAGACATTCGCCGTTTCGTTAGGCTTATTGGCCGCTAGCCAGCTGGGACTAACAAACGCAGCGCCCGCCATTGCCAGCGTACAAGCGAAGCTCGAGCGAGTGATGCCAGCTAATTTAAAAAGCCGTGTTCGAGGCATCAGTGAGACCACTCAGGTGATCTTACCCCGGCGCGAACCCAGCCGTGATGACCGCGCCCTTGAGACGCTGACTAAAGCCACAGAGGCCATGCGAACCGTGGGGCTTACCTACCACTCCCCGCAGCATGATCCGATTGAGCGTCAGATCGACCCCTACGGGCTAGTTTTCCAACAAGGTAGGTGGTATGCCGTCGGTTTTTGCCATCTACGGGGAGCCATGCGCTCATTTCGGTTAGATCGTATCAGCGGTGTGCACCTACTCTCAGGTACCTTCATACGCCCCACCCGCTTTGATGCAGCCGATTTTTTGAGCGAAAGCCTCATGTCCTGGGGCCCCACTCATGAAGTATCACTGGTGCTACACATTGATCATGCCGCGTCCGCTGGCTTTGAGAACCAATTTTTCTGTACAGGTCAGTTCGAACAGGTTGAAGGTGGACTACTGCTCCATACACGCACGGATAGTTTCGAGTGGTTTGCCTATTGGCTGGCACAGCTCCCATTTCAATTTACCATCCTCAAACCAGACGGCCTCAAAGAGGCGCTTCGCGAACACGCCAACCATTTACTAGCAAGTTGTGAGAGCGCTTCACCATATTCAACAGATACGCCCTGAAACAGTCTAAAACCTGGGAGATAACGAAGGCGCTATTCGCCTGATTTTAAGGATAAGGCTTCTTAGCCTCTTAAGTGCTAGTCTGTTAATCAAATAACTTTGAATACAGACTCACAAATGCAACATTCATCAAGGCGCGCACACCGTCTTGCATTGGCGACAATTGCCCCGCGAATTTTTGCCTTTTGCCATACCTTCGGACTCACCGTATGGATCGCCGTGGTAGAAGGCAGCGGCTGGACACTTATTCTGCCCGGGATTTTGCTGCTGCTATGGCCCGGCGTTGCCTATGCGCTTGCTGTAAGCGCCCAGAACTCCAAGCGTGCCGAGTTCAGAAATCTCCTCTATGACAGCCTGCTATTTGGTTTTTGGTGCAGCGTGCTGGATTTTTACGCTTTAGGCACCATCACCATTGGGCTTGCCTGTTTGATGAACAATTTAGTGGTCGGCGGGGTACGGAAGATGCTTATTTCAGCCGTACTTTTCACAACCGCAGCCTTAATTGGAAGCGCCTTAACGGGATTCAAGTTTCGCCCCTATGTGAGCAACAATTTAGACATCTACCAATGGACGGGGGCAATCGTCTATTTTCTAACCATAGGCCGCATAACGTACAGTCAGAATCGTCAGATCGGCCGCAGCATTGGCGAGATTCAGTTTCAGAACCGAGTCTTTCACGCGCTGCTTGATCTCGGGACGGTGGCAAATCGTGCGACCAATATCCATACCCTGCTGGATGACTCCTTAAACCACCTACACTCCCATTTCCCCGACTACGGTTTTGCTGTTTTTGTACAAGAACGACAACGTTGTGAAGTAACACGCTACGCGGCTGTTGCGGGACTAAGCCCAAAGGATGAACAGCGTCTAAAGCATCTATTGGCCAGCGTTCGTAGGCAAAGAGTACAGCCGGACACACGGCCACAAACAGACGAAGGCGAGAACCTATATGTCATGTCCATGGAAGGCCGTCTAAGCTTGTACGAAGGCTGGCTGATCATGAAAGCTCCCAGCCGAGAAGACGGCTTGGAGCAAATACTTTCCCTCTTTGCCGACCAACTAGCGGCCGCTACCGAAAATAAATTGCTACATTTGGAATTGAAGAAAACGGCTGAGCGTGACGGACTCACCGGCCTTTATAACCGAGGTTTCTTGGAAGCCGCGCTGCAAATGAGCATTCAAGGCAAGGCGCAGACGCCGAGCCTGGATTTTGCTGTATTGATGATGGACGTCGACAAGCTTAAGGAAGTGAACGACCATTATGGTCATGTTGCAGGCGATCAACTGATTTCCAGCGTTGCCAAGTACCTGCAACTTCACTGCAGGGACAGCGACATACTTGCACGCTGCGGTGGCGATGAATTCGTCATTCTATTTCCTTCTGCCGACTTGACGGCAGCCAAGCGTATGGCCAACTTGATCAGAGACAATTTGCCTGAACAGCGTTGCATTATCGACACCGCTAGCGGTGAACGTGAAGAACTGACGCTTCATTTGAGCTTGGGATTCGCCAGCTCCAGCGAAGTGCCTGCCCTACAGGTATTTGCTCTGGCAGACCAGCGCATGTACGAAGACAAGAACCAGCGCCGCAAGCAAAGAGTAGATGACTTGGGCACAGCGAGCTGGCCCCCCTTATAAAAACTTCCTCACAAACAACTGGCAAGCGGCTGCCCCCACTGATCGACATGTACTAGTTCACTTAATGGCAAGCGAGAGCGCCAGCCTTTGGCTTCAAGCTCTGGTTGGTCTAAAAACTCGCTAACATAGCCAAGGCAGAGATACGCCAAGGGGTAAACGTGGTCAGGCAGATTCAGCGCCTTGCTCAGCTGCTCTTGGTCGAGAATGCTCACCCAACCAACGCCAATACCTTCTACCCGCGCAGCCAACCAGAGATTCTGTACAGCGAGACAAGTGCTGAAAAGATCGGTATCCACCATACTATTGCGCCCCAGCACGTGAGGGCCGCCCCGGCTTCGGTCACAGGTAATACAGAGATTAAGCGGGCTCTCCATAATACCTTGCAGCTTAAGGCTGCGATAATGCGCTTGACGCTCGCCTTCAAAGCGTTCGGCGGCCTTCTGATTCTCCTGCTCGAACATCGCCAGCACTGCTTCTCTGACGCTGCGTCTTTCAATCACGATGAAATCCCAGGGCTGCATAAATCCCACTGAAGGCGCATGATGCGCGGCCTCCAAAAGGCGGGCCAGTACATCAGGAGGTATTCTGTCGGGCAGAAATTGCGAGCGCACGTCGCGCCGCTCATGTATGGCGCGGTAGAGCCCACGGCGCTCAGCATCGGAAAAACGGTGGTTCGAGGTGGTCATGGCGCTGATTGGGCCTTTTGCTGATCTGTTTTATAGACAGTAAGAGTCTACACGAGCTCAGCCTAGCCGCCATCTCAGCGGGTTTGTTTGGCGTAAAACGCCATCTTCGTCCCAGTCATCCCATCCGGTAAAGGGGATGGGCAGTTCGCTGTCCAAGTTTCTCAGACGATCTACCCAAGCCGCTTTGCAGACCTCTAGGTGACCAATGATGTCAGCTTCCTCTTGGTAACGAATACCGCCGCCCTGAATGCCGTAGCTCACCTGAGGCGCCAGCACGTCAAAGCCAACGTAGTACAACGATGCGTGTATGGGCCACAGCCAGTGCACCATATTGCCAGCTCGGCCAAAAGGCTGAAATGCTTTCTCCGGTGAGCCCGTGGTGACCGATAGCATCGCCTTCCTACCGCGATAGTAGCCCCGGTCGTAACGCATGCGGCTTGTATAGCGCCCGCCATACACCAGCACCCGATCAAACCAGCCTTTTAAAATGGCGGGCTGGGCGTGCCACCATAAGGGAAACTGGAAGATCACCAAGTCAGCCCACTCCAACCGCGCCAACTCCCGCTGGACATCCTGCGGTAATGTGTTTTTCTCGTAGTGAGCCCGCTGCTCATTGAGGGCATAGAAGTAGTCCGACGCCACGGCGCTATGCGGATATTGCTCAGGGCGCTCCACCGGATCAAACTGCTCAGCATAGAGATCATCCACTTCCACTGTATGCCCCTCGCCCACCAGCTGTTCTACCGCCTCATCCACTAGGCCGCCATTAAACGACTTGCGTTCAGGATGAGCCAAGACGATCAACACATTCATTCTGCGCTTCCCCTATTGATTGGTTCAACGACAGACTAACCTGTTCAAATACGCTCAGACATTCGCGAAAAATGACAACTCAGTTTGCATGAATGAACAGCAAATAAGGTGGGACGATCTAGCGATTGCAGAGGTGGGGTCGCTATCCGGCGCCAGCCAAGCGCTGCGTATCAGCCATGCCAACGTCTTCAGGTGTTTAAGCGAGATGGAACAAAGTCTAGGCGTGACTCTTCTCAATAGTGGCTAAGTTGCCACTGCGACACACATCACTCCTGCTCCAATCCCGCCAAGAACTGTTTAAGCAGCTCATCGAGTTGCGCTCGTTGATCTTCAGTCAAGCCGCTTACCAGCTGCGCCTGGGTTTCCACATGAGCAGCAACGGCTTCATCGATTAACTCGAATCCACGCTGGGAAAGAGAGATGAGAAAACCACGACCATCGTCGGGATTTTTGACCCGCTTGATCAAACCCGCCTTTTCCAGTTGATTGATGCGGTGAGTCATGGTGCCTGAAGTCACCATGGTGGATGCCATCAAATCCCCCGGCGATAGCGCGTAGGGCGCTCCCTCACGGCGAAGAGTTGCCAGAACGTCAAAGCTCGCGTCAGTCAGACCGTATTTCGCCCAGGTCTTCTCCATTGCGCGCATTAAGGTGTGATTCAGCCGTTTGACCCGCCCGATGGTAGCCATCGGCGCTACATCGAGGTCAGGCCGCTCCTGCCGCCACTGTTTGAGAATGTTGTCTACATGATCCATGAGCGTATTTTGCGCTTAATTATCTTGACGTCAAGATTAATCACACATATCTTGACATCAAGACACTTCGAAACGGTACCAATGAGAACTACGCGAATGACATCATTAAGCACTACCCGCACACACTCACGCAAAAGAGCTTGGCTTGCCCCACTGGTGTATCTGTTATCTGGTGGTGCCTTGCTGGGTCTATCGACTAATTTGGCAAAACTTGCCGGTGACATTCAGCTACCGGCGCTCGCTTTTCTGTTTTGGTCAATTTCAGGAGCGGCGCTTATTCTATTGGTTCTCGCGGCCTTCCGCCGCAATCTGCCGCCGGTCAACGTCCGGACCGTTGAGTACTACGCTATTTCAGGTCTGCTGGGCGTAGCGGGTGCCAACCTGCTTTTTTTCTCAGCTATCCCCCATGTGGGTGCGGGGTTCGTGGCATTAATCATCACTCTGCCACCGCTACTCACCTACATCGGCGCATTAGCGTTAAAAATGGAGCGGTTTCAGGTGTTGCGTGCGGCGGGGGTTATATCAGCCCTCGCGGGGGCCGTCACCCTGGCCTTCCATAAGCTTTCGGCGCCGGATGCCAATTACCTCTGGATTCTCCTCGCTTTAATTGGTCCCGTTCTGCTGGCTATCGGCAACATCTACCGAACCTTACGCTGGCCAGAAGGCGTATCCAGCGATGCGTTGGCGCCGGGGATGCTTATCGCAGCGGCCATCATTCTCCTCAGCGTGGGGTTTCTGCCGGGCTTCTCACTGAGCGTTCCAACAGAACGCTCCCTGCCATTCTTGCTGATTGCACTCCAGGCGATGGTCTTCGCAGGCCAGTTCTTACTGCTCTTCCTACTACAGAAAAGCGGCGGCCCGGTGTTTCTGAGCCTATTGGGTTCCGTCGGCGCCGTGGTGGGCGTTCCGGTCGCCATATTGCTGCAAGGAGAAACCGCTCCCGAAGGCTTACTGCTTGGCACCCTATTAATTGGAGCCGGAATTACCCTGCTCAACATTGGCAAAGCCAAACAACTTAACTAATGAACCCAAGAGAGATATATCATGAAAATTGCAATATTTGGTGCCGCTGGCGACGTTGGCAAACGCATTATGAATGAAGCATTAGCACGTGGTCATAACGTAACCGGCGTGGTGAGAACAGAGAGTCAGCTTAACAAACTGCCCGCTGAAGCCAGCCGCTGTGTCGCGGATATAACAGACTCACACCAGCTAGCTCATGTTATTCAAGGACAAGACGTACTGATCAGCGCCGTTCGCCCACCCGATGGAAAAGAAGCGACGCTGGTGGCGCTAACCCGTTCTCTAATGGCGAGTGCCCTTCCGGGTCAGCGAGTGCTCTTGGTAGGCGGAGCCGCACGATTGCTAATCCCCGGGCACGCCGGTGATACGGTCTTAACAGCCCCCGATTTCCTTCCTGCCTCTGCGCTAGAAATTGCCAAGGCATGCCAAGCTCAGTATGAACTCTGCTTGGGTGAAACCAGCACAGCGTGGACTTACTTCTCCCCTGCCGCCATGCTGACGCCTGGAGATCTTACGGGGCGCTATCGTCTTGGCACCGATACCCTCGTCATGGACAATAACGGAGAATCTCGCATTTCAATGGAGGATTTCGCGGTAGCGATGCTTGATGAAGCAGAGACCCCTCAACATATTCAGAAAGCCTTTACGGTAGGTTATTAATACAAAAATCGGCAAACTACCCCGTCATCCAACCTAAAAAAGTAAAGCGAGCGTCGGTAGGTTCCAGCAGCAGCACCGGCGCAATCTCTTGTAGTACTTAACAGTAAAGCCCCATTAATTTAACGGGTTAGAGTATGCTCCGCTCCATATAGTGAGTCCCACCCTCTGTTTTACGCACGCGAAACCCCATACGCTCGTATAGCGCTATTGCTGGGTTGATACAAAACACACGCAGCCGAAGTAAGCGGATGCCCGACTGTTGGGCGATTTCCTTCGTGTGGCGGATTGCCGCTGTACCTAAGCCTTGGCGCTGCCACTTCTGATCAATTTGTAGCTCTCGAATATAGTAAGCGGCTTCATCGTGATTTATGCATAACAACCCTACTGGGCTAGCGTTAATAACTAATTCGTAACTGTCTAACTCATCCCATTGTTTATCAAACAGGGCTGTATTCCAGCGCATATCCAACTGTTCGTAGTAAGCAGACATATTTTGGCGAATTAATTTTTCCGCGAACGCCTTGTCGTTAGTAGACCGAATAATAGGCGTCATATCTCGATATCCTAATGCTGCTTTCACGAACTTGTAGCAAGAAGTGCAGTGTTAGCTTGGGCTATTTCATACTGACTAAACACGTGCACACCATGTTCCCGAAGCAGTGCGGCTGTTACTCCCATACCCGGTACTTTTTTACCAGAGAAACTGCCGTCATAAATAGCGGTGCTTCCGCATGAAGGACTGAACTCAGCAAGCACTGCGATATCGATAGCGAATTTACGGCACAGGTTCAAAGCGATAGAGGCACCTGCTAAAAATTCATTGGTCACCTTGCCTCCATCGTTTTCGATAACATCGACCTCACCGTTTAAAACACCCTTACCACTGCCTTGGAAAATCTCCGCGGGCGGCCTGGGAATACTCATCCCCGCCTCAACTTCGGGGCAAACAGAAACGATTCGGCCTTCAGAACGCCACTGCTCAACGATCTGATCATCCACGGAAAGGGCGCCACCATCATAGCGAACCTGTTTACCCAAGAGACAGGCGCTCATTAATACTTTTCTCAAATCACCAATCTCCAATCTCCAATCTCCAATACGGTGATGAACTCAAGAGTGACGTTTTAACTGAATCGACCCAACTAGGAAAGCTCTTCTTGTCAGCCATTTAACTTTAGCTGCTTTCGGAAATACACTCGATTAAACCCCGCTTCATGCCGACACTCGCCCCTGACGTATCCTAGTTTGGGGTACATGGCGAGATTTTCTATCATGGCTTCATTCGTATAAAGTTCCACGGCTTCGTATCCCTTTTCCTCGGCTGAACATTCCACGTGATCGATCAATCGCTTCCCAATGCCGAGGCCACCATACTCGGGTAGTATGGCAACGTTTTCGAGGTGAAAATGATCGCCTTCGGGGTAGAACACAACATAGCCCACAAAATGTGAATCAAGGATAGCAACATCTATGTAGCCGTAGCCGACTAGGCTTGCGTAGTCTGCATGCATGGGCGCAGGTTCACGACCAATGCGACTGATATACTTTGAATAGGCCAGTCGTGCGCAGGATTGAATGTCCGGAACATCAGTTTCGAGTGCAGCACGGATGTCGATTAAGGGCATATTGACGTAATCCTAGTGCTAGGTGTGAGAACCATAAGTGTTTCCACCATCCCATACACATGAGGTTTTCGCTCTTATAACGCTTGAAGCCAATGGTAAGCTGTCTTGATGCCCTCTTTGTTCACAACAAGGCTCAGATGCGATGCATTAGGCACCGTGACGATATCAGCGTGTGGAACGATGGGCCGCAAAGTGGGCTCGAAGCGCTCCGCAAAAAATGCTTCGTCATCAGATCCAGTAATAAGAAGGACTGGAGCCGTCATAGAACTGAGATCGTTCTGCCAATTGGCGGGAGCAAAGCCCTTCATAAGCCGGTACGAATACGCTAGCGTTTCTGAGCCCTGGCGGTATTCGGGCGGCAAATTAAAGTGCAGCACCGGTAGCTTATTGAAGTGGGTAATACCGAGTTCATTCAAAATGGATATAGCAATGATCCTGGTCACTTTGGGGTCTGCCCACCCGCCCGAGCTTTTCCGAACAGTAGGTGCGTCGTATCCTAGGTAAGGCGCTAGCAGCAGATAGGCGTTGGCACGGTGCCCATGCGTGCCACCAGCAAAACGTATTGCTAACCCGCCACCTGACGAATGCCCACCGACGACGATACGCGTTAATTGAGGATTGACCACTTCGATGTGGGCAATAAGATCGGCAAGATCATCCTCAAGCTGCTTGATATAGTCAATATCGCCGCGCCGAACGGGAGATGGCCCATGCCCTCGAATATCCGGGGTGTAAACAGCGGCGGCGCCTGAAGCTGCCAATCCGCGAGCAAAGGTTGCCAGATATCGACTGTCGGTCCCTGAGCCGTGCACGAGCACCAGCGCCGTGTCGGATTCACTTGGATAATGCCGATATGAAAGTGTGGTGCCATCCCTTGCTTCAAACGGCTGAAGTGCTGGCAGTGGGCCTGCTGCGCCTTGCTCAGACACTAACGCTTCGAAATCCAAGCCGTTCGCATTAGTGCCTGTCGACATTATTAAAAATACTCCTATCACCAAGGCCAGCATATATTGTCGCACTGCTCCCTCCTAATCGCATACGCCGGGCAAAGCGACGGCTAAGCTTTCGCTGCAAACTTTAAACCAAAACGCCAAGGCACTGCCATGGCGTTTATTATTTTCCCTCACTACATCACACCCTACCCCAGTTGAAAGGGATAAACCGGGCCGATTTTCAGCAGTTGAGTGAGTTCATCCAGTGCTGCAAGCGACTCTTCCGCCAGCTGTGGATCGGCCAAATCGTCCGGGGCGAGGCGAACGCGATAGTGGCGCTCCACCCACGCGGTCAGGTCAGTGTACAGTGCATTGGTGAGCAGCACGCGGCCAGAGAGCGCTGCACGTTCGGCCTCCGTTAGCACCACGCGCAGGCGCAGGCAAGCCGGGCCGCCGCCGTTGCGCATGCTTTGTTTGACGTCTTTAACGACCACTTCACTGATCGGATTATTGCCCGCCAGCAGATAATCCTGAATGGTGCGCCATACCGCCTCACGCTCCTGGCATTCGCCGGGCACTACCAGCGTCATGGTGCCATCCGGGTTGGAGAGCAGCTGCGAATTAAATAGATACGAGGCTACCGCATCCTCCATGCTTACCGCTTCCAAGGGCACGCGCACGGGAATCAGCGGGCTGGCCATTTTGGTGCGCAGCTCATCAAGCGTGCCTTCTTCATCCAGAAAGGCCATTTCGTGGTAGAGCAGCACGGGGCCGTTGCCCACAGCAATGACGTCATTATGGAAGACGCCCGCGTCGATGGCGTCCGGGTGCTGCTGGGCAAATACCGTTTGCGCCTCTGTTAACCCATGTTGGCGGGCCACCGCCTGACTGGCTTCCAGGGTTTGCCTGGCCGGATAGTGCTTGGGTTCTCGCTCACCGCTACGCACGTCACCAAACGCCTGACGGCCATAGACAAATAGGTGAACGCCCGGCTCGCCGTACTCACCACATAAACGGGTGTGATTAGCCGCCCCTTCGTCAGAAAAGGCAGGCGTTGCAGGCAGCACCGGATGGTGGGCGAAGTGCTGTTCGTCGCGGAAAATTGCCTGCAGCACGCGACCGGTGGTTTGCGGTTCTAAATAGCGGTGAAAGCTGGATTGTAGATTCGCTGGCGTGAAATGTACCCGACTATCCGGTACATCCATGCTGGGCGTCATCGTACCCGCGTTAGCCGTCCACATACTGGACGCCGAGCAGACTGCTCGCAGTAGTTGAGGGGCCTCTTTGGCGGCGCGGGCCAGAACGTCGCTATTGCTGCCGCTAAAGCCTAAATCACGCAGTGCGCCAATATCGGGGCGCTGCTGGGGTGGCAGCACCCCTTGGGCATAGCCCGCGTCCATCAACGACTTCATCTTGAGAAGACCCTGCAACGCGCCCTCTTTGGGGTTGGACACTAACCCGCCGTGGCTCATAGACGCCACATTACCTACCGCCAGCCCGGAGTAGTTATGGGTTGGGCCGACTAGGCCGTCAAAATTGACTTCCCTAACGCTGCTGAGATCGGCGGCACTCACAGGCTCACTCCCGGCGGCAGGGTCTCGGGCATCTCCAGGCTGTCAGCTTCCATGGAGGCCACCGGGTAGGCGCAGTAGTCTGCCGCATAAAAAGCACTGGGACGGTGATTGCCGCTGTCACCCACACCACCAAAAGGTGCATCGCCGGATGCACCGGTGGTTTGGCGGTTCCAGTTGACGATTCCAGCGCGAATACGCAGCAGGAAGTCATCCCAATCGGCTCGATCACCGCCAATTAAACCGGCGGAGAGCCCGTAGCGGGTGTTATTGGCAAGCTGTAGCGCTTCATCCCAATCGCGATAGCGGTGGATTTTCAGCAGCGGGCCGAAGTGCTCCTCGTCCGGCACGTCAAGGCCGGTCACATCAATCAGCGCGGGACTTAACAGGCTGGTGTTCTCCTTCTGGCGCTTCATACGGTTGATCACCGTACCGCCCATGCTCTCCAGCTCCTCTTGGGCCTTGAGCAGGCCGTCCGCCGCCGCTACGCTGACCAAACCACCATAGAACGGCGTAGGATTTTCTTCGAACTGCCCCGCCACGTGTAGCTTGGTAATCGCCTCTGAAAGCGCATCGATCAAGCGATCGCCTACTGCGCCCTCAGGCACCATTAAACGCCGCGCGCAGGTGCAGCGCTGGCCGCCGGAGAGATACGCCGACTGCAGAATGGTCAATACCGCGGCGCGCTCGTCGTCGACATCTTTCACTATCAGGGGGTTATTGCCGCCCAGTTCCAGCGCCAGGATTTTATCCAGCTGTCCGGCAAACTGCTGGTGCAGCATGCCACCCACTTTGGCGCTACCGGTAAACAGCAGGCCATCAATATCGGGGTGACCTGCCAGCGCCTGGCCTACCGGCACACCACCTTGCACCAGGTTAATGACACCTGCTGGAAGCCCAGCCTCTAGCCAGCACTGTAGGGTCAAATCCGCGGTAAGCGGGGTTTGGTCGCTGGGTTTGAAGACCACACAGTTACCCGCCAATAGCGCAGGCACCATATGGCCGTTGGGCAGGTGGCCGGGGAAGTTATATGGGCCAAACACCGCCATCACACCATGAGGACGATGGCGCAGCACCGCGTTTGCACTGCCCACCACTTTTTCCCGTTCACCGGTGCGCTCGTTATACGCCTTAACCGACAGCGCCACCTTACCCACCATGGCGCCCGCTTCGGTGCGCGCCTCCCAGAGCGGCTTGCCGGTCTCTGAAGCAATCGCAACGGCCAGGTCTTCACCTCGTGTTTTTAGCACCTCGGCAAAACGCTCGACAAGCGCCTGGCGCTCGGCAAAAGGTGTGCGCGCCCAGCCGGGGAAGGCACCGCGGGCGGCTTTCACAGCGGCCGTGACCTGTTCAGAGCTAGCCGTCGCTGCTTGCCATAGCGACTTGCCAGAAACGGGGTCGTGCTTGCTCAACGGCTCTGCGTCGCCTGCGACCCAGGCGCCATTGATCAGTTGCTGCTGTTGGGCGTGCATAAAACTCTCCTGTAAACGTCGCCTAGGTCTCGAGTAGCCGTAGGGTATCGCCGGTGGCAACACCTAAGCGCTTCGCTTCCTGCTCGTTAAGCACGATGGTGTTATCCTCGGCAGGCCCGCGGCCTATCCAACTGGCGGTAAAGTGCAGCATTTGAGTGGTGGCGGCTAGCCAGCGGCTGACGCTCTCTTCGCTTGCTCCGGCTGATACTTCCACCTGGCAGAGCCGTGAGTTGCGGATAGCGCGCACATCATCAATGTACGCCTCTACCGTCGGGCCACCGTCGAAAATATCGATATAGCCTTCCCAGCGCAGCCCCTCTTTTTTAAGCATCTCCAGCGCCGGGCGAGTATGACGATGCACCTGACCAATGCAGGAACGCGCCTCTTCGGCCATGAAAGTGGTGTAAATGGGAAACTTGGGCATCAGCTCGCCAATAAAGCTCTTCTGCCCCAGGCCGGTTAGGCGGTCAGCTTCGCTGAAATCCATAGGGAAGAAGTGTTTGCCCAGGCTCTCCCAGAAAGGACTGGTGTTATTTTCATCGAACACCCCACGCATCTCCGCCAGCACTTTATCGGGAAAGCGATCACGAAACTGGGCAATAAACAGCCAGCGCGCTTTGGAGAGCAGCGCGCCATTGCGCAAATGTTTGTTGGCTTCGCCGCGATACTCAGGACGCAGAAACAGCGAGCATACTTCGGCATCGCCGGTGTGGTCGGAGCTTAAAAACAGCGTGTCGATAGTGCGGTGAAGATCCAGCTGAATGGATGAGTGCGCAAGGGTTCCCAGCCGATAGTTATAGAACGGCACCTCGCGCCCCACCTGCCCCTCAATGGCGCAGCAGCCCGCCAACTCGCCACTTACTTCATCCTCTAGCACAAAGAAATAAAGCCGATCATCCACCGGAGTGCGCTCTTCAAAGGCACTGGCAGCCGCTTCAATCTTACCGGCTAGAAACTCGCGATTATCCGGCAGCGAGGTAAAGCCAACGCCCGCCTGCTGCGCAAGCGCCTGAAGCCCATCCAGATCATCACGGGCAATGGGTCGAATGCGCATTACATTTCTCCTTCATCGAGCGCGTCTACCACGGTGGGTAGCGTCAGCGGCGCAGCAAGCACCGCTCGCCCTTCCGTGACACCCAGCCGCTCAGCATGCTCCGCTGAGAGCATCAACTGGCCCGTGGGTGACAGCGCGTAGCGGGCGACGATGCAGCGAAACTCGCCCAGCTTTTGATTGGCAACCAGCGCGGGTTCAGCATCCGGCAAAGCGTGTTCAGGGCGAATGCGCACCGGGTGCCAGGCAGCACTGCGGAAGGTTTCCAACCGCTCGCGCTCGGCTTTGACAATCGGTCCGGCGTCGAAAATATCCACATGGCGCGAACGCACGAAGCCCTCCGCCAGCATCTCCTCCAACGCCTCTTCATGAGCAGGGTGCTCACGACCTATCGCCGCCCGCGCCTGGGGTGTTAGCAGCGGCAAATAGAGCGGGAACTGGGGCATTACTTCGGCGATAAAGCTTTTCGAGCGCACCCCGGCAATGTGGTTAATATCCTGGAAACTGCGGGCGAAAAAGTGCCGCCCCACGCTTTCCCAGAACGGCGATTCACTGCGCGTATCCAAGTAGCCGGGAAACGCCACCGCCAGAATACGCGAAAACCGCTCGGGGTACTGGGCGATAAACATCAACCGCGCCCGGCGCAGCAGGCTCTCCGCGCTGGTGCCTTTATAACGCGGGTTAAGCGAAAAGGCGCACAGCAGGGTAGCGTCAGAAACTTCATGGGAGAGCGCTAGCGTCTGCACTTCACGACGTACGTTCAACTGCTGGGAGGCGTGAATCAGCGTTTCCTGGCGGTAGGTGTAGTAGGCCTCATTGGCACCCGCCTGGGCACGTATGGTGGCGGTACCGAGCACTTCCTCGCGTGTGTCATCGGCGAGAACAAACGTATAGTGCTCGTTTTCTGGAAACTCGACGTCACCATTAAAGGCGTCTTGAGAGCGCGCAATGCGCTCCTGAAGTCGCTCACGGTTAGCAGGCAAGTTAGTAAGCTTAGGTACTGCATGCTCGGCTAATTGCTCAAGCGCCGTGAGATCAGACGCTTTAACGGGTCGAACTACCAGCATCCTCGATGCCTCCCCTTCAGTTAACACGATTGACGCAGCCTGCTGTTCACTCATGCTGCCGCAACTAATCGCTCAATCGCGCGCTCTAAGCGGGCCATGCCCTCGGCGATATCCGCTTCAGGAATGACCAGAGAAGGCGCCATGCGCAGTACGTTCGGCCCGGCGATCAGCGCCATCAAGCCCTCTTCAATCGCCAGCGGTAGTATGTCTTTGGCACGCCCTTCATAGGCATCCGACATCTGGGCACCTATTAATAAGCCCATACCGCGAATCTCTTTAAACACGCCATGCTTGCGGTTGATAGTTTCTAAATGCTCGCGGAACAGATCGTGGCGATGCTTAACGCCTTCGAGCACCTCGGGCGTATCGATAAGCTCCACCGCCGCCAAGGCAACGGCAGATGCCAGCGCATTGCCGCCGTAAGTAGAACCGTGGGTGCCAACAACCAGCGATTTAGCCACCGAGTCGATAGCCAGCATGGCGCCAATGGGGAAACCGCCGCCCAAGGATTTGGCACTGGTAAGAATATCCGGCGTAATGCCGTAGTTCTTATAAGCGTAGAGTTCTCCGCTACGACCAACGCCGGTTTGCACTTCGTCAAAAATCAATAGCGCATTGTGCTCGTCGCAGAGATCGCGCAGCCCTTGGAGGAATTCTTGCGTGCCGGGCACGATACCGCCCTCGCCCTGCATGGGTTCAACCATAATTGCGCAGGTGTCGTCGCCAACCAGCTTGCGAACGCTATCCAGGTCATTGTAATTAGCGTGCAGAATTCCGCCCGGCACCGGCCCAAAGCCCTGGGAGTATTTGGGCTGGCCACCCACACTGACGGTAAAGAAGGTGCGGCCATGAAAAGATTGGTAGAACGAGATGATTTTATCTTTCTGCTCACCGTGATTATCCACCGCCCAGCGGCGTGCCAGCTTAAGCGCAGCTTCGTTGGCTTCACCGCCGGAGGAGCATAAGAACACCTTATCGGCGAAGGTGCGCTCGACCAGCGTCTTGGCCAAGTTCAGCGCTGGCTCGTTGGTATATACGTTGGAAAGGTGCCACAGCTTCTCGCCCTGCTCTTTGAGCGCATTGACCAGTACTGGATGGCAATGACCAAGGGAGTTAACCGCGATCCCCCCGGCAAAGTCGATATATTCACGGCCCTGTTGATCCCACAAGCGGCTACCTTCACCACGCACGGGAATGACCTGCTGTGGTGAGTAGTTGGGCGTCATGTAGTGGTCGTAATCTTGACGGCTTGGGGTATGGCTCATGGGTCGCTAGCTCCAGTGGAGGAAAGTAGTAACAACAGTATAAGGTGGTAAAGAGTCCAAGCGCTTTCAGCAATGGGACGGCAAATTATGAATAGCGGCGTCTCGGCGTATCACTGAACCGCCTTGAAGAACTCTAAAAGAGCCCCATACTTATTAGCAAGCTATGCGGTTATTCGCTGAGCTGCGTTGCATAGTGATGAGCACCGACACTCAGGATGAGAGGAGACCAGCATATGCAGATTGATCTAAGCGGCAAACACGCCATTATCACGGGTTCTACAGCGGGCATCGGTTTTGCAATTGCTCAAGGGCTCGCCAAGGCAGGCGCTGACGTGGTTATAACAGGGCGTACCCAAGCACGTGTTGATGGTGCCATCAGCGCACTTAAAAAAGACACTCCCAATGCCAAGGTAGAAGGCGTGGCGGCTGATCTCGGCACCGCTGAAGGTTGCCAAACGCTTATTAAACAGCAGCCCAGCGCGGATATCCTGATCAATAACGTAGGCATTTTCGCCCCGCAGGACTTTTTCGATGTAGATGACGCTACGTGGCAGCAATTTTTCGATATTAATATCATGAGCGCGGTGAGGCTTTCCCGTCACTACGCCCAGGGCATGCGCGAGCGCGACTGGGGCCGCATACAGTTTATCTCCAGCGAGTCGGGGATCAACATCCCTAGTGAAATGGTGCATTACGGCATGACCAAATCGGCGCTGCTCTCCGTCTCTCGCGGGCTGGCCAAAGTGCTCAGCGGCACCCAGGTCACCGTGAATGCCATTCTACCTGGGCCGACCCGTTCAGAAGGCGTGATCAAGATGATGGGGGAAATGGCGGAAAAAGAGGGCATCTCTCAGCAAGAGATGGAAGAACGCTTTGTTAAAGAGAACCGCCCCTCTTCAATTATCCAGCGCTTAGCAACACCCGAAGAAGTCGCGAGTATGAGCGTCTACGCCGCTTCTCCCCAAGCCAGTGCAACCAGCGGGGCGGCACTGCGTGTGGAAGGTGGCATTGTGGATACATTAACCTGAATCTTTCTAACCCAGGCGCTCTTCTCTCGGCGTCATGCCGAAATGGTGACGGTAGGCGGTAGAAAAGTGCGCGCCTGAGGAAAATCCCGTGGCAAACGCAATATCGCCTACCGGCCGGTCACTATCGCGAAGCTGTTTGCGCGCCTCTTGTAAGCGTAAATCCAGGTAGTAGCGACTAGGGACCGCCTGCAGATACTTCTTAAATAGCCGCTCCAACTGACGCCGAGAGATACCCAGATGTTCGGCCAGTTCCAGGGTCGAGAGCGGCTCCTCAATATTGGCTTCCATAAGCGTGACAGCCTCCACCAGACTTTGCGGCGCATGCCCCAGGCGGCTACGCAGCGGCACATGCTGGCGCTCATCTGCCAAGCGGATGCGGTCGCAGACAAACTGCTCAGACACCTGCTCCGCCAAGCGCGCACCGTGATGCTGGCCAATCAGCGTGAGCATCAAATCCATGGCCGCGGTTCCCCCCGCGCAGGTCAGCCTGTCGCGATCAATTTCAAACAGCTGTTGAGAAAGCGTCACTTGCGGATAGGCTTGAGCAAAGGCCTCAAAACGCTGCCAGGGCAGCGTCGCACGATAGCCTTCAAGCAACCCACAGCGTGCCAACACTTCAGTGCCCCCTGCCAACCCACCCAGTGCCACACCACGCCCCTGGTGCCCACGGAGCCACTCATTCAACTTTGCAGGAAGCGTATAGGGCAGCGGTGTTGGTGCGCATATCAACAGCAGGTCAAGCGGGCCTAATGCGGTACTTAGTGCGTGCTGAGCAATGAGCGAAAGCTGAGCACCACTGCGCACGGGCTCGTCATTGAGACTTAATGTGACGGTGTGGTAAAGCATCTGCCCACTCAGCTGGTTAGCCATTTGTAGCGGTTCCAGTGCGCTAGCGTGGGTCAATAACGAAAAACCTGGCAGCAGCAAAAAGGCCACCCGCCGACGCGGTAGCGCTGCCTGTGAGGCTAACGGGTTGGGCTGCATGATAACTGATTGAGTTGCATGAAAAGATGCATGAAAGACCGCCATCGACATAGATAAACGATCATCTTACCCAATTGCGTAGAGGATGGCAGCGTTATGACCACTGCAACAAAAACGTGACGCATGAATGCAAATTGCCGGGCGCAAGGCCCGGCAAAAAAGAGAGAATGGTTAAGTACTAATTACCGCGGTTAATAATGCCTAACACGACGATACTAACCACAATCACGCCGACAATGATCACCACTATCGGGAGTAACTTATACAGCCCGCCTGGCCGCTTCTTGGCTTCAGGCTGTAGATGCGGTTTTGAGGTTTCATAATCCTCAGGTATTCGCTCATTGATAATATGCTGCTTCTCTTCTTCCGGGGTTTTGCTTTCCCTAGTGTCCATAAACACCTCCAGCGTTCCGGTCGAATTGGGCGGCGCTACCGCCTCTGTGAATGGCTTACAGATTCACGACATCAAACGTAACCTCTGGATTGACGTCGGCATCGTAATCGACATCGTCACGCTCAAAGCCAAATAGCTTCAAGAATTCGTGCTTATAACCAGCATAGTCGGTAATCTCGAATAAGTTTTCGGTCGTCACTTCCGGCCACAGATCCTGGCACGCTTGCTGAACGTCATCGCGCAACTCCCAGTCATCCAAACGCAGGCGCCCTACCTCATCAGTTACCATTTCACCGCGCTTGCCTTGGGCTGAGTAGAGCTGCTCACCGAATAGACGGTTCAATTGATCGATTGTGCCTTCGTGCAGACCCTGCTCTTTCATGATGCGGTAGACCATGGCGATATACAGCGGCATTACCGGAATGGCCGCGCTCGCTTGGGTGACCACCGACTTGAGTACCGCCACATTGGCCCCGCCACCGGTCTCTTTCAGCTTGGCGTCGATAGCCGCTGCGGCGCGGTCGAGGTCTTCCTTGGCTTTACCCAGCGCACCGTGCCAGTAGATCGGCCAGGTGATTTCAGTGCCGATATAGCTAAACGCCACGCTACGCGCACCTTTTGCCAGCACACCTGCTTGGTCAAGTGCTTCCATCCACAGTTCCCAATCTTCGCCACCCATTACCGTAATGGTGTCGTCGATTTCCTGCTGGGTGGCTGGCTCTACTTCTGCTTCGATAATCGCGTCTTTATTGGTATCGATAGCAGTAGCGCGGTAGGTTTCGCCAATTGGCTTGAGGCTTGAGCGCTTAAGTTCGCCGCTATCCGGCAGCTTGCGAACGGGTGATGCCAGCGAGTACACCACCAGATCGATCTCGCCCATGTCCTGCTTGATCAGTTCAATGGCTTTTTCCCGCGCTTCATGGGAGAACGCATCGCCGTTAATCGATTTGCTGTACAGCCCTTCCTGCTTGGCAAACTTATCGAAGGCGGCACTGTTGTACCAGCCTGCGGTGCCGGGTTTCTTATCGGTGGCAGGCTTTTCAAAGAAAACGCCCAGGGTGTCGGCGCCGTAGCCAAACGCTGCGGTAATACGGGCTGCCAACCCATAGCCACTTGAAGCCCCAATGACGAGTACTTTTTTTGGGCCAGCCTGCTTATCCAAACCGCGAGCACGGGTCGCTTCAATCTGTTCGCGAACGTTCTGCTCGCAGCCGATGGGATGAGTAGTGGTACAAATAAAGCCGCGTACTTTGGGTTTAATAATCACAGAGAACCTCTTTATCAGATTGATTTAGCTTTTAATATCGTAACTGGCAACATCATAACTAGCGACATCGTTTTGCCATAGTTTTTGACATAGCTTTTGGCATAGTTTTTGAATTTGAAATAGCAGTGTCATGACTCATAGAGGCTATTCTAGCTCTCTCCGTGCGCTCTGTCCGCTCCTGAGCTATCGTCCGCCCATAAGCGACTGTCCATCCTTGGCTCCTGCCCACTCTTGAGCTCGGGGGGCATTCGCGTCACGATAGCTGCCAAAGTACTTATATCGGCAACGACTTCCCACGAGGCGATCATGAATGCACAGCAGCTAGTAGATGAACGCGGCGATCTATGGCTAGCGCTAGCCCCGCTGTGGCTGGACCGTGAACCCAGCGAGCGCGACTACGCGCGTATGGTCGAGGTCATAGAGCGCTATGATATGACGCTTAACGAGCTCGAATGGATGTTTCGCCTGGAAATGGCACCGGTGATGTCACGCCATCAGCTTTCAATCGCCAGCGAATGGCGACAATTTGACGACTATAAGCTGATGAAGCAGTTGGTCAATCACAATATGCGCTTGAAGGGCTGGCGACGCAAAAGCTGGGCGCTGTTTTCAGGCTTAACGACCATGATGGTGCGTCACCGCTGGAACGCGCTCATGAATCGTGTAGCAGTCGCGCGGGGCGAGCAGGTATAGAGGGATAGTGCCTTGTGGGGCTATGGGTATGTTTGATCCAAGGCTTCTTCTAATGCCAGACGTAGCGGGCGCCCGTGATAGCGCGGCCCAAAGCGGGCTATCACCTTGCCATCACGGCCCACTAGGAACTTGGTAAAATTCCATTTAATCAGCTGTGTGCCTAGGATTCCAGGCGCCTCGCGCTTGAGCAGCACAAACAGTGGGTGGGCATCACTGCCATTGACATTGACCTTTTCCAGTAGCGGAAAACTGACTCCAAACTGCTGCTCGCCAAACTGGCAAAACGCTTGAGCACTTTCCGGCGACTGGCGGCCAAACTGATTACACGGGAAACCGAGCACGGTGAAACCACGATCCCGATAACGCTGAAAAAGGGTTTCGAGTTCGCTTAGCTGCGGGGTAAAACCACACTGGCTGGCAACGTTAACCACCAGCAGCACTTGGCCGCGTAGCGCACGTAAATTGAACGGCAGCCCTTGGTGGGTATAGCAGTCTTGGTCGTATATTTGCATCAATCGGCCCCACAAAACCCCAAACGGCATGGGTATCACCATGCCACGGCTATGCTTTTTACACCAGCGGTCCGGCGACCACTCGTAGCGCCAGCGCGATTAACAGTACGCCCGTGATGCGGTTAATCCAATGGGCACGCCGCTGTAGCCAGGGCAGAATCTGCGAGTGGGAAAGCACCACCGCCACCAGCACGTACCAGCCGCCATCAATAATCATCGCCGTTAACACAATGATAGCTTTAGCTACCCCACTCATCTCCGGGGTCACAAACTGGCTCAGTAGCGCAACAAAAAACAGAATCAGCTTCGGGTTGCCTAATGCCACCAGCACGCCCTCTTTGGCCGCCTGCCCTCGGCTAGTGACAATCGCATTAGGCTCTAAGGCACCGGCTTTCCCGGCACGCAGCGCTTTAACCCCTAGCCACGCCAAATAAGCCGCGCCGAACCAGGTAATCAGCTGGAACAGCAGCGGAAAACCGGCGATTATCGCGCCTAGCCCCCAAACGGTAAGGAGCGCATAAAAGCCTACACCAAAGGCATGGAAAACTGCCGCGGTCACTCCAGTAAAACGCCCGCCGCCTAACGTATGGCGCAGCACCAGTGCCAAGCTCGGCCCCGGCGACATAGCGCCCATGGCACAAATCGCGGCGAGCGATAGCCAGAGTGTTAACGGCATGTCTTTTCCTCCTTGAGGGGTCAAAATCAAAATATGAGCAATGATGGCCAGTATACGCCAAGCCAAGCAACACTTCGGTAAGCGTCTTAAATAACGCTGTTAGCATGGTACGCTGTTGGGTAAAATTTAATCTTTTTGCTCTATGCGATTTTTTCGCTCATTTGAAAACATCCGCCCCGCCGCTCATTGCGCGGGGCATATAGCAAACATAGGTCTAGAAAACATAGGACGGCAACATGGGTAGGGCTTTTCAGAACCGTAAGGAATCCATGGCCAAAACGGCCGATGCAAAGACCAAGGTCTACAGCAAATATGGACGCGAGATTTACGTTTGCGCTAAAGCGGGCGGCACCGACCCTAATGGCAATCTGGCGCTGCGCGGCTTAATGGAGCGGGCCAAAAAAGATCAGGTGCCCTCTCACGTTATTGATAAAGCGCTCGACAAAGCCAGCGGTGCCGGTGGCGAGGATTTCTCGCCCGCACGCTACGAAGGCTTCGGCCCTGGCAATGTGATGGTGATTGTCGACTGCCTTACCGACAACCCCAACCGCACCTTTGGCGATGTGCGCGGCTGCTTCACCAAAACCAAGAGCAAAATCGGCACTCCCGGTAGCGTCAGCCATATGTTTGACCACTGCGCTATTTTCTCCTTCGCCGGAAGCGATGAAGAAGCCGTGCTTGAAGCGCTGATGGAAGCCGATGTGGATGTCACCGACATTGAGCAAGAGGGAGATCGCATCACTGTTTTCGCCCCGCACACCGACTATGCCAAAGCCAAGCAGGCGCTACTGGACGCGTTCGGTGAGATTGACTTCGAGGCTGACGAGATCCAGTTTCTGCCGCAAACCACCACTCCGGTTGAAGGTGACGATGTGGCGATGTTTGAAAAGTTTCTCGCTATGCTTAATGAGCTGGACGATGTGCAAAACGTCTATCACAGCGGTGAGCTGCCCGAGTCTACAGACGCCTAAGGCCTGTTAGTAAGAAGATTCTGCCGCGTTGCGTGCATCCAGGGCAGCATCCGGTGGCAACATCGCTGACTGCACGCCTGCGGCACTCAGCACTGTTTTACCGCGCACAGTTAGATCGGTAATAAACAAAAACTGCTGGCGCGGATCCACCGGGTAAGCGCGTATGCGGTAGTGGGTGCCCCAGGGTTTCTCTTCGGCCACCACAATAATTGGCTTATCGAACTTCAGATAGGCGCTGGTTAACGCCACATCGCGCAGCGCTTTACGTACCCAGCCTGCTTCGTGCTCGGGGTGAAGGTAAAAACTCGCCACGCACTGCAGGCTGGTACCGCCATTATTAGCGTTGTAAACGGCGTGATCCCACAACTTTAAGTGCGGCACGGCGACTAAATCATCGTCGGGCGTCTGAATATCTACCGTGCGCAAACCGACGTGCTTAACCTCGCCGTAAGTGCCTTCAATATTAACCCAGTCCCCTGGGCGATAAGGCAGTTCAATCGCCGAAACAACACCCGCAATCAAGCTGCTTACGTAATCCTTCATGGCAAAACCAATGGCTAAGCCAAGTGCTCCCAGCAACGTGACCATATTACGTAGCGATGGCTCGATAATAATCGGTACGATGATGGCCAGTGCAGTAATCAAAATCAGTAGGCGCGTTAGAGGCACCAAGGCAAAAATGCGGAAACGCACTTGCCCGTGTAACCGAGTGGCCAGCCAGTTAAGCCCCCGCTGGCTGACAATAATCAGCACAATGGTCGATAGCAGCACCACCCCAAGGGTAATCATCGCTTGGCTATCAATATCGTTAAACAATCGTGCGTACTTTTGTTGTTCGTCCATGGGTGCCCTCCGCAGGCCTGTCGCTGTTAGCGCGGCGACTTAAAGGGGATCAACCAGATAATTGCGCGATTCCAATAGCTGGCGAACGCTTGCGTAGCTTAACGGTGTGATCTGCCAACGCCCTTCGCTGCTTGAAACAATCCCTTTGCGCTGCAAAGCTAACCGGGCATTGAGTGCCTCGTGGTGTGAAAACGGCAACACCTGCCCGAGGGAGTGGTCATCCAGACCGCCATGAACCAATAACGCATGCAGCACCAGCGTGGCGATATCCCCGGTATCTGTGGAGAGTTCTGCCTCGGCGAGGGCATCGACCAGCCACAGCGCCTCTTCATCGTCTGCTGTTGGCTCACGCAGCCGCTCGCGCCAGTAGTGCCAAGCAAGACCTATATGACCACGACAGTGAGCAGCTAAGCGCTGTAGCTCTTTGTTAGGGGCTTTGTCGCCATGCTGGGTTGCTGATTCAGTCAATACTGGCTTACCGGTTCGCGTGCTGTAGACCAACGGAGACTGCCCTTCATGGGTCGCAATCTTCGCAAAGTACTGCGACAGCTGTTCGCCCTCCATGGCTTGAAGGGTAAATACCGGCGCGCCCTCGATACCGACCACTTCTTGTAGGTAGGCATACGCCCAGCTGTCACAGCCAATCACACCCTGCCCCAAGCGGCCACTTAAGGCGCGCTCAAGAAATTCACGTACGCCCTGAATACCCTGAGTGTGGCGTAAAAAGTAGCGTTCTAATGCGGGAACAGCCCACTCGCGTTGATTGGCACAACGCTCTACCCACTGAGTGTCGCCTTCGGCAAGCTCGCTGAGCGTGGGTGGCGGCAAACAGGCAAAGTGGTGCTGTTCCGCCCACTGACTCACCACAGAAACATGGCCGCTGTGCGGCGGGGTAATAAAAAACGTAACCGGCGCTTGCTGGCCTTTTAGCTGCTGCGCCAAAGCCCTTGCGGCGGGCGCCCAATCGATGGGCGGCACTAAATGCGCTAGCTTAACCTCGGGCAACGCACGCAGTTCATGCTCTTCTTTTACCTGCTGCTCAGCGCTGTTTTTGCCTACCAGCCACGTCGAAGCCGAACGCAACGAACGTCGCCATTGGCTTGCCTGGGTCTGCTCAGGGGTACGAAACTGATCGAGCTCGACGACCGCCCACAGCGGCGTGTCGGCTGATGATGAATGCTCCCCCATGACCTTGTCCCTATGGTTAGCAATAAGCGTTCACTTTAGCACGGTGCGCGCAGCTTCTAACCTCATAGACGAACTTATGGTCTAAAATAAAGTCTTTATAGACAGTCGTTAGCGCACATAACGGATTATTATTTTATTGCGAGAGCAATGGCAAAAGCTAAAGGAGAAAGCAATGAGTGTTGTCCACGTTAGCGAAACAGAACTCCACGCCAAGCTCGAGAAGTGTATTGCCGGTGAGCGGCTACTGATTGAGCATGAGGGCAATCGCTTTAGCGCCAGAATCCAGCACGTTGGGCTAATGGGCGTAAAGGTGATACCTGAAACCGAGATTAAGAACAGCCATCGCACACCGGGTGACGTTGAAGGCGTGATGGTGCCCTACGATGAGATATTGGAGCTTGAAGTAAAAGGCGTGGTCTACAGCCGCTTGCCAGATTAGTCTGCACTTGCACGCCCGGCAAGTGCGCAAGGCGTGCAAACTATTTATCTATGACTCACTTCCTCGAAAGTAAGCCAACTGTTTTAAAACGTCAGGCAGATCTTGCCGAAGTGCTGGCCAGATTCCTGGTGGCGGAAAGCGTCGGCGATCTCGGCAAGCGGGAATTCGCGGTCAATGATCGGGTGCATATCGAATGTTTCCAGCGCACGAATCATCTCGATCTGGTGGCGACGACTGCCCACAATCAAGCCTTTCAAACTCGCCTGCTTGGCCATTAATTTAGCCGTCGGTATTTCACCCTCACGCCCAGTGAGGATACCAATCAAAGCGATATGCCCACCGATTTTGATCGCATCAAAGGATTGCGGCAGCGTACCTGGCCCGCCCACTTCGACGATATGATCAACGCCTTCGCCGTTGGTCAGCTCTTTCACGCGCTTACCCCAATCAGGCGTCTCTTTATAGTTGATGGTGTGCTCGGCGCCCATCTCACGCAGCCGCGCCAGCTTTTCGTTAGATGATGAGGTAGCAATTACCCGCGCGCCCATCAATCGGGCAAACTGCAGGGCAAAAATGGATACCCCGCCCGTGCCCATCACCAGCACGCTATCCCCCGCTTTAATGCCACCATCGACGACCAGCGCCCGCCAAGCGGTCAAGCCAGCGGTGGTTAAGGTAGCGGATTCCGCATGGCTATAGCCCTTGGGCTGATGGGTAAACCACTCAGCCGGGCGTACAACCTGCTCACGAGCGTAGCCATCCACGCCATCACCTGGCGTGGTGCGAAAATCACCGACACGCGCCGGGCCTTCCAACCAGTGGGGAAAGAAGGTCGATACCACGTGGTCGCCCACCGCGAACTCACTGACACCATCGCCCACGGCTTCGACAACGCCTGCGCCGTCTGACATGGGAATACGCCCATCGTCGGTGGGAATCATCCCAGCGACCACGGCGTAGTCGTGAAAATTCAGAGAGCTGGCGTGTAGACGTACTCGGATTTCACCAGGGCCCGGCTCCCCAGGCGCTTCCATGTCGACAACGTCCAGCTTGTCCAAACCGCCGGGCTGATTCAGCTTGATCGCTTTCATCGTTACCTCAGTATGTACAGTTCGAATATGTACATTGATGTATGTATCTACTGTTGGTTGGGGCCGTTGCCGTCGATATCAAGGCCCAGGAAGCCACCTGACTGGCGCTGCCAAAGGCTGGCATAAATGCCGTTGCGTGCAAGCAGCTCCTGGTGCGTGCCACTTTCCACCATGCGCCCTTCATCCACCACAATTAACCGATCGAGCATGGCAATGGTCGACAGCCGATGCGCGATGGCAATCACCGTTTTGCCTTCCATCAGCGTATCCAGCTGCTCTTGAATGGCGGCCTCCACTTCCGAGTCCAGCGCCGAGGTGGCCTCGTCCAGAACCAGAATCGGGGCATTTTTGAGCAGCACCCGGGCGATCGCGATCCGCTGGCGCTGCCCACCGGAAAGCTTCACTCCGCGCTCGCCCACATGGGCATCCAGGCCGCGACGCCCTTTCGGGTCGACCAGATCATTGATAAAGGTATCTGCATGGGCGCGGCACACCGCGTTCCAAACATCTTCGTCACTGGCGTGGGGACTGCCGTAACGGATGTTGTCACGCAGCGAGCGGTGCAGCAGCGAGGTGTCTTGGGTGACCATGCCAATCTGGTGGCGCAAAGAGGTTTGAGTCACCTCGGCAATGTTTTGCCCATCGATCAATATCTGCCCACCTTGCAAGTCATAAAAACGCAGCAGCAGATTGGCCAGGGTGGATTTACCCGCCCCGGAACGGCCGATCAGGCCGATTTTCTCGCCGGGCTTGATGGTCAGGCTGAGTCCATCAAAGACGTTTTTACTCTCCCCTTTCGCCTGGGCGTATTGAAAGCGCAGCGCATCAAACACAATTTCGCCATGGGGAACCTGAAGCGCTTTAGCATTGGGCGCATCGTTGATCGTGGGCTTCTGAGCGATGGTGTTCATGCCATCTTGAACCGTGCCGATATTTTCAAACAACCCGGCGACTTCCCACAATATCCAGTCAGACATAAAACGGATACGCATGACCAGCGCGATGGCAATCGCCAAAACGCCCAGGGAAATAGCCTCCGTGTACCAGGCGCTGATCGCCATGGCCGCAGTGCCCACCAACAGCGCCGTGTTGAGCAGCGTCAAACCCACGCTCATGATCGTCACCAAGCGCATCTGGCGGTGAACGGTGACCATAAAGCCTTCCATAGCATCTTTGGCGTAGCGCTGCTCGCGCTCGGTGTCGGCAAACAGCTTGATGGTTTGGATATTGCTGTAGCTGTCCACCACGCGCCCGGTCATTTGGGCACGGGCGTCTGCCTGCGCCATAGAGACATCTCGCAGGCGCGGTACGAAGTAGCGCATGATCGACAGGTAGCCCACCAGCCACAGGCCCAGTGGGATCAGCAGCAAAAGATCCGCCCGGCCCAGCAGGTAGGCCGCACCAGTGAAATAGACGATGGCGTAGACCAATAGATCCATCACCTTGGTGACGGTCTCGCGGATCGCCAGCGCCGTTTGCATCACCTTTTGCGACACCCGCCCGGCAAATTCGTCCTGATAAAATGCCAGGCTCTGGCTAAGCATATGGCGGTGGGATAGCCAGCGGCCGATCATCGGGTAGTTACCGAAAATACTCTGATGAGTGACCAATGACTGCATCAGCACCAATAGCGGCAAACCGATCAGCAGCAATAGCCCCAGACCAGCAAGCCACAGGCCATTTTCAGCCCAAAAGCCTGCACGTTCAACGTTGCCCAGCCAATCGACCAGTTGCCCCATGTAGCTAAAGAAAACCACTTCAGCCGCCGAGACCAGCGCCGTGAACAGCGTCATTAGCAGCAACAGCGGCAGCATCGGACGGGAAAAGTGCACAATAAACGGCATTAAGCCCTTAGGCGGCGTTTTAACCTCGCCTTCCGGATAAGGGTTTACCCGCGTTTCGAAGTAACGAAATAGCGGCTGTAAAACACGCGATAGCATGAGGCTTCCTTACGTGACTGGCGTTGGTGTGTCTGAGGTTGATGTGACAGACGTTAACTTATTTATGTAACAGTTTGATTGTTTAAGATTTAAGAAGGAGCGTGGCGCAGCAGCCAACGCGCCCAAAAAGGCGCAATGATCATCAGCGTGACCATGCGCAGCAGGTGATGAAAGGCAACAAACACCGGGTCGATATTGAGCGCGACGGCCAAAATAGCCATTTCGCCAATACCCCCCGGCGCCAGCGCCAGCAGCGCCACATCGCGCCCTACCCCTAGCAGTTGATGAATCAGCTCGGCAAATAGTGCAAGTACCAGCAACGCTAACAGCGTCGCCACACCAGACTGCCATAAATAGCGGCCAAAAAGCTTTCGCGTCATGCCCTTAAAGCGCGAACCAATGGCACTGCCCAGCACCCACAGCATCAGGTTCATCCCCCACTCTGGGAGAGCGAAACTGGCAATATCAACACCGGATAATAGAGCAGCGGCTAGCAGTGGTGCCAGCAGTGCAGGGCTGGGAATTCGCAGCCAGCGTCCTAGCGGCAACAGCAGCGGGATCATCAGTAGCATCCAGCCGTGTTCAAAACTGCTATGAACAGGGCCGATGCCCTCGCCTCCGCCCTCATAGGCCCAAAATAGCGGCGGCAAAAAAAGAATCACTAAAATGATGCGCAGCGACTGCGCGACTGCAATACGCTGGGGGTCGCCACCGCACTTTTCGCCCAACAGAATCATCGCCGTCATCGCGCCGGGCGAGGCACCAAACCAGGCACTGACGGGGTCGAAACCACAGCGCCGGTACCAGGCAGCGGCTACGGCAGTGGAGGCGGCTACTCCCAGCAGCAAGAGAGCAGCAGAAACCGGCCAATCCAGTACGCGATGAGCCAGCTGCGGCGTCACCTGGCTACCCAACACCAACCCCATGACGGCTAGAAATACGTTACGCAGTGGCTCAGGCACTTCGACCTTCACGCCTTGTGAAGAGACCACTAGGTTGGCAATAAGAGGGCCAAGCATCCATGCAAGGGGCAAACCGGACAGTTGAAACAGCGTACCGCCAACGGCGCCAACGGTTAGTGATATTGCCAGCGCTTTTGCGCTCCCTGCATTCAACACGACGCCCTTCACATCGACTCCCTAAATCTTAAAATCTGTCCCTATTGACGCAATAATTAACCTGCTAATGACATCCAGTAGTCTAGCACTTAACCAGTGGTTTGGGCTTCAATGATGGCGAAGAGGTATGCTTTTGGTTGCTAAGCTCACCTTTCAAGACGTCATCCATCATCTTAATTTTTTGGTCATGCTATCTGTATCTGTCGGCCAGCCAGCGTATAATGTCTTCCGCCAGTAATGGCGAACTTTCTCAGGGCGGGGTGTAAGTCCCCACCGGTGGTGATGCCATATCTTTATTGATGCGGATAAGCCCACGAGCGCTCAACCAGAGGTGTCACCTAACGGTTGAGGACAGCAGATTCGGTGAGATTCCGAAGCCGACGGTAATAGTCCGGATAAAAGAGAAGGTTTCCTAGTGATATTACCCGTAGCGTTCCAACGCATGCGGGTGCTGTGCTATTGGATGCCTCATGCCCTGGTTCTGGTAACCAATCCCCATAGGATGACCATGAATCAGACCCAACTTTCTTCATTCCCTCGCGTTGCCTTTATCGAAGCGTCTTGGCATCACGATATTGTTGCCCAAGCCAGAGAAGCATTTATTGCTCAACTTGCCAGCGAGCATGGCTTTTCCGCTGATCAAATAGAAATATTCCAAGTTGCGGGGGCTTATGAAGTGCCTCTTCAAGCTAAGTTGCTAGCCAAAACAGGTCGTTACAGCGCCATTGTGGGTGCGGGCTTTGTTATTGATGGAGGCATCTATCGCCACGACTTCGTTGCTCAGGCAGTGGTTGAAGGCATGATGCAGGTGCAACTGGACACAGAAATTCCCATACTTTCTGTCGTGCTGACGCCGCATCATTTCCATGAACACAGCACACATCATGATTTTTTCTATGACCATTTCCGTGCCAAAGGCAAGGAAGCGGCTGAAGCGTTGGTAATGACTTTGGAAAACCATCGACGGATTCAAGGGCTAAAATAAGTCACTGCTAAAATTGTGGAGATGCTTAGGTAGCGGGCAATCTGAATGTTAGCTCGCTACCTGAGTCAATTCATAGACGTTTGACGCTTAAATAGCCGTTTAGGCTCTTTGCTGCAAAGTAACTCAAGCCTTTTCAACTCATGAGGCTGACCCAAAGTGACGCCCTAACGCTGATAACGTGGGCAATCATGGGTATAGGTAGGTTGGGTAGCGCAGGATCGGATCGATAGGCGTCCATTTAAGGACGTTCGGTTACCATCACCGCTATGTTCGCCGTAGCGGAGGTCAGGTGAGAGCGGAGGTGAAGCTCATGCTGCCGGCCCGGTACTCGCCCGCACCACCAGCTCGGGCGGCACCACCTTCCGAACCGTCGGAAATTGCTCCCCCGCCATACGAGAAAGCAGCAACTCGCTGGCACACTGACCAATTAGATCAGTTCGCACCCGCACACTGGTCAATGCTGGTGCCGAGTAAGCGGCCGCATCCATATCATCGAAACCGGTGACAGAAATATCCACACCTGGGCGCACCCCATGCCGGTAGCACGCCGCCAGCACACCAAAGGCGATAATGTCCGAAAAACACATAATTGCGGTCGGTGGTTCCGGCATCGTAAGCAGCCGCTCTAGCATGGCGTCACCGAATTCCAGCGTCGTTGGCCCGTGGTGAACCGAATCACGTGTAACAGGCAAACCGACAGCATCCATCTGCTGCCGGAAGGAGCATTCTCGATCACGGGCAGTGGACGTATCACCGCCACCACCCAACCAAGCAAAGCGCCTATGCCCTGCTTCATATAAGTGTTCGAATAAAAGACGGATGCCTAGCACATCGTCGTTGATGACTCGATCGAAACTTGTATCAGCGACATCCCGGGAAATCAGCACCAGCGGAAAATCCTGTAGATGCCTTACCTGCGGCCCATCAAGATCTTCTCGGGTGGTACCGGCGACAGGCACCAAAATCAGCCCCGCGGCACCATGCTCGGCCATCTGACGAATGAAGCGCGCCTGGATCGATGGTGTTTCATGGGCATGGCAGAACAGCATCATGCGATCCGCCTCGCGAAAGCGCGCTTCCATGTGCCCAAGGAATTCGGTGAAAAAAGGGTTGCTCAGATCATTAAGGCATACCGCTACAGTGCCGCTATCGCCTCGCCGCAACCCCGCCGCATGCCGGTTATAGACGTAACCCAGCTCCTTCGCAGCCTGTTGGATACGCTCCCGCGTCGCTTGGGAAATTCGCAGATCATTACGCAGGGCTAATGATACTGCGGAAACGGTAACGCCTACCTGATCGGCGATAGTTTTAAGTGTCGGACGACTTGCCATATAAAAATCTCAACTCCCATGATTTATAGGCGACGGAACGCGATCTAGTACGCCAGCCTCTTTTTGGAATTATGAGCAACATACTCTCATAGCGAATTTTTTAGTGATATCGCAAGCCTCATAAGCACGTAATTCCAATTTCATAACGACCAAAGTTGTATTTATTCAATCGATTGAACTGTGTAAAAAATGACAATGAAGGCATCCCAACAACTATCAAAAAAAGCCGTCAAGATCCCTCGCCACTGCCAGGAGCACGCAGCATGATGAGCACAAATTCGACAACAATAATGACGATCTCACTGGCCCTATGGGCCTCGTTGGCAGCTACTTCCGCCTCAGCCGATAACCCTGAAACCTGTCACTGGCAGCCCGAACGAGCCGTTACCTTCATCGTTCCCTGGGGTACCGGTGGCGGCACCGACGCCAATGCACGTCGGTTGGCCAGCCTGCTCGAAGAAGAAATGGGCGTGCCCTTCAACGTCGTCAACCGTACCGGTGGCAACGGCGTTGTAGGCCACACCTCACTCGCGCGTGGCAAACCTGACGGCTATACCATTGGTGCCGCCACTGTCGAGATCGACACCATGCACTGGCTCGGCCTAACGCCGCTGACTTACCAGGACATCACGCCCATCGCATTGATTAACCGCAGCTCACCTGGGGTAGTGGTACAAAATAATTCGCCCTACGAAACACTTGATGCCCTGCTCGACGAGGCACGCCAGAACCCCGGAGAATTGACCGCTTCGGGAACCGCCCAGGGCGGCATCTGGCATCTCGCCCTAGCCGGTATGCTCAAGGCCGAAGGGCTGGCTCCCGACGCCATTCGCTGGATCCCCAGCCAAGGTGCTGGGCCTGCACTCAAGGAACTGATGGCAGGGGGCATTGATGTTGCGACACCTTCACTCGCTGAGGCCCGCAACCTGATCGAACAGGGGGAACTAAAGGCGCTGGGCTACATGAGCGATACTCCGATGGAACAGATGCCTGAGGTCCCTTTGACAGCTGACACACTGGAGAGTGGATGGACACTGAGTGCCTTTGTGACGGTCAGCGGCCCTGACGGTCTACCGGACGAGATCGCCTGCACCTACGAGCAAGCAATCGAGACAGCTATCAACAGTGAAGCCTGGGCCGAGTTCAAGCGTAGCAGTGGTACTCAGGTAGTGTTCGAAAATCGTCACGAGACCGCTCAACTCCTCGCTGAGGCTGATCGTCAATTGGGCGAAGTGGTCGAAGCGATCGGCCTCGCCAAATAAGCGAGGTCGATTGATAAGCAGGAGGTGTTCATGTACTGCAATGATCGCTTGTCGGGGAGCCTACTGGTTCTCTTCGGCGCACTGGTGTTCTGGCGCGCCTCAACCTTCCCGTCCCTGGCCGGGCTGGAGTACGGCCCCGGCCTGTTTCCCTCTATCGCGGCGATTGGCCTGATAGTTTGCGGAGCGCTAATCGGCTTTGGGTCGCGGGGGCGGCGGAAGGCGCCGAGCACTTCGACGATGCCACCTCAGCAAACAGGCTGGAGGATGGCAGCACGCCCCATGGCCCTGCTGATCGTGATACTCGGCTATGGCCTATTGCTCGATCTCCTGGGCTTTCATATTGCTTCCTTCATGGCAGTCTCCGCCACAGCTCTGATCTTCGGGATGCGTGCTGGGGGCGCAGTGCTGCTAGCACTCCCCCTGGTGATCGGCGTGCATCTGCTGTTCTATTCACTGCTGCGCGTCCCGCTCCCCTGGGGCCTGCTGACACCAATGGCATGGTGACGCTATGAGCGCCTCGACCCTCACCTCCCTATTCAGTCCAGCCTCCCTAGCGGTCATCGCCGCCTGTACGCTCTATGGCACTTTCATCGGCGCCATGCCGGGCCTAACCGCTACCATGGCGGTGGCCCTTCTGGTGCCCTTTACCTACTTCATGGATCCGTTGATCGCCATCAGCGCCATTGTCGCCACAACTACCACAGCGATTTTCGCTGGCGACGTACCCGGCACCTTGATGCGTATCCCCGGCACGCCCGCCTCCGCGGCCTACGTCGAGGACGCTTACCGCCTGTCACGCGCAGGACGCTCCCGCTCGACGCTGATGGTGTCATTGTTCGCCGCCTGCATTGGAGGCCTGGTGGGTGTCGCCCTTCTAGCGCTCATTGCCCCTCAGTTGGCCCGTGTCGCAGTGCAGTTTTCCAGCTTCGAAACCTTCTGGCTGGCCTGCCTAGGACTGAGTTGCGCGGTACTAACTAGTAACGGTAGCGTCGCCAAGAGCTTTTCCAGCCTCTTCCTCGGCCTATTTATCGCCACTATCGGCATCGATGTCGCCGTCGGCCATCCACGCTTCACCTTCGGCAATTACGAACTGTTCGATGGCATTAGCTTTATTCCCGCCATCATCGGCCTGTTTGCGCTCAGCGAGATTCTGCGCAGTGCACAGATAGGACATCGCGACCAACCTGCCAATGCAGTACAAGAGTCATTTTCCAAAGCGCTGCATGAGGCAGCGCTCGTACTGCGCCGCTTCAAGCGCAACATCGCCCGCTCCAGCGTACTTGGCACCCTGATCGGCGCGCTGCCCGGCGCCGGGGCAGATATCGCCGCTTGGATCTGTTATGCGATTTCACGGCGCTTCTCGCGCCATCCCGAACGCTACGGTACGGGGTACATTGAGGGCGTAACCGATGGAGGCTCCGCCAACAATGCCGCTATCGGTGGCGCCTGGACGCCAGCATTGGTGTTCGGTATCCCCGGCGATAGCGTCACGGCTATTGCCATCGGCATCCTGCTACTCAACGGGATGTCACCTGGGCCGCAGATATTTACCGAGTCACCAGAACTGGTACATACCCTTTACGGCGCCTTCGCACTAAGCAATCTCGCGATGATCCCTGCTGGCCTGTTGGTGATCATGGCTTCCAGTCAGGTGGTACGTATCCCGCGTCGGGTCCTCATGCCCTGTGTACTACTGTTCTCGTTGGTGGGAGCTTACGCCATTACCAACTCGGTCATTGCCATCTGGACAGTATTGGCGCTGGGTGTCCTGGGTTACGCCATGGAGGCCAATGGCTTTCCTCTGGCGCCCGCCATACTGGGTATCGTTCTCGGCACAATCGTCGAGGAAAACTTCATGACATCGATGATGAAGGCCCAAGGCGACTTGCTGGCCTTCTTCGATCGCCCCTGGGCGGCGGCGCTAGGCACACTTACCCTGCTGCTCTGGGCGTTGCTGCTGACTCGCGGTATCTATGAGAGTGTTCAGCGCCGTCGCTACCCTAGCCCTTCTTCGGAAACGGAAACCTATCCATGAACCATCGCAACCGTACCAAACTTGCCCTTAAGCAGGGTCGAGCCATTAGCGCCCTGTGGTTGGAAAGCGCCAGCCCTGAACTAGCCGAAATTGCCGTTTGGGCCGGTTGGAAAACCATTCTGATCGACAACGAGCACGGTGTCTCCAGCCTCGAGCATACCGCGCATCTAGTTCGCGCCATCGAAGCAGCAGGTGGTGAAGCGGTTTTACGCATTCCCGCCAACGACCCCACCTACCTGAAGAAGATCCTGGATATGGGGGTACGCTCGATCATGGTGCCGATGGTCAATAGCGCCGCACAGGCTCAAGCTATCGTCGATGCCTGCCGCTACCCTCCTCATGGACAGCGTGGCTATGCGGCTCCTATCGTACGCGCCTCAGGCTACGGCGCTTTCAGTGATTACGCCAGTCAAGCCAACGATGACCTGCTGTTGATCACCCAGATCGAGCATACTGAAGGGGCAGATAACGTCGAGGCGATCGCCGAGGTCGATGGCATAGACATGCTGTTCATCGGCCCCAACGACCTGGCGGGCTCAATGGGCTTGCTCGAACGTCTCGAGGCACCCGAGGTACGCCGTCTGATTGAAGACCTTGAGCGCCGCATCGCCAATAGCGGGCGCTGGATGGGCACCATCACCGGGCCCGGTCGCGATGTCACCACTCTGACCAATAGTGGCTACCGATTCGTGGCAGGGCCCAACGACATAGCACTGCTTGCCAACACCCTACGCCACGAGGCGGCACAATGGCGTAAGCAATCCGCTGATTTCGGAGGATCCTGATTCCGATATGGTTCTTAGTGGCCGGGGCGTCACTGCCACCGGCCTTCTGAAGACGCTAAGATAAAGTGATTAAGATAATGCTGAAAACAAATCGCTGCCGCACTCTATAGCGCTTCTTGTTGACACATCAATCTATCAACCTCTTCCGCCATTGGAATACTACTGGCAGCGCCGCGTTTTTGAACCGCCAGGGCAGCCGCCGCTGTTGCCCTTTGCAAACACTGTGAAGGCTTTAGGCCAGCTTGCCTAGCGGCAAGGAAGTAACCCACAAAGGTATCGCCTGCGGCCGTTGTGTCGATGGCCTTTACCTTTAAAGCCGATTGAAAAAGAGTCTCACTGCTGCGCTGATACCAAGCCCCCTCGCTACCTAGGGTAAGAACCACCTCGACATCGCCAAGCGATTCTTTACAACGCCTTAGCAAATCTGCGGCGCTCGACTCTACCGGCATCTCTAATAAAGCGGCGGCCTCTGTACGGTTAAAAAAAAGCAGTTCACATTGGTCTAGAGGGAGTGATGATACCTTCGAGGTCATTGGTGCTGGGTTAAATATCACCTTGCAGCCGTGGCTCACTGCTAATGGAATAAGCTGATCAAGCCCGTTACATTCGTTCTGAATAAGTATTGTGTCGCCAGGAGCGGTTTGCGCAATAAGAGCCGTCATTTTCTCCTGCGTAAAACCATAATTGGCGCCAGAGAACAAAAGAATAGCGTTTTCACCCAGTGCGTCAATTTGAATAATGGCATGCCCACTTGGCTCTGAGGTCAATTCGACATCTTTCACACCAACACCCGCAGACTCAAGCTCACTGGTCACCCAGGCATCTATCGATGAAACTCGCCCCCAGTGACTCACCCTTCCTTTGGCACGCGCTATTGCCAGTGACTGATTGACGCCTTTTCCACCTAACCCAATATTATAATCACCGCTTTCCAAGGTTTCGCCAGGGCGGACAAAATAGGGTACACGGTAAGTATAATCGATATTGATGGAACCAAAATTAAAGATCATTGACACCCCCTCTTATTCAAAAAGCCAGCCAGCTTTAAAGCTGACTGGCCTCTAGGCAAGTTCCTCTAACACCTACTCTTCTAACGCTTACTCTTCTAAAACCTATTATTCCAACACAAAGGGAGAGGTATAGCTATCTACATTATCTTGAGTAATAAGGAAACAGTCATAAAGCTGTTTTTCACTATCCAACCCTGTTTCTCCGGTATTAATGTAATGATCAGCAATTTTTACTGCATGTTCTGCAAATACGGCCACCGGCTGTAGAACGGTATAGGCCAGTTCACCCGAGCGAACCGCATCAACAGCATCTGGTGAACCGTCAAAACCACCTACTATTACATCGTCTAGCCGCCCCTCCTGCTTTAGAGCCACAATGGCGCCTAAAGCCATTTCGTCGTTACCACTAATGACGCCTCGAATATCAGGATGAGAACGGAGCATACTCTGCATTTTATTGCGCCCTTCCGTCCGATCCCAGTTAGCGATGTCAGACGCAGCAAGGCTAAGATCGGGGTATTGGCTAAGCACCGTCTCATAGCCATTGGATCTTGTCGCAGCATTATTATCAGAAGGGGGTCCCTTTAACTCTATATAGGATCCCTCGCCATCTAGTTGCATTGCCCACTGTTGCGCTCCTAACGCGGCTCCTTGCGCATTATTGGAAACCAGTTGCGCTTTGGCCAATCCCTGCTGGTTAATCTCAGCGTTAATAATAAATACCGGAATTCCCGCCTCGATTGCTCTTCGCACAGCGCCAATGGAACCGTCCGCATTAGCAGGGTCGAGAATGATTGCTTTAGCCCCATTGGTAATTGCCGTATCGACCTGATTGCTTTCAGTGTTGGTGTCACCCACATGGGAACTTACATTTGCATCATAGCCCAATTCTTCTGCTGTACGCTCAGCAATTGTTCCTTCCGTTTGCCAATAGGGGTTTGACATATCATTGACAATAATTGAGATCAGTCCCTTGTCCTGAGCAACTATAGAGCTACTAAAGAGCATCGAGACACTGGCGAGAGCTGTAAAAAGCACTTTTTTACTTTTTGGAAGCATGATTATTACCTCATAGTTATGATTGTTGGTCTTTGAATCGGTAGACCTGAGCAGGCCACACTTCTAAGCAATGCTACGTTAAGTAGCACTTGCTCTAGAACCTTCACGCTTACTTTCTGTCGTTTTCTCGGCTTGTTGCGAGGACTTGTGTTTAGCACTGTATTGGACATTATTTAACATGACAGCGAAGACAATCACGCTACCCGTGAAGACCATTTGCCAATAAGCAGACACACCGATGATGACCAGACCGTCGGCGAGAAAGCCAATTACAAATGCGCCCAATAAAGTATTTCGAACCGTGCCACGTCCCCCCATCAGTGAGGCGCCGCCGATAACGACAGCAGCAATCGCTGTCAGCTCATAGGTAGTACCTGCCGTAGGCCCAGCAGAGGTCAACTGTGAGGCAAGCACAATCCCAGCCAGGGCTGCGCACACGCCGGAAATAATGTAGACGGAGAGCTTAACGCGATTGACGGGCACCCCTGATAGCTCTGCAGCACGCGCATTGCCACCGGTAGAGTAAATCCACCGGCCAAACGGCGTACGACTGAGCGCCAACATGCAAATAACCGCAGCACAAAAGAGAATCAGAACACCTACAGGTATACCGAATAGTTTATTAAACCCAAGCCATTCAAACCCAGTATTACCTAATGTAGGGTCACCACTTAAACTATTGAACGTTAACCCATCGGTTAGCAGCAGTGCGGCTCCACGCGCGACATACAACATGCCCAGTGTGGCCACGAAAGCAGGCACTTTGAAGTAGGCAACTAATACGCCATTGATAGCCCCCACGAGGCCGCCCAGTAAGCAGGTAAGTACCACGACGACCCACACTGAAGGAAAGAAAGCCAAATTAAACGCTTCAATCTCCACCCCTTCTAACAACATACCCGCGAACACTCCGCAAAGTGCCAACGTAGAGCCAACCGATAAATCGATACCGCCAGTCAGAATGACAAACAGCATGCCAATGCCTAGCAAGCCAAAAACAGCCACATGCGAAGACATGGTTAAAAAATTACCCGTTGAAAAATAAACAGGCGAGAGCATGGAAAAGACAATAATGATCACGATTAATGCAAAAAAAGCCCTACCTTCCAGCAAAATCTTGACGATATCGATACTGCTTTTTTCAACTTGTAACGCGTTATTGTTGTGATGAGACATAGTCATTACCTATCCGATTGAATAATCATGCAGCAACTGATTCGCCCGAAGCAGCCATAATTTCATCTTTCGTTACACCCGGTTTGAATTCAGCGGAGATCCGTCCTTTGCTCATCACCAGCACTCTGTGTGGAATACTCAAGCACTCGCTCACTTCAGATGTTGTAAAGACAACCGCCAACCCCCGCCGAGCCCCTTGGCTCAATAACTTGAACACTTCGGCCTTGGCACCCACGTCGATACCACGGCTTGGCTCATCAAGTATGATGACGTCTGGATGGGTAGCCAACATCTTACCGATCACCACTTTTTGCTGGTTACCGCCAGACAATGAACCAATGGAAGCCTCCCCGCCGTCTGTTTTAATGTGCACCTTATCGATAGCTGAATTAATCATTTCTGCCTCCAAGCTGGAAGAAGTAAGCCCCTTGCGAGTAAACGCATGGATACTGGCTAGCGACAGATTTCTACCGACTGACAGGGTGGGTACTAACCCATCACGCTGGCGATCCTCAGGCACTAACACCAACCCTCTCTCGATTCGCTGTGCAATGTTGTAATGGGATACGTCAGTTGAGTTGAGCAAGATATCTCCCTTGGACTGCCGGGTTCGCCCTGCCACACACTCCAATAACTCAGTTCTGCCAGCGCCCATTAGCCCATAAATGCAGACAATCTCGCCTGCGCGCACATCAAGAGAAAGATCCTCAACAACATAGCGACCTGCCACTTTATCGTCGCTTATGTAAAGGTTCTGGATAGAGAGCGCGGTGGAGCCCTGCTCATACCCTGTGGGCGGTGAGCCAAGATCAAAACTCTCTCCTACCATATGCCTGACGATCCACTGCAGGTCGATATCACTACGTGGAGCGTAAGCAGTCATGACCCCATCGCGGAGAACAACGGCATGATCGGTAATCTGTAGCGCCTCTTCCAAATGGTGAGAAATATAAACAATCGAGACACCCTTGTTTTTGAGATCCTGGACGACTTTAAATAACGTCTCGACTTCCGTGGCACTCAATGCGGAAGTCGGTTCATCCATAATCAAAATGCGAGAGTTCTTGGACAGCGCTCTCGCGATTTCAACGATTTGTTGCTGCCCAACCCGTAGATCTTCGACCAGGGTAAGAGGGTGGATCGGTTCATCCAGCTCCTCCATTAACAATTCAGCCTGACGCGCCTCCTCTTTATAGTCGACGCTGCCTCTTCCTTTAGTCAGCTCACGCCCCATAAAAATGTTGTCGCGCACATTCAGGTTAGGGGCCAAGCTTAACTCCTGATGAATAATGGTAATCCCCAGCGCTTCAGCATCCGACGGCGACGAAAAGCTGACGCTCTCTCCTTCCAATACAATCTCCCCAGCCGTCTGAGCAATGACACCAGACAAAATTTTCATCAGCGTAGATTTACCAGCTCCATTTTCGCCAAACAGCGTTGTCACCTGTCCTCGATATATATCGAAGTTCACTTCTTTGAGGGCTTGCACGGCACCGAAACGCTTTTCGATATTGCGTGCAGAAAGAATCACCTCGGGTGGAGCCACTTCCACTGTTGATCTATCGATATTCATAGCCGCCCCTCACTCAATGGTCACTATACTCACAGGAGTAATTAGCCAGTTTTTGGGATTTATCATGGTAAAGGAGCCGACTACTTCTAACGTTTTTCCGGTTAACTCTTGCCCGGAAATATCCGCAAGCACTTGACGCTTCATTTCATCATTGAGCGCTGCGCCGACATCTTGGTACTCAATCTGATTGGTAAAGTCGCCAAATTGAATATTGCCGGTTGTATCTCTCAGCGTAGTGCCATTAATGGCTGGGCCTGTTTGCACACGAATGACGATATCTGAAGGCACATCGGCAACCTCTAGGGTGTAAACGCCCCCCCGGCTTTCTACAGCAACTCCGGATAAAGAGACCGGCACAATATGGCCAATGCCGGCAGCGACGCCGTATTTCTCACCTGCCGCTCCGGCATCCTGGAGAACCTCTGGCGCCAATACCGATGCATTTACAGCGTTATTCTCGACATACGCTTGGATCTCTGGAAATGTTTCCTGAGCAAATTGCTGTGGTGAAAACCCCACCGCGCTCTCAAGTTCAGTAAGACTAATGACTTTAGTATCGAGCGCCATGAGTGCAAACAGCACTAACGCAAAAGCAGCTGCCACATAGACCTTTATACGCTTATCACCGGGCACCGAATTTAATGTCGCCGACATAATCACTCCGGTTATCATTGTAGTTATAAAAAAGTTATAAATAAGAAACTTCCACTACCTACTTCCCGTCAGGTATAAGCACAACCTTTAATGCGTTAGGGTCATTGCGCATTAGATCTAGCCCTTGATGGAATTCGGCTAACGGCAGCTTATGGGTCACCACATGATCCGTTGGGAAATCACCATTACCAATGCCTTCAATGACAGGTGGGTAACAATAAGGGCCTAGATGCGCACCCAGCACATCCAGCTCTTTACGATCGCTAATAATGCTCCAATCAACAGTCACTGGCTCTTTGAATACACTAAATTCGACAAAGCGACCCAATTTACGGATCATATAAAGACCTTGCTCTACCGACTGTACCGCACCGCTCGCCTCAATATAGATATCGCAACCATAGCCTTCCGTTATGCCTTTAACGTAGTCAATAACATCAACTTCAGCGGGATTCAGGACAATGTCAGCACCAAACTGTTTAGCAAGTTCTAAGCGCTTGTTATTGAGATCCAGTACGACCAGCTTGGAAGGCCCGGACTTTTTGATCGCACCGATCATTCCTAGCCCTAAGGTGCCTGCCCCGGAGAGGACAACCACATCTCCCAGTTCAATCTGCGCACGCTTAACGGCATGTAACGAACAAGCATAGGGTTCAATAAGAACCGCTTTCTCCATCGGAATCTCATCTGGCAACTTGTGATTAATGGCTTCTTTAGGAAAGACCATATATTCAGCCATACCGCCATTTACGTTGTGCTGAAATCCATACACATCGTGCTTTTCGCACATCCAGTACTGCCCACGGTTACAGAAACGGCACTCCCAGCAAGGCACGATTTGCTCGGAAATAACGCGATCACCGACCTCAAGGTTTTTAACGCCCTCTCCTAAAGCCATCACATGACCAATAAACTCATGGCCTGGAATCATCGGTGCTTTGATATAAGCGGGCTGGGTTTCGTCTCCCCAAAAGCTGGGGGCGCCTTCATAGGCTTTGAGATCGCCTGCGCAGATTCCGCACGCTTCAACCTTTATCAGGACTTCACCCTCTCCTACCTTCGGCACGCCCACCTCTTCAAGACGATAATCACCAGGCGCGTAGGCTACGACGGCTTGCATGGTCAGAGGCAGTTCGGTGTGATTGTTGTTATCGGCGTTATGCATTACTCACTCCTAATATATCTTGTATTGCTTGGCTAGCGACGCACGCTTTACAAAAGATCTTGTTGTGTACATATGAATTAACTGCTTTAAGCATAGCTGAGTCAATCCATAATGGAGCTTTCTAATCTTATACTTTAGACCAATATAATAATTGATTGTTTTTTATACTTAAATTTTAAAAATGGAAACTATTTATTATTACGGCCATGCGAAAGCATCACTAAAAGCCATGCTATATGTTCCAGCATCGTACAAATGTACAAACACCCGTCAAATATCACTGACATCGGAGCGAGGGACAAGGGGGAAACCAAGCATGCCAAAGAGTGCCCACATGCCCAAGAAAAGCCAATAAATGCAACAGAGAAAGTTGGGCCGACCTAAGCGTAAGATGCCGAGAAACCTTAGGTTTTGAATACAAATCAAGCGCGCACTTACCCGGTAGTCGCTTCATCGAGACGCAGAATGGTGTGCGCGTTAGTGACACTAGTCGCCAAGGTATCGATAACCCCGGTACGCAGCGCCCCCAGTATCCCAACCGCTTTAGTATTTTCACTGGCGATAGCAATAACGTCTGGAATACGCGTGAGATCCTGTATATTAAGTCCCACCACACGCCCCTGCATCTGCGTTGCGGAAGGCTTCCCATGGATATCGATAAAGTCATAGCCCATCATATCGCCCACGGTTCCAGAGAGCCGTGCTTCAGCAATCTCCTGGGCGGAAAACCACCCCATCCGCACCATATTACTGTCTTCACTTACGTCACCCACGCCAATCAAAGCGGTATCCGCACGGCGAGCCCGGTCTAGCGTCTGGCGCACGGTAGAGTTTTCATACAATGCATCCCTAAGTTCACCGCTCTGTACCAGCGCAGGGGCATAAAGCGTCTCACTATCACCGCCAAACCTACTCGCCAAACGTCGACAAATATGATCGGGATTCATATGCTCGCCTGCGCGCAGCGAGCCACCAATTGCGCACACAAATGAAACCTTCAACGACTCCGCCAGGAAAACGTTATCCGCCACGGCGGCCACGTTACGACCCATGCCAACGGCTACGATCTGGCCATCGGTCAAACTACGCGACAGATGGTCTGCCACTAGACTAGCGACTGACGAGCGCTGCACATCTGGGTCGGCATTATCCAGAGCAATCAACGCTCGCTTCAGGCCAAAGCGCCGTTTGAGCTCCTGCTCAATCTCAACACTAACGGCGGGATGCAGGCGCACTCGGACATCGACAATTCCTTCTGCCTGGGCACGCTTGAGCAGCCGCCCTATTCTCACACGCGAATGCCCGAGCCTATTTGCGATCGCTTCCTGCGTCTCCCCCTGCACATAGTAGAGCGTTGAAATCTCTGTCATTAAGTCTATATCTGCAGCGTCTTGACCATTCATCCTCGGCATCCAGGGGTTATTGAAGGGCATGTATCATGTCAGCTTGCTTGACACTTTTTCAACACAGGAATCAGCGCCTGAATAATCAGCGCCAATGAAACAGAACCGGCATCAGGCGTACCCACGCTTTTTTCAGCCAATGGTCGTGCGCGGCCAACACGGGGAATTAATTGCCTGGTAGCCTCAGCAGCCTCACTCGCTATGCGTGCAGCGGATTCCCAGCAAGCCAAAGCTCCCTGGCCTTTCTCAGCCTCCCACGACAGGGCATCGGCAAAAGGCACTAGCACGTCGACAAGCGTTTTATCGCCCAATTCAGCTTTACCAAATGCCATGACTTGCTGACGGGCATTGACCACGCCAGCAGCAAGACGCTGTCCTGATAACGGCTTCTCATTGCCAAGCGACTCCCCCATCGCTTTTAAGATAACCCGCCAGATAGCACCAGAGGTACCGCCCGCTTCGTCTGACCAGCGCTGCCCAGCCCACTGCAGCACTGTCTCCGCGCCCGCGCCGCCATCAAGAGCCTCTTTGGCCGCTTCAAGCGCAGCCCTGCTGCCCCGCTGCATACCAATACCGTGATCACCATCCCCAGCCACAGCATCAATCTGGCCCAGCATCTCGCAGTTTTCATTGACCGTATTTGCGAGCACTTCGAGCGCCTCAACGACGCCGCACGCTAATTTTCGCGAGGCATCGCTAGCCTCGGGAATCTCATCTTGCGTAACCACCTCTACCTCGGCAGGATCCAGCGCCTGCGCTGGCGTCACGCTGCCTTTTCGATAGCCCGGCGCATCCGCAGCGGCGGTCCACAGCGGCTCCATGTCTTTATCAAGCCAGAACAACGTCAGCGAAACCCCGGCCATATCAAGACTGGTCACCAGCTCGCCCACATCGGGCTCCACAATGCTTAATCCAGCTTCCTGCAGCAACTCGTCAACCTTGCGATAAATAACGAACAGCTCTTCATACTTAATAGTACCCAGGCCATTGAGTATCGGTGCCACCCGAGCTCCTTGGAGTCTGATACCGTCAGGAACTTCTTCCAATAATCGGGCAACGAGGATTTCTGCCAAGCCATCTGCGGAAGGAATATCCGTCTCACTAATACCCGGCTCGCCGTGAATCCCCAGCCCTATGGCCATCCTGCCTTCGGGCACATGAAAGAGCGAATCGGCTGCACCCGGTAACGTGCATCCCTCAAACGCCACTCCAAAAGAGCGCGTGCAGCGATTTGCCTCTTTCGCCACTTGAACTACTTCTTCCAGTGATAATCCCTTTTCTGCTGCAGCGGCGGCGGCCTTGAAAACGGTTAGATCACCTGCGATGCCCCGGCGCTTATCAATCTCCGCCAAGGGTGCACTGGCGACATCATCAGTGACCAGCACGATTTCACAGGGAATACCGTCCGCAATCAAACGCTCGCGCGCCTCACCAAAATGCAGCACGTCCCCCGCATAATTCCCAAAAGAGAGCAGCACACCACCGCCGTTGTTGGCGGCTTTGGCGACGGAATAAACTTGCTGTGCAGAAGGCGAGCAAAACAGATTTCCCATGACCGCCCCATGGGCCAACCCTTGCCCGACCAACCCCGCAAAGGTGGGGTAATGGCCACTACCACCGCCAACCACGACCGCAACACTATCTGGCTGGCTGCGCGTACTGCGTACGACACCTCCCGGCACAGCCATCAGCTTATCGCGATGAGCAGCTACTAAACCTAAACGAGCTTCTTCAGGGAAATCATTTGGATCATTAAATAGGCGTGTCATTATTATATCCTCTGGAGTGAGGCCAAACTGCGTGATCACAGCTTGCATGCTGTTGTTATTAATCAGCGTCGACGAATATGAGCGATACCACGGTTACGGAGTATTCAATCGAGACTCATATTCGTCAATCTTTGCTATTTTTAATTCGGAATTTCCACCCGAAAAGTTGCTGCCCAAAAAGGTTGCCACTATTGATTTAGCCAACTCTGGCCCAATCACTCTGGATCCCAGCGTGACAATCTGTGCATTATTACTGGTGCGCGCCTTTGCTGCTGAGTAAGTATCGTGTGCCTGCGCAGCGCGGATACCGGGCACCTTATTGGCAGAAATAGCCACTCCGATTCCCGTGCCACATACCAGTACTGCACGATCGAAGCGCCCCTCCTTAATCGCCGTAGCCACCTCAAAGGCAACATCGGGGTACAGCACCGGCTGGGCATTAAAAGTGCCAAAATCTTCAACCTCGTAGCCTAACTCTCGGATATAACCAATGAGAATCTCTTTCAAGTCGTAAGCGGCCTCATCACCGCCAATGGCGACTCTGAGAGAAGACGTCGCACTAGACATTCATGCTCTCCCTTTCTAGGAAATAGAAACGCGGACGACTAACAACGATGAAAACCACCACGCAGTTGCCAGCCGTCTACTGACGCTATTCAATCTATCACTAACCGAGCATTTGTAAACACACCGATCATAAGATCTAGTTGTATTTTTTTGGAGGATTCAGGATAAAAACCAAGAAACAATCAATAATATATTGATAATAAAAGAATTATATGGATATAAAGCATTATCTACCAAGCACTATACTTTTGTTCAATGACCTTAAAATCGATTTCAGTGGCACGCTGATTTGACTAAATCGGTCTAAATGGACAATCATTTGAACACAGCATGTTCATTTTTAAGGAGAGTAGGCAATGTCGCTTCTGGATGGATTACGCGAACACTCACTGGTCGTGGCCGACACGGGCGACTTGGATGCCATAAAGCGCTATCAACCGCAGGACGCTACCACTAACCCCTCGTTGATTCTCAAGGCCTTCGAACTGCCTCGTTACCAAGAGTTGATCGACAAGGTGCTTGCTGAATCATGTAGTGATGAGAGCGACCTGAGCCGAATAGTTGACCAACTTTCGGTTGCGATTGGCGGGCAAATTGCCAATGTGGTACCTGGACGAATATCGACAGAAGTGTCCGCACACCTCTCTTTTAATACCCAAGCCAGTATTCACAAGGCCTACGAACTGATTGAGCGCTACGAAAAAATGGGCATTAACCGCAGCCGTGTGCTGATCAAGCTCGCGTCTACCTGGGAAGGGATCCGTGCGGCTCAGCAATTAGAGCGTGAAGGCATCAACTGCAACTTAACGCTCTTGTTCAGCGATGCTCAGGCACAGGCCTGCTTTGATGCTGGGGTGTACCTGATATCGCCCTTCGTTGGCCGCGTTAGCGATTGGTATCAAAAGACAACAGGTGAACAGTTCACACCAGAAGAAGACCCTGGCGTGCTATTTGTAAAGGGGATTTGCGAGAGGGCTGCCGCAGGTCATTATGACACTGTCGTCATGGGGGCAAGTTTTCGTACCACCGATCAAGTATTAGCGTTGGCGGGCTGCCATCGCCTGACCATCTCTCCCGCACTGCTAGAACAGCTTGATAGCATGGAAGGAGAGGTGGCCTCAAAAATCCAGCAGAAAACCGTCACTCATAAAGCATTCACACCGCTATCAGAAGCTGGCTTTCGTTGGCAGCATAACCAAAATGCAATGGCCAACGAGATGCTGGCTGACGGGATCCGACGCTTCGCCAGCGACCAACAAACATTAGAGTCGCTGATTGCTCAACGCTTGACTGCTCGCGCCTAACGACACGCTACTCAATATAACAACTAAGGTATCACTGCTATGAATAACCGTTTTGAGCTGGCCAATGCCATTCGCGCCCTGTCCATGGATGCCGTTCAGAAGGCCAAATCCGGCCACCCGGGCGCCCCCATGGGTATGGCTGATATCGCCGAGGTGCTATGGAATGACTACCTCAAGCACAATCCCGAAGACCCCAAGTGGGCCGATCGTGACCGCTTTGTGCTCTCCAATGGCCACGGCTCCATGCTGCTTTACTCGCTGCTCCACCTCAGCGGCTACGAGCTAAGCCTGGAACAGCTGCAGAATTTCCGCCAGCTGCATTCGCCCACCGCGGGCCACCCGGAATTCGGCTACGCGCCCGGCATTGAAACCACCACTGGCCCACTGGGTCAGGGTTTTGCCAATGCCGTGGGCTTTGCCATCGCGGAAAAAACTCTGGCGGCGCAGTTTAACCGTCCCGGTCACACCATCGTCGATCACCACACCTGGTGTTTCCTGGGTGACGGCTGCTTAATGGAAGGTATCTCCCACGAAGCGGCCTCGCTGGCCGGTACCCAGCAGT